>JAWXBS010000062.1:0-11301 GCA_034440275.1 Alphaproteobacteria bacterium
CTCCGGTACACACCGCGCCTCCGCACCCGTAGCTCAGCTGGATAGAGCACTGCCCTCCGAAGGCAGGGGTCACAGGTTCGAATCCTGTCGGGTGCGCCAGACATTTCTTTACCTCTGTGAACACGGACGTGCGCGGGCCAGACTCCGAGGAATCTCGCGCGGCAAACGGAGCATGGGCGACCCCGCCCATGGCGATTGTCGAAAGCGGGCGAAGTCGCCCGCGCTCCAGGCTATGACGTGTCTGCAGCTTCGGGCGCAGGCGCCGGGGCAGACGCGCCCAGAGCAATCGTCACGGCGATCACCGTGACGACGGCGCCGGGCGCAACGCCGTTCCTGGGCAAGCGCGCGATGGCGCGCTTCACGGTCTCGTGGAAATCCTTGAGCGCATCGCGCATGTCACGAAGCGTGCGCAGCGCAATCCCACGCGTGTAGGTGCGTAGCAGGCGCAGTCGGCGGCGCCGATAGCCGGCTATGCCATGCGGCCGGCGCGTGAAGCTTGGTCGATCTTTGCGAAACGTCATGCGCGAGCACATCCCGAGGAAGATCAGCAAGCGGATGTCGCGGCGCGCTTTGCGTACTTCATCCTGGAAATCGAGACGCAGGATGCGTGGCAGCCGCACACGGGTCGCCCCCCACGCGAGAACCTGCAGCAGCCAGAGGTGCAGCTCGCGCGCTGCAGCGGCGTAGGCTTGGCGGCGGTGACGTAGCGGTCGAACGACGTGCATCTCTGGCCCTCCTCTCCGTGACGACGGGACCATCCCGGCGCGACGTGGGGAGAAGTGTCGGACAGCTTGCGACCCGGTCGGATTGTTTTGCTGAAAAATGTGCGCCGGGAGCGCCGGCCTCCAGCCGGCATCATGCGCGCCAAGGGGAAACGGTTGGCCGGCTGAAGCCGGCGGTACTGGAGAGCGAGGGACGAACGAGTCCGCGATCGGACTACCTGACTGTAATCTTGCTCCGGCATTCATGCCGGACCGCGCACCTGCAAAAGGCGAAAATGCCCCATCATGGCTAACGCCGATTCACACTCATTGCTTTTCAGAAACGAATTTGCCGCTGCAATTTACTGAAAAGACACGCAAATTTTGCCCAAAGGTCAAAAACGTCAACGGCTCGGCAATGCTGATGCCCGACTGTGCCTCTCTAGAACACTTTCGGGCCAGAACACTTCAAGGGCCAGAACACTTCAAGGGGAAGTCATGGTGCTGGCCGCAAAGCGCGCCCAAGCCTCGCGCACCAGCTCCGCGCCGATCCTTGCGATCGCGTCGGGCAAGGGCGGAGTCGGCAAGACCTGGCTTTCGGTCTCCCTCGCGTGCGCGTTCGGGCGCACGAACCGGCGGGCTTTGCTTGTCGATTGCGACATCGGCCTCGCCAATGTGGACATCCAGCTCGGCGTGCGGCCGGAAGCGGACCTCTCGTCGGTCATGCGCGGCTGGCTCGAACTCGATGCGGCGGTGACGCCTATTCTCGGCGGCCCCGGACGTCAGGGCGGCTTCGATCTCCTGCCCGGCCATTCGGGCTCGGGCGCGCTCGCGAGTCTCAAGCTCGAGGAAGTGCATCGCATCGCGCAGGGCGTGACGCAGCTCGCGCCTTTGTATGATCGCATCCTGCTCGACTGCGCCGCCGGCGTGGATCCCAATGTCATGCGTTTCGCGCGCGCCGCCGACCGCGTGGTGGTGGTGACGACGGAAGACCCGACCGCGCTGACCGACGCCTATGCGTTCCTGAAGCTGCTGCGCCTCGCACAGCCCAACGCCCAGCCATGGGTGGTGGTGAACATGGCCGACAACCGCACGTCGGGACGGCGCGTCTATGAACAGCTCGCGAAGGCGACGGAGAAGTATCTCGGCGTGCGCCCCCCGCTCGCGGGCGTGGTGTGCCGCGATCCGCGCGTGGGCGACGCCATCCGCAGCCAGACCCCGATCTGCGTGCGCCATCCGCAGAGCCAGGCGTTCGACGACGTCATCCGCATCGCCGAAGCGCTGTCGGTCTGAAACCTCACGTCGGCGGCAGTCCGAGATCGCGCTCGACGCGGGCGATCCATGTCTGCACGCGCGGAAAGTTCGAGAGATCGAAGCCGCCCTCGCCCGCCCAGCGCGTATAGGCGACGAGGGCGATGTCGGCGAGCGTGAGCGCGTCGCCGACGAAATAGGCGCTGTCTGCAAGCGCCTCCTCCATCCGCGCCAGCACGGCGTTGCCCTTCGGCAGAAGCGACGCGTCGATCTCCTGATCGCGGAGCTTCTGGAATTTCACGCGGAAGCGGCGTACGGCGATCACCGGCTCGTGGCTGTACTGCTCCCAGAACAGCCACTCGAACATCTTCGCGCGCGCATACGCGTCGGCGGGAATGAGATCGCTGCCCTCCGCCAGATGCAGCATGATCGCGTTGGACTGCGACAGCGTGCGCCCGTCCGCCAGCACCGCCAACGGCACCTGTCCCCACGGATTGAGCGCGAGAAACTGCGGCGTCCGCGTCGCCGCTTCGACGACGCTCGTCTCGATCCAGTCAAACGGAATCGCAAGGCGCGTGGCCACCCACTTCGCCTTCAGGCAGTTGCCGCTGATGGAGTCGCCGTAGATCGTGAGTTTGGACATGGGGGCGATGTTAGCGCGCGCAACGACGCGAGCCAGAGGGCGTGGCTTATCAAAAATGGCCGGAACGTTGAGCGCAAATTACCCTTCGCCCCGGCGAGGGGGAGAAGGTGGCCGCGAAGCGGTCGGATGAGGGGGCGAGTGTCAGGATGAAACCGGCTGCAGCGGCCAATCGCCCGGACGCCCCCTCATCCGTCGACTTCGTCGACACCTTCTCCCCCTCGCGGGGAGAAGGGTGCGCACCGCTGCAAACCAAGCTATCCCCCACCCATGACAGACGCAGTGATCATCGGCGCGGGCCACAACGGGCTGACGTGCGCGGCATACCTCGCGGCGGCGGGCGCGAAGGTCGTGGTGCTGGAGCGGCGCCACATCGTCGGCGGCGCCGCGGTGACGGAGGAATTCCATCCGGGCTTTCGCAATTCGGTCGCGTCCTACACGGTGTCGCTGCTGCAGCCGGAGGTGATCGCCGATCTCGATCTGCATCGCCACGGCCTGAAGATCATCGAGCGCAAGGTCTCGAATTTCCTGCCGCTGCCGGACGGGAACAGTTTCATGACCGGCCCCGGTATCACGCAGGCCGAAGTCGCGCGGTTTTCCGCCAAGGACGCCGAGCGTCTCCCCGCCTACGAAACGCGCCTCGAGGCCATCGCCGACGTGCTGCGCGATCTCGCGATGAAGGCGCCGCCCAATCTCGTCGAGCGTGGCTGGCGCGAGGCGTTCACGGAAATGCTGTCGGGCTTCGGCGCCGCGAGCCGACTGACCAAGCTCGATATCGTCGGCAAGCGCGACGTGCTCGATCTCTTCACCAAATCCGCCGGCGACTGGCTCGACCACTGGTTCGAGAGCGAACCGTTGAAAGCCGTGCTCGGTTTCGATTCCATCGTCGGCAATTATGCGAGCCCCTACACGCCGGGCTCGGCTTATGTATTGCTGCACCACGTCTTCGGCGAGGTGAACGGCAAGCGCGGGCAATGGGGCCACGCCATCGGCGGCATGGGCGCGATCACGCAGGCAATGGCGGCCTGCTGCCGCGAGCGCGGCGTCGATATCCGCGTGAACGAAGCCGTGCGCGAGGTGCTCGTCGAAAACGGCCGCGCGGTGGGTGTCGTCACGGAGAAAGGCGAGACGTTCCGCGCGCGCACCGTGATCTCCAATCTCAATCCGAAACTCCTCTTTCAAAAGCTCGTTGATCCCTCGCACCTCTCAGCGGATTTCAGCGAACGTATCGAACGCTATCGCTGCGGCTCCGGCACGATGCGCATGAATGTCGCGCTCTCCGAACTGCCACGCTTCACATCGAAGCCGGAACCGGGCGACCATCTCACCGCCGGCGTCATCATGGCGCCGAGCCTCGCCTACATGGACCGCGCCTACGCGGACGCGCGCGCCTACGGCGTCTCGCGCGAACCGATCGTGGAAATGCTGATCCCCTCCGTCGTCGACGACAGCCTTGCGCCTGCCGGCCAGCACGTCGCGAGCCTCTTCTGCCAGCAGGTCGCGCCGCATCTGCCGAACGGCGCCTCGTGGGACGATGCGCGCGACGACGTCGCGGACCTGATGATCCAGACCGTGGAAAAATTCGCGCCCGGATTCGAGAAATCCGTCATCGCGCGGCAGGTGCTCTCCCCGCTCGATCTCGAGCGCACGTTCGGCCTCGTCGACGGCGACATCATGCACGGCGCGCTGTCGCTCGATCAGCTCTTCTCCGCACGTCCCGTGCTCGGCCACGGCGCCTATGGCACGCCGATCAAGGCGCTCTTCCAATGCGGCTCCGGCACGCACCCCGGCGGCGGCGTCACCGGCGCGCCGGGGCACAACGCGGCGAAAGTGGTGAAGAACCATCTGCGCTGGACGGCGATGCGATGAGCACGAACGACGTCGCCGATCGCCCCAGCTACGGCGCAGAAAACGCCGCAGGCGTCGCCATCGCGGCTGAAAAGCGCGAACGCGCGCGGGACGTGCGACCGTTGCGTCGGCTGCTGCCTTATCTCACGCGCCGTCGCGGCGATGTAATCGGCGCCGTCATCTTTCTCGTGCTCGCCGCTGCGGCAAGCCTTGCGGTGCCCGTGGCGTTTCGCGGCGTGATCGATCATGGCTTCGCGGCGGGCGATACGGGCGCGGTGGACCGCGCCTTTCTCGGCCTCGGCGGCGTCGCGCTGCTGATGGCGCTCTTCTCGGCGGCGCGCTTCTACTTCGTGTCGAAGATCGGCGAGCGCGTGGTCGCGGACCTGCGCGCCGATGTCTACGACCACCTGCTCTCGCTGTCGTCGGGCTATTTCGCGAAGGTGCGCACCGGCGAAGTGCTGTCGCGCCTCACCGTGGACGCGGCGCTGATCGAGAACCTCGTCGGTTCGACGGCCTCCATCGCCACGCGCGCGTCGATCACGCTGGTCGGCGCCGCTGCGATGCTTGTGGTGACAAACGCCAAACTCGCCGGCCTGCTGCTGCTCATCATTCCCGCCATGCTCGGCCCTGTTCTGCTGTTCGGCCGCAAGGTGCGCGGGCTTTCCACCACCGCGCAGGACCGCATCGCCGATGCGTCCGCCGCCGCCTCCGAGAGCATCGACGCCATCGACACCGTGCAGGCCTTCGGCCGCGAGGACGACATGCGCGCGCGATTCCGAAACGCCGTGGAACGCGCCTTCGAAGCGGCGCGCAAACGCATCGGCGCACGCGCACAGCTCACCGCCGGAGCCATCGGCGTGATGTTCCTCGGTGTCGCGCTCGTGCTGTGGCTCGGCGCGCGATCGGTGCTGTCGGGCGAGATGACGCCGGGCGCGCTCGCGCAGTTCGTGCTGTTCGCGATCCTCGCCGCCGGCAACGGCGCGATGCTCTCGGAAGTCTGGGGCGATGTGCTGAAGGCGTCGGGCGCCACCGAACGCCTCACGCAGATCCTCGCGGAGAAACCGGAGATCGCGGCGCCCCCCAACCCCGTCGCGCTGCCAACGCCGGGACGGGGCGCGATCCGCTTCGCGGAAGTGTCGTTTGCCTATCCCGAATCAGGGGCGCGTTCTGCGCTCAACGGCTTCACACTCGAAGTGCGCCCCGGCGAAACCGTCGCACTCGTCGGCCCGTCCGGCGCGGGCAAGTCGACGGTCTTCCGTCTGCTGCTGCGCTTCTACGATCCCTCGTCCGGCCAGGTGTTTCTCGACAACGTCGAAGCCCGCGCCGCCGATCCGCGCGACTGGCGCGAGCGTTTCTCCTACGTGTCGCAGGACGCGCATCTCTTCTCCGGTTCCGCCGGCGACAATATCCGCCTCGGTCGTCCCGATGCGAGCGACGCCGATCTCGAACGCGCGGCGCGGCGTGCGGAGGCATGGCCGTTCCTCGAACCGCGCGGCGGGCTCGGCGCCGATGTCGGCGATCGCGGACGCGCGCTCTCCGGCGGCGAGCGTCAGCGCCTGTCGCTGGCGCGGGCATTGGCGCGCGATGCGCCGGTGCTGTTGCTCGATGAAGCCACAAGCGCGCTCGATGCGCAGAACGAACGGCACGTGCAGGCCGCGCTCGCCGAAGCGCGCAAGGGCCGCACGACATTGATTATCGCGCACCGCCTGGCCACTGTGCTGGAAGCCGATCGCATCGTGGTGATGGACGGCGGGCGCGTGGTGGAGGAAGGCGATCACGCATCGCTCGTCGCGAAGGGCGGGCTTTATGCGCAGCTTGCGGCGATGCAGTTCGCGGGGGCGCAACACTCACGCACCGTCATTCCGGGGCGCACGGAATGCGAACCCGGAATGGACGGTGTTCAAGCTCATCCAATCCCCTGGGTTCCGGATCGCGCTTTCAGCGCGTCCGGAATGACGGAGACTTGAGCGATAGTACTACAGCCTTTCCGCGTGCCAGCGCAGGTGATCTTCCATGAAGCTCGCCATGAAGAAGTAGGAGTGGTCGTAGCCGGTCTGCATCCGCAGCGTGAGCGGAATGCCCGCCTTCTCGCAGGCGGCCTTGAGCAGATGCGGCTTCAGCTGCGTTTCGAGATACTGGTCCTTGTCGCCCTGATCGACGAGCAGTTCCTTCGCGCGCGCGCCGTCCTCGATCAGCGCGCACGCATCGTAGGCGCGCCACGCGGCGCGATCGGGGCCGAGATAGCCCTTCAACGTCTTCTCGCCCCACGGACAATTCAGCGGCGAGACGATCGGTGCGAAGGCTGAGATCGAGCGGTATTTTTCCGGATGTTTCAGGCCGATGGTCAGCGCGCCATGCCCGCCCATGGAATGACCGAAAATGCCCGCGCGCGACAAGTCGGATGGAAAATCGTGCGCAATTACGTTCCAGATCTCGTGCGCGACATAGGCGTACATCTGATAGTTGCGCGCCCATGGCTGCTGCGAGGCGTCGACGTAGAAGCCCGCGCCCAGACCCATGTCATAGGCGCCGTCGGGATCGTCCGCGACGCCTTCGCCGCGCGGTGAAGTGTCGGTCGCGACGATCATCAGACCGAGTTCTGCGGCGACGCGCTGCGCGCCCGCCTTCACGGTGAAATTGTCCTCCGTGCAGGTGAGCCCCGACAGCCAGAACAGGACCGGCACGTGGCGCTCCGCAGCCTGCGGCGGCGTGAACACCGAAAAGCGCATCGGCGTCTTCGTCTCGTCCGACTTGTGGCGGTAGAAGCCCTGCACGCCCCCGAACGCGGCGTGGGTGGAAAGGGTCTCGACGAATTCGTTCATGCAGGTCTCCTGTTGACGCGTGGGTAAGGGCATGCGGGGGCCGAAGTCCATTGCGCAACGCCGTCCGCTGACGCAGTTTCTCCCCAACCACGGAGGAACCCACATGAAGACCCGCATCACCGAAATGTTCGGCATCCAGCACCCGATCATCCAGGGCGGCATGCACTTCGTGGGCTTCGCCGAACTTGCGGCCGCCGTCTCCAACGCGGGCGGCCTCGGAATCATCACCGGCCTGACGCAGCGCACGCCGGAACTGCTCGCGGCGGAAATCGCCAAGTGCCGCGACATGACCGACAAACCTTTCGGCGTGAACCTCACCTTCCTGCCCGTGATGACCGCGCCGGATTACCCCGGCTACGTTAAGGCGATCATCGACGGCGGCGTGAAGGCGGTGGAAACCGCCGGCAACAATCCTGCGAAGTGGCTGCCCGCGCTCAAGGAAGCGGGCGTGAAGGTCATCCACAAATGCACCAGCGTGCGCCACTCGCTGAAAGCCGAAGCCATCGGCTGCGATGCGGTGAGCGTCGATGGCTTCGAGTGCGGCGGCCATCCCGGCGAAGACGACGTGCCTAACATGATCCTGCTGCCGCGCGCGGCCGATGAACTGAAGATCCCCTTCGTGGCGTCCGGCGGCATGGCCGATGCACGCTCGCTCGTCGCTTCGCTCGCCATGGGCGCGGAAGGCATGAACATGGGCACGCGCTTCATCGCGACGAAGGAAGCGCCCGTGCATGAGAACGTGAAGCGCGCGATCGTCGCCGCCAGCGAACTCGACACGCGCCTCGTCATGCGCGGCTTGCGCAACACCGAGCGCGTGCTCACCAACGCCGCCGTGGAACGCCTGATCGTCAAGGAAAAAGAGCTCGGCGCGGCCATCAAGTTCGAGGACATCATCGAGGAAGTGGCGGGCGTCTATCCGAAGATCATGATCGACGGGGAAATGGACGCGGGCGCGTGGTCATGCGGCATGGTCGCGGGCCTCATCCACGACATCCCCACCTGCAAGGAACTGATCGACCGTATCATGCGCGAGGCCGAGGAGATTATCCGCGGAAGGCTGACGCGGTTTCTTTGAGGCGCATTCGTCCATTAAGCGTACGCCTTTGCCCCGCGCGCGTCGCACGCTAGCGTGCGCGCAAACCATGGGGCTCCACATGATCATCCGCGCGCTCGTCGCATCCGCCATTCTGCTCTGCGTGGGCAGCGCGACCGCCGCCGATCCGCGTCGCGCGCCTTCGACGAAGTTCGAGGCCGCCGACGTCTTCGCCATGGAGTGGGCCGCCGGCCCGGCCATCGCGCCGGACGGTTCGCGCGTCGCCTATGTCCGCGTCTCCGGCGACGTGATGAAGGATCGCTTCCGCCGTTCCATCTGGCTCGTCGACGCCAATGGTCAGAACCACCGCCCGCTCGTGCAGGGCGCGGGGAGCTACAGCAGCCCGGTATGGTCTCCGGACGGCCGCGCGATCGCCTACACCGCGACCGAACAGACGGGCGCAGAAGTCCGCATCTTCTATCTCGACACGCGCCAGTCCGCGACGCTCGCGCGCCTGCCTTCGGCGGCGCAGAACCTCACTTGGTCGCCTGACGGTCGCACGCTCGCCTTCCAGAGTTTCGTGACGGAGAAGGGCCGCGATCCCGCCGGCATGCCGCCGAAGCCCGAAGGCGCCGAATGGGCGCCGCCCGCCCGCGTCGTCGACACGCTCGTCTATCGCGCCGATGGCGACGGCTTCCTCAATGCCGGTTTCACGCAGATATTTGTGCTGCCCGCCGACGGCGGTAGTCCGCGTCAACTCACCTGGGCGCCGCGCAACCATGACGGGCGCCTCTCGTGGAGCGGCGACGCCGCGAAGCTCTATTTCTCCGCCAACGCCGAAGAGAACTGGCAGACAGCGCCGGTGGAATCCGATGTGTATGCGCTGACGATCGCCGATGGTTCGATTGCACGCCTCACCACGCGCAAAGGTCCCGACGCCGATCCGACACTGTCGCCCGACGGCGCGCGTCTGGCCTACGTCGGTTTCGACGATCGCGAACAGGGCTATCAGGTCACCGAACTCTGGGTGGCTGATGCGAACGGCGCCAATCCACGCTCGCTCACCGCCCGCTTCGACCGCGACATCACGCGTCCCGAGTGGA
The DNA here is from genome assembly GCA_034440275.1 of Alphaproteobacteria bacterium. Classification (GTDB taxonomy): domain Bacteria; phylum Pseudomonadota; class Alphaproteobacteria; order Caulobacterales; family Aquidulcibacteraceae; genus VFBF01. The sequence goes on from JAWXBS010000062.1 coordinate 9,399, forward strand.
CACGCGATGGCCGCGCGATCGTGTTCCTCTACGAAGACCACGGCCAGGCGAAGATCGGCCGCATCGGCGTGAATGGCGGTGCGGTGACGACGCTCATCGGCAATGTCGGCGGCATGGATCCGGGACGGCCCTACACCAGCGGCGCCTTCTCGCTCGCGCGCAACGGCGCGGTCGCCGCAACCGTCGGCTCCGCGACACAGCCTGCGAACATCGCAGTGTCCACGGGCGGCGGCGCACGCCAGCTCACGCGACTCAACGACGATCTCTTCGCCGGCAAGACCATACCCGGCGCCACGTTGCTGACCGCGAAATCCTCCGCCGACGGTCGCGAGATCGAAGCGTGGGTGGTGCGCCCGCCGGACTTCGACGCGTCGAAGAAGTACCCGCTGCTGCTCGAGATCCACGGCGGTCCGTTCACGGCGTACGGCCCCAACTGGGCAGCGGAAGTGCAGATGTACGCGTCCGCCGGCTACATCGTGGTCTATGCCAACCCGCGCGGGTCGACGAGCTATGGCGGGGCATTCGGCAACCTCATCCATCACGCCTATCCGTCGAAGGACTACGACGACCTCATGAGCGTCGTCGACGCCGCCATCGCGCGCGAACCGATCGACCCGACCAAGCTCTTCGTCACCGGCGGTTCCGGCGGCGGCGTACTCACGGCGTGGATCGTCGGCACGACGGACCGCTTCGCAGCCGCCATGGTCCAGAAGCCGGTGATCAACTGGACGAGCTTCGTCCTCACCGCAGACGGCACGAACTTCTTCTACCGCTACTGGTTTCCGGGCCCGCCGTGGGAGCATCAGGAACAGTACTGGCAGCGTTCCCCGCTTTCGCGCGTGGGCAATGTGAAGACGCCGACCGCCGTGCTCTCCGGCGAAGCGGACCTGCGCACACCGATTTCGGAGGCCGAGCAGTATTACACCGCGCTGCGGATGCGGAACGTGCCGACGCGCCTCGTGCGCATTCCCGGCTCCTTCCATGACATCGCGGCCCGGCCCTCGGGCCTGATCGCCAAGGTCAACAACACGCTGGTCTGGTTCGGCGAGCACGGCGGACCGAAGCCGCCGGAGAACTAGACTCTGCAGCACAGCGAATCCCGCAATAGTGCGCCATGGCCAAGCTCTACTTCTCCTACGCCGCCATGAATGCGGGCAAGTCGACGATCCTGCTGCAGGCGTCGTACAACTACCGCGAGCGCGGCATGCATACGTTGTTGTTCACGTCCTCCCTGTATGCGGGCGACCAAAGCGGCCACATCTCCTCGCGCATCGGCGTGCATTCCGAAGCCGAACTCTACGGCGCAGAAGATGATCTCTTTGCGCGGATCGAAGCCCTGCACGCCGTCGAGCCAGCCGCGTGCGTCTTCGTCGACGAGGCGCAATTCTTGACGCCGACGCAAGTCTGGCAGCTCGCGCGCGTGACCGACCGGCTGAAAATTCCCGTGCTCTGCTACGGCCTGCGCACGGACTTTCGCGGCGAGCTCTTCCCCGGTTCAGCGACCCTGCTCGCCATCGCCGACAGCCTGCGCGAGGTGCGCACGATCTGCCATTGCGGCGCCAAGGCGACGATGGTCGCGCGCCTCGACTCCCACGGCGATGTCGCCACCGAAGGTGCGCAGGTGGACATTGAGAAGTCGGTCTACGTCTCGCTGTGCCGCAAACACTGGGAGGACGAGACGGGCCGCTGGCCCGCCTGAAGGCGCCTTACGCAAACAGGAAGTCCCCGGCCGTAATGTTGGTCGCGGTGATGCCGATCAGCAGGATGGTCTCGCCGCCCGTGAGCGTCACGAGGGTGTTTCCTCCCTGCTGGACGATGGTGGTGTTGGCGAAGCTCGCGCCGGCGTAGAGCGTGAGGTCGAGGCGGTCGGCGCCGTCTTCCCAGTCCGCGATGGCGTCCGTGC
>JAWXBS010000063.1:0-6704 GCA_034440275.1 Alphaproteobacteria bacterium
GTCGTTCTCCGAACCCGCATCGATCGAATCCGCGCCCGCCCCGCCATAGATCTGGTCGGTCCCGCCTTCGCCGATGAGCACATCGTCGCCGTCGTCGCCATAAACGATGTCGCCCGCCGCCCCGCCATACGCGGTGTCAGCACCGAGGCCGCCGGAGATGGTGTCGCCGCCGCCCTCTCCGTAGAGTGAATCCGCGCCGCCATTGCCGTGAAGCGCATTGTCCGCGCCGTTGCCGCGCAGCGTGTTCGCCGCCTCGTTGCCGGTTCCAGAGATCGCGCTCGCGCCGGTGAGTGTGAGACGCTCCATGCCGACGGCGAGCGTGAACGTCACGGCGGATTCCACCAGATCGTCGCCGTCCGTATCAAGGATGACGTCGCCAAGGTTGTCGACAAGGTAAGTGTCGTTGCCGGCGCCGCCGTTGAGCGTGTCCGCGCCCGCGCCGCCGTCGAGACGATTTGCCGACGTATTGCCTGTCAACGTGTCGTTGCCAGAACCGCCCGTCGCATTTTCGATGACCACGTTGCGGGCAATCGTCACGCCCCCGAAAACGCCGCTCGCGAAGGAGACGAAACCGCCGCCGCCGATTTCGCTGAGGATTGTTGCGGGCCGCAGGTCGATCGTGGTGTTGCGGGTCCCGCTGTAGGAAATCGTGTCCGTGCCGCCCGCATCCCAGATGCCGAAGTAACCTGTGCCGCCGCCATTCGTGTCCGGCAGCACATACGTGTTGTCGCCGGTGTTGAAACTCACGTTGGCGCCGTACCTCAGCTGCATGAGCGCGATGTCGAGCGCCATCGGCGACATCTGCGAGCCGTAGTTGTTTGATGGCGCCGACCCGGTCGGCCCACCCGGCCAGCCGTCGTTGTACGTCATCGTCGTGAACACGCCCTGGTTCAGCAGGAATGTACCGTATGACCCGAAACTATCGATCACGCCCTGCATGATCTGGATGTCCTGGCCATCTTCATGCGGGTGCGTGAGACCGAGCCCGTGGCCGAACTCGTGCACGAGCGTCACGAAGCCGAGACCGCCAGGCGTCAGTCCCGCCGTCGTCCAGCCGGAAGCCGTCGGTGAGAACTGCCCGTAGCCGATGCCGCCAGAAGTGCCGAACTGCCCGAGAACGTTTGCATCAAGGGTGCTCAGCGACAGGACAAACCGCGCCCCGGCGAGCGTGCCGGTTTCGGTGAAGGTGAGATTGGTGACATTTGCAAACGTCTGCAGCGCAGCCATCGCGGAGGCGCGTTCGGCCACGGTCCAGTTGCGCACGGGCGATTCACCCTGGATCGTGTCGGTCGTAACCGCGAAATAGACGCTGATGTTCTGCTGCGAGACGGTGAAGCCGAGGTCGATCGTGTCGAGCGGGTTCTGCGCCGGGCCTGTGTCGGCGGTCAGCGTGTAGGCGCCCGTCTCATTTTCGAAGGCGCGCGCGGAAATGTAGTAGGTGCCGCTGGACGTGGCCGTAAACCGCATGAGTGAATCGACGCCCGCGGCCGGTGCGCCGTCGTCATCGATCGAAATCAGCGTGCCGTTCGCGTCGCGCAATTCGAGGTAGGGATCGCCAAGCGGCGAACCGCCGCTCGCCGACAAGGCAAAGGCGTAGCTCTGACCGGCGGTAAGCGTGACGCGGAACCAGTCGCTGTCGCCCGCGAAGTCGATGGCGCTTTGCTGCGCCGCGCCACCGATGGTGATCGTCGACGTCGTGCCGGTCGACCCGAGGATCGTGTCGTTGGCATTGCTGACTTGCGACGCAAGCAGCGTATAGCCACCCGTCTCGGTGTTGAAGGCGCGTGCTTCCACGAAGTACGTGCCGGACGTCGTCGCGACAAAGCCGTTGATCGCGGAATCCAGCGCCGGCGGATTGGCGTCGTCGTTGGAGGCGACGATGGCGCCGCCAGAATCGCGCAGGTTCAGCAGTGGATCGAGGGTCGAACCGTTCGTGGCGTTGAGCGAAAAGTTGTAGGTCTGTCCCGCCGTAAGCGTGACGCGGAACCAGTCGGTGTCGCCGACGAAATCGATCGCGCTGGTGCGCGCCGTTCCGAGCGTAAGCACCTCTGTCGACGAGGAGTCGCCAGGGATCGTGTTCGCAGCCACATCGCCCGGTTCCGCCTTCCCCATGCACCCCGCGCAGGCGCACACACCGCGAAAATTGTGGGACGCCTCGGTGTCTTCCGTGGAGATGAACGCTTCGGCGACCGGGAGGCTCGCGGACCAAGTGTAGGCGGAAGTACCCGTGAAGCGCATGCTCGGCATCGTTTGTCCTCGTCCTGATCCGTAAGTGTCTTATTTTGCCCCTTGTATCGGTCAGCGCAGGTCAGTGAAACCGCCAATCGTGCTGTTCGGGGTCGGTTGCTGAGATTTGCTCAGTGCTTCGCGCGCCAGTCCACGAAGTTCGCAATGCCCTCTTCCAGTCCCGTCTTCGGCGCGAAGCCGAAGGCGGCGGTAGCGCGACTGTGATCCGCGAAGGTGACCGTCACGTCGCCCGGCTGTGTTGACGCGAGAATGCGTTCGGCGGTGCGTCCCGTGGCCTTCTCGATGGCTGAAACGAGTTCGAGCACGGTGCTTGGTCGCGAGTTCCCGAGATTGTAGATGGCGTGCGGCGGATGTCCAACCGGCGGCTTGCCCAGGATGGTCTCGATCGCGGCGGAGACGTCGTCGATGTAGGTGAAGTCCCGTGACAGTTTGCCTTCGCCGAAGAGTGTCACCGGTTCGCCACGCAAAATCTTGTCGGTGAAGCTGAAGTAGGCCATGTCGGGTCTGCCCCACGGGCCGTAGACCGTGAAGAAGCGCAGACCCGTCTGCGGAATGGCGTAGAGGCGCGCGTAGGTCTCGCTCATGAGTTCGCATGCGCGCTTGGTGGCGGCGTAGAGTGAGGCCGGCGCGTCGCAGCGATCGTCCTCGCGGAAAGGACCGCTGGTGCGGTCGCCATACACCGATGACGACGATGCATAGACCAGGTGCTCAAGCTTCGGCGCGTGGCGCGCGTATTCCAGCACCGAAAGATGGCCCGCCACGTTGGCGCGTTCGTAGGCGAACGGCGCCTCGATGGAATGGCGTACGCCGGCCTGGGCGGCGAGGTGGACGATGGCGGTGACGGCGTCGCGGGGGACCGCCCGCTCCAGCACGCCCGGTTCGGCGATGTCGCCCTCGACGAAACGGAAATTCGCGAAGCGGGCGAGTTCCGCCAGCCGCGCCCGCTTGAGCCCGACGTCATAGTAGGCGTTGACGCTGTCCAGGCCGACCACGGCTGCACCGCTCTCGAGCAGCCGCCGGGCGACGTGGAAGCCGATGAAACCGGCCGCGCCGGTGACGAGCAACATGCGCCGCGGACCCTAGGGAGCGCGCCTGCGGTGTCAATGCGCGCGGGTTCCCGCTTGGAAGCCGGCCCCGCCTGTCCTAGGGATTGCTGGCGAAACGCACACCATGGGGATGGTCGATGAGCGACAACACCGGCGACCGGATCGCCATCGTCACGGTCCACGGCACGGGCGACACCGCCACAGGGCCGGACGGCGAAAAATGGTTCCAGCGCGGGTCGACGTTCACGAACCGCCTCGTGCAGCGACTTGCGAGCCATGGCGTGGTCGCCGACATCGTCCCGCACCACTGGTCCGGCGCCAACAGCGCCAAGGGGCGTGAACTCGGCTCCGAGAAACTGGCGAAATCGCTCAACGACACGTCGAAGCGCTACGCCGGCGTCCACGTCATCGGCCACAGCCACGGCGGCAACGTCGCCAACGACGCCGCGACCATGATGTCGTGGCGGCGCTCGAAGAAGAAAAAGAAGCACAAGGTCGACAGCATCACGACGGTCGGCACGCCCTTCTTCAAGGCCGAGCTCTCCGCTTCGGAGTCTCTCGGCGGCGTCATCTTCCTGATCATCTCCATCATCAGCGTGCTGGCGTTGATCGTGTTCGGCATCGCGCTCGTCGCGCTCGCCATCGAGCAGGGTCGCGGTTTTGAAGCCTATCTCTCGCAGGTGACAGAGGCGGCGAAGGCCGCCGGCAGCAACTTCTCCGAGAAGGAACTGATCGAGCAGGCGACTGCGCTCGCCAATCAGAACAAGAGCCTTGCAGGCTCCACGCGGCTGACGCTCGGTCTCATTGCGCTCAGCGTCATTCCTCTTTTCTTCATTTTCCCGATCGCGCTGGCGGGCCTGCGACGCATCCTGCGCCTGCGCGCCAAGAAGATCGGGGACGCCGCGCTCTTCTCCGTGTGGCATCCCAACGACGAAGCCATCGCTTTCCTGCAGCGCGTGGAGCGCCTGCCGGTGCAGCCGTTTCCGAAGGGTTCGCTTTGGCGCGGCTCGCGGACGTCCGGAATCGTGTGGGGCGTGCGCGCCATCATCGCCGTCGTGATTGGTGGTCTCGTCACCTGGATCTTCGGACTTGCCGGCATGCAGGCGCCCACGACGTGGCTTGATGAAAACGGCGGCCAGATCACGCTTGCGGCGGTGGGAGGCTGGACCATGCTGGTCGGACTGCTTGGCGCGCCCCTGATCTTCTCGATCGCGTATGCGCTCGCGCGCCTGTTCGGCGGCCTCCTGCCGGAGTGGGCGTTTCGCGGCTATCTGAACGGCGCGATCAGCGGCATCGTCAAAGGCATGGCGTTCGGCCAGGACGGCGACGAGCGCATCGGCAAGGTGGCGACCGCGTCGCACACTTACGGCGTCAAGGAGCATGTGCTGGAAGGAGAAGTCGCGCTGCGGATGCAGAACGCGGCGGCCGGCGCGGCGAGCAAGCTCATCGAGCGGTATCGCTGGGCGCTGTTCACCGTGGGCCCCGACACCAACGCCGCCCTCGACAACCTCGCCACCGACGCGATGACCTGGGACAGCCTCATCCACACGACGTATTTCGACCAGCCGGAAGTGGCGGACGTGATCGCCGATTACATTGCGGATGAAGCGAAGAAGGCGCGCGCGGAGGGGTAGGCGCGCGCAGTTTCGCCGACGAGGACCGCCGGCGCCCTCGCCGGCATGCAGAGGCGCCGCCAGACTCCGCAGAATCTCGCGTTGCTGTGACACCGAATGCCGGCGAGGGCGCCGGCGGTCCTGTTTCGACGGTCATGACGTGTCTGCAGCTTCGGCGGCAGGTGCGGGCGCGGATGCGGATGCGCCCATCGCAATCACCACGGCGAGCACCGTGACGATGGCGCCGGGTACACCGCCCTTCTTCGGCAGGCGCGCGATCGCGCCCTTCACCGTGCGATCGAAATCACGTAGCGCGTCGCGCATGTCGGCGACGGTGCGCAGGCGGATCCCGCGCGTATAGGCGCGCAGCAAGCGGATGCGGCGGCGTCGATAGCCGTTCATGCCGTGCGGCCTGACGGTTATCTTCTGCCGGTCCACGCGGAACGTCATGCGCGAGCACATGCTCAGGAAAATGAGCATGCGGATCTCGCGGCGCGCCTTGCGGATGTCGTTCTGGAAATCGAGCCGCAGGAAACGCGGCGGGCGCACGCGGGCCATCAGCCAGGCGAGCACTTCGAGCAGCCACAGATGCAGATCGCGCGCAGCGGCGGCGTAGGCGGCGCGGCGGTGACGCAAGGGTCGGGCGATCTGCATGTCTGCTCTCCTCTTCGAGCCGTCGGGACCATCCCGGCAGCGCGTGAGGAGGAGTGTCAGGGCGTTGCGGACCCGGTCGGATTGTTTTTGTGATTTTTCTGCAGCGGGCGCGCGAAAGCGTTGTGCGCCATGAGAGGAATTTTACGCGCGCGCCCGAAAGCGAGGGATAAGCGACGCCGAAATACCCCTATTTTTCGCAATCCAGCTCAAACGAGTCCTTCTCCCCCGCGAGGGGGAGAAGGGTCAGAGTACCAATTGAGATGTCTGCTTCTGGCCCTTTCCTGCCGGCCAAGTCGCGAGCGACAGAACAAGCTGGCGCTTTTTCGGAATAGAGCGCGTGGTGATCGGCGGTCGCCATGGTGAAGATCCGGACGGCGATGGCCATCGCGCTGCCAGTCACGCCGGTTGGGAACCGCAAGCCAATTCGGACGTTGGCCTGCGGGCGAGGAATAAAAGATGGCAGTTGCGCTACCTGCGGACCGGACATTGTTCGGGTGGAAGCGTGCGCCAAGGCCGGGTCTTGTGCCGCCTATGGCTGGCGCCGCGATCTGTATGCTCCTTGGGATCGTGGTGCTGGCCTCTTGGTTTGCGACCGAACAGGCGAAGCAGGCCGAATTGGTGCGCCACGCACTCTTGGTGGAACGACATATCGCGACCTTGATGTCGAGCGTCCAAGACGTGGAAACGGGGATGCGCGGATTCCTGCTTACCGGCGAAGACGATTATCTTGACCCATACAACGCCGCGCTGCCGCAGATCGCTGGGGAGCTGCAATCGTTAGCCCGTCTAACCGCGGACAATTCTCCACAATCTGAACGCCTCCGCGTGCTTGATCGCGCGGTAACGGACAGGCTGTCCACTGCCGAGGCGAACATCTCGTTGATGCGGACGCACGGCGCCGGGGATGCGACCCGAATGGCGCGGTCAGGCGCCGGTAGAGCTTCCATGGATCGCGTGCGCGCCGTCGTCGCGACGATGAGACGAGAAGAGGCGCGCCTTCTCGACCAACGAAGAAACCAAATGCTGATTTCTGGGCAGCGACTCCGTCTCTCGGTTCTTGGGTTTGCAATTGTCATTCTGCTGCTCGGAACTGCAATTCTTGCATCACTGCAAGCTCATCGCCGTGAGCTGATCGCGGCAAACA
>JAWXBS010000064.1:0-44365 GCA_034440275.1 Alphaproteobacteria bacterium
CGCCGCGCGCGGCGATCGCATGGATGCTGGTGCAGTGTGCGGTGGGATTGCTGGTGCTGCTCTCGTTGCCAACCGTGGCGCAGTGGGTGGCGTTGGCGGCGGTGCCCTTGGTGGCGCTTTATCCGCTGATGAAGCGCGTGACGTGGTGGCCGCAGGCGTGGCTGGGCTTGTGCTTTTCGTGGGGCGCGCTCGTGGCGACGACGGCGGTGCGCGGCAGCGTGACGCTCGATGCAGTGGCGCTGTTTGCTGGCTGCGTCGCTTGGGTGATCGCTTACGACACGCTCTACGCCCTGCAGGATATCGAGGACGATGCGCTCGTCGGCGTGCGCTCGACGGCGCGCCTCTTCGGCCCGCGCTGGCGGGACTGGACTTTCGGCTTCTATCTCATTGCGCTGGTTCTCTGGGGCGCGGCGGCGGCGCTTGCGGGATCGTTCCTCGTAACAGGCGTGGCGCTCGGCGTGATCGGGTCGATGCTGATCTGGCCGACGGTGTCTCGCGTCGAGGACGGCAAGCCCGCATCGGCGCTCGCGGCGTTCAAGGCCAATGTCTGGATCGGGCTTGGGGTCGCGGGCGCCTTTGCGCTGCCGGGATTGTGGCGGACGATCGCGCCCATCGTCGGCGGATGAACCGCCCGTTAAGCCCCGTCCAGCCATAGGGAGACCCATGCGCCGCGCGCTCATCCCTCACGCCTCGACGCCCTGCCCGCAGGTGCGCGCGCTCACCGTCGAGGTGGTGCGCAACTGGCGCGAAATCCTCAGCCTGCGCTTCGAGATCGACGGCGACGTATCCACCATCGTCTTCCCGCGCAAAGCCCCGTCACGCCGCACGAACGAACTCTGGAAGCACACGTGCTTCGAGGCCTTCATCAGTGACGGCGACGGCTATCACGAATTCAACTTCGCGCCGTCGACGGAGTGGGCCGCCTACAGCTTCGACGGCTATCGCGAGAACATGCGCGAGGCCGAGATCGGCACGCATCTCATCCACTTCCGCAACGACGAACGCGGACCGATGATGATCGCCGAAATTGACCTAACGCCGCTCGCTACGCTCACCGCGCGCGATACGTGGCACATGAACCTCACCGCCGTCATCGAGACCATCGACGGCGCCAAATCCTACTGGGCGCTCGCGCATCCGCCGGGCCGACCCGACTTCCACCACGCGGCGGGCTTCGTGCTCGATCTGCCGCTTACGGAGCAGACATGAAATTCGGCATCGACAGGTTCATCGCCGATCCCGCGCTGCGCGCGCCGCTCATCGGCAAGCGCGTGGCGCTCGTGGCGCATCCTGCGTCGGTCACCGCCGATCTCACGCATTCGCTCGATGCGCTTGCTGCAACCGGCGACATCCGCCTCACCGCCGCGTTCGGACCGCAGCACGGCCTGCGCGGCGATAAGCAGGACAACATGGTGGAGTCGGAAGACTTCGACGACGCGATCCACCACATCCCGGTGTTCAGTCTCTATGGCGAAGTGCGCCGCCCCACCGGGCAGATGATGACGACGTTCGACGTCGTGCTGATTGACCTGCAGGACGTAGGCTGCCGCATCTACACCTTCATCACGACGCTGCTCTACATGCTCGAAGCGGCGGCGGCGCACGGCAAAACGGTGATCGTGCTCGACCGGCCCAATCCTGCGGGGCGCCCGATCGAAGGGCTGACACTGCGCGCAGGCTGGGAGAGTTTCGTCGGCGCCGGGCCGATGCCCATGCGCCACGGCATGACGCTCGGCGAGCTCGGCCACTGGTTCATCAAGCATTTCAAGCTCGACGTGAATTACGGGGTCATCGCGATGGAGGGCTACGATCCCGACGCCGCGCCCGGCTATGGCTGGCCGCTCTACGAGCGCACTTGGATCAATCCCTCGCCCAACGCGCCGAACCTTTGGATGGCGCGCGCCTATGCCGGGACCGTGATGCTCGAAGGCGCGACGCTTTCGGAAGGCCGCGGCACGACGCGTCCGCTCGAACTTTTCGGCGCGCCCGACATCGATGCGCGCGCGGTGATCGCCGAAATGCGCGCGCTGGCGCCGCAATGGCTTGAAGGCTGCCGGCTGCGCGACTGCTACTTCGAGCCGACGTTCCACAAGCACATGAAGACGCTCTGCAACGGCGTGCAGATCCATGTGGAAGATCCGAGCTATGATCACGCGGCGTTCAAGCCCTGGCGCGTGCAGGCGCTCGGCTTCAAGGCGATCCGCAAGCTCTATCCAGCGTACGATCTCTGGCGCGATTTTCCGTACGAGTACGCGTTCGGCAAACTGCCGATCGACGTCATCAACGGCTCACCCCTGCTGCGCGAATGGGTGGACGACAACGCCGCCACGCCCGCCGACCTCGACACGCTCACCGTGCCGGACGAACAGGCCTGGGCGCAGGAACGCGCGCCGTACTTGTTGTATTGATGGTTTGACCAAGCGTCACCACCGTCCTTCCCCGCGAGGGGAAGGTGGCTCGCAGCGAAGCTGCGAGACGGATGGGGTGGCGGCTCCGTTTTGCAGGATTGAGCATACCACCCCATCAGTCACGGCTGCGCCGTGACAGCTTCCCCTCGCGGGGAAGCACGGAAACTCCGCTCGCGTGAACTAAGCCGATCCGCCGCTTCGAATGCCGACTAACGCCGCGCGGGCGCCAGCACCGCGAGATCGCCGTCGTTCGCTTCCGGCTTCACGCCGAGCAAGTCCGCGAGCTGCGGATAGACATGCACGTTGTCGAAAGCCGGCACCACGACGCCACGCTTGAACGCCGGCCCATGCGCGATGAACAGCGCGCCCATCAGCGGGTCTTCGGGATCGTAGCCGTGCGCGCCGCCGCGAACGGGATAGCTGCGCGGACGGGACGCCGAGTTCAGTGTCCATCCGGTATCGGCCAAGCACACCACCGGCGGCGCGCGGCGGTGCGTTCCGAAGTGGAATCGCGCGGGCAACGCCTCTTTCTTCCAGCACTCCACGTGGCCGTGACGGCCGAGCACGGGCTCCAGCACGTCCATCGTCTGACCGGCGGCGGGTTCGAGCCCCGCGATCGGACCTGGATGCCACGCATAGCGCACGAGCGCGGACGCGATGATCGCATCCATGTCCACCATGCGCTCCGTCGACACCGGCGCCATGCCGTGATCCGAAGAAACGATGATGTTCGCGTTCGCCGCGAGGCCGCGTGCGGCAAGCCCGTCGATGAAGCGCTTCATCGACACGTCCACTTCCGCAACTGCAGCGTTTGCTTCCGCGCTGTCGGGGCCATGCAAATGGCCGGCCGTGTCGACGATGTCGAAATAGAGCGTGAGGAAACGCGGGCGCTCCGCCGCCGGGCGATCGAGCCACGAGAGCGCGCGATCGACACGCGCCGCCGACGGCATGGTCTGATCGAACACCACCCAGTCGTGCGGACGCACGCCGCGGATTTCCACTTCCGAGCCCGGCCAGAACATCGTGCCCGTGCGCACGCCCTGCTGTTCGGCGCTCACCCAGATGGGCGCGGCGTCGTTCCACCAGTGCGGCTGACTGTTCACGGCGCGGTTCGACAGCGTGAACGTCACGCCGGGATGCGCGGGATCTTCCATGGCGTTGTTGACGATGCCGTGCCGGTCGGGCCGCAGGCCCGTGACGATGGTGTAGTGGTTCGGAAAGGTCAGCGACGGGAACGAGGGGCGCATCGATTCCGCGCGCACGCCCTCTTCCGCGAGCTTCGACAGCGTCGGCGTCACGCCGCGCTGGAGGTAGTCGGGGCGGAAACCGTCGATGGAGACGAGGACCACCAGCCCCGGCGCCGGCGGCGCCTCCGGCTGCGTCGCGCAGGCGGCGACGAGAAAGAGGAAGCAAGCTGCGAGCAGGCGGCGGATCGGCATGGTTCTTCCTGATAAAACGGTGGGACGGCAACCGCATAGGCCATGGCGATGACGAACACACGACGGTCCTTGCCTGCCGTACACGGAAACTGTGCTATGTCGAGACCGCCATGCCCGCCGTCGCCCGCATCGACCCCAAGACCGTGTTCTCGCCGCAGGAGTGGGAGGGACTGACCGCGCATTCGCGCTGGCGGGGGCTCGCCTGCGTGGCGCATGCGTGGGCGCTGATCCTTGCGGCGTGGGCGCTGGTGATCGTGTGGCCGAACCCGGTCACCGTGCTCTTGGCCATCCTCGTCGTCGGCGCGCGCCAGCTTGGGCTGGCGATCCTGATGCACGACGCCGCGCACGGAGCGCTGCATCCCGATCCGAAGGTCAACGAGTTCGTCGGTGAGTGGCTCTGCGCGGCGCCTGTGGGGTCGAACCTGCAGAGCTACCGCAAATATCACCTGCTGCATCACCGCTACACCGAGCAGGACGAAGACCCTGACCTCATGCTGTCCAAGCCCTTCCCGATCACGCGGCAGTCGCTGTGGCGCAAGATCGTGCGCGATCTCACCGGGCAGACGTTTTACCAGCAGCGCTTCGCCGGACTGTTTTCGAAACCGAAGCCCGGCCAGAAGAAGGCGCTCTTCCTCAACGACACGCGCAAACGCTTCTTCGCGTTCAACGCCGTGCTGCTCGCCGCGCTCACGCTCGCGGGTTACTGGTGGGTGTTCTTCGCGCTGTGGGTGGTGCCGATGGCGACGTGGTTCCAGGTGATCCTGCGCATCCGCAATATCGGCGAACACGCTTGCGTGCACGCGACGGACGATCCCTTCCATCACGCGCGCACCACGCTCGCCAACCCGATCGAACGCCTGCTGATCGCCCCCTACTGGGTGCACTTCCACGCCGAGCATCACCTCTTCATGCACATCCCCTGCTGGAACCTGCCGAAGGCGCACCGGATGCTGATGGAAAAGGGCTACGGGCCCCGCATGGTGCTGAACGACGGCTACGGCGAGGTGCTGAAGATCGCGGCGCCGGCTTGATCTCCAACGTTCCCGCCTTCATCCGCGCCAACACACGCATCTCATCGCCGCCGCATGTGCCGGAGGTGAAGCTGTATCTCGCCGATGACGCGGTCACGCTCTGGCAGATGACGGAAGACGAGCTCGAACAGATCGGCCTGCCGCCGCCCCTCTGGGCGTTCGCGTGGGCGGGCGGACAGGCGCTCGCGCGTCATGTGCTCGATCACCCCGCGATCGTTGCGGGGAAAACCGTGCTCGACGTCGCGTCCGGTTCGGGCCTCGTCGGCATCGCCGCCATGCGCGCGGGCGCAGCGGAAGCGACCTGCGCCGACATCGACGGTTTCGCCGCCTACGCCGCCATTCTCAATGCGGGCCTCAACGGCGTCGATCTCACCGCCAGCGACTCCGATCCGCTCAACCACGATCCCGACGCCGAGGTCATCCTCGTCGGCGATCTCTTCTACGACCGCGACATCGCCGTGCGTCTGCTGGCGTGGTTGCGTGCCCAATCGGCGCGCGGCTGCGACATCCTCGTGGGCGATCCGGGCCGCAGCTATCTGCCGAAGGACGCGCTGGAACAGGTGGCGGAGTACATCGTTCCGACGACGAAGATGCTCGAAGACGCGGAAGTGAAACGCACAGGGGTGTGGAGATTGCGGGCCTGAAGGTCCATACACCGCACAAGGAGACCGCCATGCCCACGCCCACGGACCTCGCGATCACGCTGGAAGAAACGCCCTACGGCGGCCGCTGGGTCGCGCGGACGGCGGCGGGGCCGGACTCGGAAATGACGTTCCAGGTGCGCGAGGACGGCGTGCTCGTCATCGATCACACGCGCGTGCCGCTGGCGCTGGAAGGCCGCGGCATTGCCGGCAAACTGATGGAACGCGCCATCGAGGAGAGCCGCGAGAAAGGCCTGCGCATCGAGCCGGTGTGCTCCTACGTGGTCGCCGCGTTCCGCCGCCATCCCGACTGGAGCGATGTGCTGGCGTAACGACAACAAAAAACACGACGGGAGGATACTCATGAGCGACTTCAGGACCGCCATGCGGCGCATCATCACCGGCGACGGCGCGGATGGAAAATCCGTGATCGTCATCGACGGCGGCCCCTCCTCGCAGATCGGCGATCCCGACATCGGCGGCCTCTTTGAAATCTGGGAAGATGCGGCGTCCGGCGCGCTGTCGACGAAAGACGCGACGGATCTCGGCACGAAGACGCCGATCCTCGGGCCGCGAGCGGGAAATTTTCAGGTGCGCTGGTTCGTCGTCAATCCGCTGCCGGAAGGCGTGCCGAAAGAGGCGCTCAACGCCGCCGTGCGCGAACGCTTCGCGGAAATGGGCGGCGCCGGCCACATCATCGACCAGTCGCGCCACCCCGCCATGCACGAGACGCATTCCGTCGACGTGATCTGCCTGCTCAAAGGCCGCGTGAAGCTCATCCTCGAAGGCGTCGAGACCATCGTCGAGCCGGGCCAGGTGGTGATCCAGCGCGGCACGAACCACGCCTGGGAAGCGATCGGCGGACCGGCGTTGTTATTGGCGGTGCTGATAGATCGGCCGTTGAAGCACTGAAGCCGTCACGTGTGTTTGCACCGAAGTCCACGCCACTGAACAATGGTTGTTACAACCAGAGTTTCATGGAAGCATTCAGTTCAATGTGCAGAAGAGTGGGGAAAGACATGATCCGTGTATTTGTTGCGGCGTCGGTGCTGGCTATCGCCGCCTGTGCCCCGACCAAGGTAATGATCGTCACGTCGCAACCACCCGGTGCGCTCGTTCAAGTGAACGGCGTAACGATAGGCAAGACGCCGACCGCCGTAAATTCGGACACCTTGTTCCCGAATCAATACGCAGATTTCCAGTTGGGCGTTCAAACCGCGTTGACCATTTCGAAGGACGGTTGCGAAAATCAAGTTGTGCGCGTCGGTGAGCTCTCCATACCAGACAACGTCAACGTCGAACTAGTTTGCAGCGACAATCTCCCCAAGTAGAAATTTTTTGTCTCGGAGTTTCACGCAACACAATTGGATTGCGCTGCTGGAGTTGCCAGGAAGCACGTGCGCAGTTCACGTAGCTCCATGGCCTACAAACTACTCCGCGAATTTCTTCAGAAACTTGAAGGCGAGAACCAGCTCGGCGATTTCAGTGACGCACACCGAGGGTTTGTGTCACCCCGCAGCGTAGCGCACAAACATCACGCCCTTGTCCCAAGCCCGCTGCTCGATCAGCCGCAGCGTCTGGCGCGTCTCCATCTCCGGAAACAGCCGCAAGCCCCCGCCCATCAGGAACGGCGCGACGCCGAGGCGGATTTCATCGAACAGGCCGTGCGGCAGAAGCGACGCCGCGAGATCGCCGCTGCCGAAGAGATAGATGTCCTTCTCCGACGACAATTTGAGTTCCGCAACGCGCTCGGCGGGTCTGTCGCGGTAGAGCGCGGAGTTCGTCCACGTCACCGCGTCGAGCGTGCGCGAAAAGACGATCTTCGGCCGCGCGTTCATGTAGTCGGCGACGACGCCCGGCTCGGACGTGGGCCAGTAGCTCGCCATCATCTCATAGGTGCGCCGCCCGAACAGGAGCGCGCCGATGTCCTCGCCCTGCTCGTCGGAGAGGCGCGCCATGTCGTCGGACCAGTAGTCCATGTGCCAGCCGATGTCGCCGCCGGGGCCGGCGTAGAAGCCGTCCAGCGACACGAGATTCCACATGATGAGCCGGGCCATGCGTGCGCTCCTTGTTCCACGCGAGCCTAGCACGAACGCCGCGCGGCGACGACGCGCATTGCCCGCCGCTCCGGCGCGGGCCATGAAGCCTCATGGCCTACAAATCGCTCCGTGAATTCCTCCAGAAGCTCGACGCCGAGAAGCAGCTCGCGCGCGTGACCGCCCCCGTCTCCACCGTCCTTGAAATGACGGAGATCCAGACGCGCCTGCTCGCCACGCAAGGGCCGGCGGTGCTGTTCCAGAACGCCGTCACCGAACGCGGACCCGCGGAGATGCCGGTGCTCGCCAATCTCTTCGGCACGGTGGAGCGCGTGGCGATGGCGGTGACGCTCGATGGCAAGGAGCGGCGCACGGCGCATGACCTGCGGGAAGTGGGCGAGTTGCTCGCCTTCCTGCGCCAGCCGGAGCCGCCGCGCGGTCTGAAGGACGCGCTCGATCTGTTGCCGATTGCGCAGAAGGTCATGGCGATGCGGCCGCAGACGGTGTCGCGCGCGCCGTGCCAGGACATCGTGCTCGAAGGCGACGCGATCGATCTTGATCGTCTGCCGATACAATCGTGCTGGCCGGGCGAGCCTGCGCCGCTGATCACCTGGCCGCTGGTGGTGACGAAGGGCCCGAGCGAGAAGAAGGAGGACGACTACAATCTCGGCATCTACCGGATGCAGAAACGCGGCAAGCGCGAGACGCTGATGCGCTGGCTGCACGCGCGCGGCGGCGCGCAGCACCACCGGCGCTGGAAGGAAAAGCTGAAGGAGCCGATGCCGGTGGCCTGCGTGCTTGGCGCCGATCCGGGCACGATCCTCGCGGCGGTGACGCCGGTGCCGGATACGCTGAGCGAGTATCAGTTTGCGGGCCTGTTGCGCGGGCGCAAGGTCGAGCTTGTGGCGTGCAAGACGATCCCGCTGAAAGTGCCGGCGGAAGCCGAGATCGTGCTCGAAGGGCACGTCATGCTCGATGAGATGGGCGACGAAGGCCCCTACGGCGATCACACGGGCTACTACAATTCCGTCGAGCAGTTTCCGGTGTTCAGGATCAGCGCAATCACCATGCGCAAGGACCCGATGTATCTCTCGACGTTCACCGGCCGCCCGCCGGACGAGCCGAGCGTGCTGGGCGAGGCGCTCAACGAGGTGTTCATTCCGCTGCTGAAGCAGCACTTTCCCGAGATCGTCGATTTCTGGCTGCCGCCGGAAGGCTGCAGCTATCGCATCGCGGTCGTGTCGATGAAGAAGGCCTATCCCGGCCACGCCAAACGCGTGATGATGGGCGCGTGGAGTTACCTCCGCCAGTTCATGTACACGAAATGGATCATCGTCGTGGACGACGACATCAACGCGCGCGACTGGAAGGACGTGATGTGGGCGATCAGCACGCGCATGGACCCCGTGCGCGACGTGACACTGATCGAGAACGCGCCGATCGACTATCTCGACTTCGCGTCGCCGGAGTCAGGCCTCGGCGGCAAGATCGGACTTGATGCAACGAACAAATGGGTCCCCGAGACGAAACGCGAATGGGGCGAACAGATCCGCATGGATGAGGAGATCATCCAGCGCGTCACGGAGAAATGGGGGAGCCTGGGTTTGCCCGGTGGGGGGAAACCGATCTGGAAGTGAGCTTCTAGGCGCTACACCCGATCCCGCGCGCCCACCCCTGCTCCAGCGCCAGCATCCCAAACTGCGCCACCCAGTGGCCCACCGCCATGTAGTCGTCCTTCATGGCGTCCCACTGCGCGTAGCCGGCGTTCAGATGCGCGCAGTAGAGATCGCGAAAGCGCGCATCGCCCGTCGCGCCGTAGAGCGCCGCGTAGCCCCATGCGCGGGAGAAGTTCTTGCCGAAGAGATGGGCGTTGGCGCCGGGCGCGAGATCGAGCGGCGCGAGCGTTTCGATCCCTGGATTCCAACGCGCGTACCATGTCGCGAATTCCGGCTTCGTCGCGACTTCGCTCACGAGCCACGCCCAGCTCAGGCATGTCGAGAGAAAGCCACGCGGTTCGGCGGCGAGATTGCACTGCGCCTCCGACGCCATCCAGCGCGTGCGCGTCTCGGTAACGACGAAGGCTTCCAGGCGCGCATCCTTCTCGGCGCGCGCATAGGCGAGGAGATTGATCATCGCGAAGGTCGCACTGCGATAGTCGCGCGCGTTGGGATCGGCGGGCGCTGCGCGGTACATCGCTTCCATGGAGCGCGCGATTTCGGTCGCGAGCGGCGCGAGGCGATCGTCTCCCCCGGCCGCTTTGCGCGCGAGATACAGGCGCAGGAACCATGCGCGCCCGTACGGCGCCTCGAAGGCGGGGTCGGCGCGGAGATCGCGCAGTTCGGCGGCGAGGCCCGTGGGGGTCAGCGAGCCGTCGAGAAGGAGATCATAGGCGTCGTCGCCCGTCAGTGTCTGATAGGCGGTGAGCGCGTAGTGCGCGTGCGCCGAGGAGTGCCAGTCGACGCAGCCGCGAAACACCGGATGCGTGGTGTCGTTGCGCGCGGCGCAATAGGCGGCCTGCTTGGCGAAGGCCTGCGCCATGGTCGTCTCGCGCGCTGCGGCGGGGACCGCGGGCGACGCCGCGCATGCCGACAGCGCCATTGCCGCCAGCGCCATGCCGATGAATTTTCCAAATGCCATCGCGTGTCATCCCTGATCCGTCTTGATCGGTTATGTCACGAAGCTAATCTGGCGTGGGAACAGATTTGGGGAGACCTCACATGATCCGTTGCATCCTGGGCGCGTGCGCCCTGCTCGCCGTCGCCGCATGCGCGCAAGCGACATCGAGCAACCCAGCCGATACGCCAAACGCCTTCGCTGTGGTCGAACGCGGCAAGTATCTGGTGGAGAGCATCGGCCTCTGCGCCGACTGCCACACGCAGCGCCTGCCGACAGGCATGCTCGACAAAACGCGCGATCTCCACGGCGCGACGCTCGTGTTCGCGCCCATGCATCCCCAGCCCTGGGCGCCCACGACCCCGGCGCTCGCTGGCCTGCCAACAGGCTACACGGAGGCGCAGTTCGTCAGCTTCCTGCAGACCGGGGCGCGACCGGACGGCTCGCAGCCGCTGCCGCCCATGCCGCCCAATCGCTTCAATGAAGAGGACGCCAAGGCGATGACCGCCTACCTCAAGTCCCTGCCCAAGCCGCCGGCGAAATAGCGCTCAGACTTCGAAGATCCGCGAACGGGGCGTGCGGAAGCTGTCGTCGTTGTCGTTGGCGGGCGCAGGCGTCACCGACGCGAGCCAGGCGAGCAAACGCGGAAAGCTGATGAAGGCCGACGCGCAGACGAGCGCGACCGTCGCCGCGAGCAGCGCAGCGACGGCCGACGACCCGTGAAGGGGCGTGAACAGGTCCGGGAGAACCATCAATCTCTTGCCCATACCCATCGCCTTTCGGGGGTTGCCCGGGGCGATTTCTTTGTGTGGGGACACCTTTAGCGCGACGCAGTGAACACCCCGTTTCGACGGGGGCCAAAGAGGGTCGAAACGGCGAAAATATCCGCCCCCGCTGCACCTTTTTCAGCGGCCTTTGCTAACGCCCGTTAACACGTCCGCGCCTCTCGCGGCGCGCGGCGGACGGGGCTAGAGTTCGGCCAGCGCGAAGACGCGGGGAAAATGACGATGACGAAACTCGACTGGGCGTCGGTCTATGCCGGCGTAAACCTGCTGATCCTGTTTTTCCTAGCCTTCGGGGTGGTGCAGGCCCGCCAGAAGCACAAGGTCACCCTTGGGGACGGCGGCAACCCGGCCGTGCTGCAGGCCATGCGCGCCCACGCCAACGCCACGGAATATATTCCAGCCGCCCTCGTCGGCCTCGGCCTGATGGCCATCCTCGATCCGATCCCCGTGCTGGCGGTGCAGATACTGGGCGGCGTGTTCACCGTTGGTCGCGTGCTGCACGGCTTCGGCCTGTCGAGTAGCGGCGGCGTGACCTTCGGAAGACTGGCGGGCACCGTGCTGACCTGGCTCGGATTCCTCGGCATCGGCGGCGGATTGATCTGGGCTGGCCTCTCTCCGTTGCTGTAAGGGCTCTCTCCTCTGAGTTGCCGCGCCGACCAACGCGGGCCATGTAGGGGCATGCCCTACGATACCGCGCCGGACGGCGTTCTTGAATCCCTTCTCGGTCACGCCCGCACCGCCGGCGCCGACGCCGCCGACGCGAGCCTCTCGGTCAGCGAAAGCCTCTCCGTCGATGTGCGGATGGGCGAGTTCGAGGGCGTGGAGCGTTCGGAGTCGCGCTCGGTCGGCCTGCGCGCCTTCATCGGCAAGAAGCAGGCGGGCGCGACGACGTCCGATCTATCGCCTGACGGCCTGAAGGCGCTCGCCGAGCGCGTGGTCGCGATGGCGAAGTTCGCGCCGGAAGATCCGTGGTGCGGCCTGCTCGATCCGTCTGAGCGCGCGACCTCGTTCCCGGACCTCGACACCCATGACGACGCGCGCCCAGACGCCGACAGGCTCGAGGCGATGGCCAAGGAAGCGGAGGACGCGGCACTCGCCGTCGCGGGCGTAACAAACTCTTCCGGCTCCGGCGCGTCGTGGAGCGCGGGGTCGGTGACCATGCGCACGTCCGACGGCTTCAGCGGCGGCTCGCGCGCCAGCTCCTACGGCATCGGCGTCTCCCCGCTCGCGGAGCGCGACGGCAAGAAAGAACGCGACTGGGACGGCCACAACGTGCGCCACTTCAACGAATTGCGGAAGCCAGCCGACATCGGCCGCACCGCCGGCGAGCGCGCGGTCGCACGCCTCGGCTCCCGCAAGATCGAAAGCTGCAAGGCGGCGGTGATTTTCGAGAACCGCCTCGCGGGCTCCATGGTGTCGCCGATGCTCGGCGCCATTTCAGGCGCAGCCATCGCGCGCGGGGTGTCCTTCCTGAAGGAAAAACTCGGGCAACAAGTTTACGCCAAGGGCGTCAACATCGAAGACGATCCGTTCCGCAAGCGCGGCCTTTCCTCGCGGCCCTTCGACGGCGAAGGCGCGTCAGGACAACGCCGCCTGCTCATCGACGACGGCGTGCTGACCACATGGCTGCTCAACGCATCCGCCGCGCGGCAACTCGGCCTGAAGACTACGGGCCACGCCACCCTCGGCCACGGCGGTCCGCCCGGCATCTCCAGCACCAACGTCACGCTGCAGCCGGGCACGAAGAGCCTCGAAGAGCTGATGAAGGACGCCGGCAAGGGACTGCTCATCACCGACAAGTTCTCCCCTTCACTCAACGCCAACACCGGCGACTGGTCGGTCGGCGTGTCGGGTTTCTGGTTCGAGAACGGCGCGCGCGCCTATCCCGTCAGCGAGATCACCGTCGCGGGCAATCTCATCGACATCTTCGCGCGCCTCATCCCCGGCTCCGATCTGGAGCGCCGCGGCGGTGTCGACGCGCCGAGCGTGCTGATCGACGACCTGACCATCGCCGGTGTCTGATCGCGCGCCAAACCGATCGGAAGACCTCGCCCTTCTGCGCGACGCGGCGCTCGCTGCGGGACCGATCATGCGTGACGGTTTCCACGCGGACTACGAGATCTGGTCGAAGGGCGCCGCCGGACCCGTGACGGCCATCGACCTCGCCGTCGACGCGATGCTGAAGGAGCGCCTACGCACGGCGCGTCCCGACTTCGCGTGGCTTTCGGAGGAAACCGCCGACAACGCGGACCGTCTCTCGAAGCGCCGCGTCTTCGTCGTCGATCCCATCGACGGCACCCGCGCCTTCATCAAGAAGAAGCCCGACTTCGTCACCGCCATCGCCATCGTCGAAGACGGCAAGCCGGTGGCCGGCGTGATCTACAATCCGATCACCGAAGAACTCTACGAAGCCGTGGACGGCCACGGCGCGACGCTAAACGGCGCAGCCATTACCGTCAGCACCGCATCCGAGGTCGAAGGGTCGCGCATGATCGGTCCGGAGGAC
The DNA here is from genome assembly GCA_034440275.1 of Alphaproteobacteria bacterium. Lineage (GTDB taxonomy): Bacteria > Pseudomonadota > Alphaproteobacteria > Caulobacterales > Aquidulcibacteraceae > VFBF01. Next base: position 13,460 of record JAWXBS010000064.1, read on the forward strand.
GTGTTCAGAAATCCGCGCTGGCCGACGCCTTGGCCGCCGATGGAGATCATCCACAAGAACGCCGTCGCCTATCGCCTCGCGCTCGTCGCCAGCGGCGCGCACGACGCCACCGTCGCGCTCGGCTGGAAAAGCGAGTGGGACATCGCCGCCGCCACCGTCATCGTGCGCGAGGCGGGCGGGCGCGTCAGCGACCCGTGGGACGGCGAGATCACCTTCAACAATCCCGATCCGCGCGCGCCGGGCGTGATCGCCTCGGGCCCCCGCCTTCACCCTTCGTTGATCGAACGTGTGAAGATCGCGCCTCACCCATCCAGGTTCTCGGAGCGACCCGCATGACCGAAGCCAACCCCCAGCTGCTGCACATCGTGATCGGCGGCGAACTGAAGGCGCTGAGCTCCTACGAGTTCGCCGACCTCTCGGCCATCCATTTCGTCGGCGCCTTCCCGAACTACAAGGCCGCCTACGACGCCTGGAAGGGCGCCGCGCAACGCACTGTCGACAACGCACGCATGCGCTACTTCATCCTGCACGCCCACCGCCTCTTCGACCCGGAAACGGGCCAGACGCATGAGCACTGACCGCGCATGACTGCCGACGGAAAGGCCGGTCATCTACTCGGACGACTCTGGAAAGACCACCTTCATCGCTATGGAGGCGATCTACTCGCGCTGACTCCAGTGCTGGCTGCGGTCGCCGCGATTGGCGTCGGCTACACCTTCATTTTTCGCGAGACCATCGGCCGCTTGCAGGCAGCTGATACCAGTGTGATCACTTGGGCGCCGATTGCTTTTCTCGCAGCGACACTAGCGCGGGCTGGAGCAATTTGGGCGCAGGCGGTGCTGAGCCAAGGTCTCGGCCACAAGGTGCTTCGCGACCTGCAAGGCGCGATGTTTTCCAAGCTTGTACGCGCGGATTTCGCGCGTTCTCAAAGAGAGAGGTCGGGGCAGTCAGTCTCGAGACTGACCAACGACGTCAATGTGATCGCCGAAGGTCTGATCCGTTCGTTTCAGGTCGTCGTTCGCGACAGCCTCACGCTGCTGGGAACACTCCTGTCGATGCTCTGGCTCGACTGGGTCGTCGCGCTCCTGGTCATCGCGATTTTCTTGTTCGCCGGGCCGCCACTGTCTGCGATCGCCAAACGTGCACGCAGACAGACCGAAAGCGCTCAACTTTTGATGGGGCGTCTTACGAGTCTCCTGTCGGAATCGTTCTCAAGCCCGCGCTTTGTGAAGACCTATGGGCTTGAGACGCACGAAGAGAGTCGCGCGAATGAGGCATTTGAAGAACGCCGACGAGTAAACATGAAGATCGTTTACAACCGCGCTCGCGTCGAGCCTCTGATGGAAGTTCTTGGCGGAATCGCGCTCGCTGTTGTGCTGTCCGTCGCCGGTATGCGGATTGTCGACGGAGCCATGGAGGTCAAGGATCTCCTCGCCATGATCGCAGCTGTCGGCATCGCATCGCCGTCCGCACGAAGTCTTGGCACCTTCAACACGCTCTTCAACGAAGGCATCGCCGCCTTGGGCCGCGTGTATGCGCTGCTCGATGAGAAAGAGGCGGTCACCGACTGCGCCGATGCAAAGCCCCTGTCGACGCGCGAAGGCCGCGTGGCCTTCGAGAACGTGACGTTCGCCTATGAAGGCGACAACGCCATCGAAGGAGTGAGCTTCGCCGTGGCGCCCGGCGAAACCGTGGCGCTCGTCGGCGCCTCCGGCGCGGGCAAGTCCACCGTCTTCAACTTGCTGCCGCGCCTCTATGACGCCACAGCCGGCCGCGTCACCGTCGATGGCGTCGATGTGCGCGATGTTACGCTCGCCTCGCTGCGCCGGTCCATCGCGCTGGTCAGCCAGGACACCACGCTCTTCGACGACACGATCCGCGCCAATATCGCCTTCGGCAATCCCGGCGCGTCCTTCGACGAGATCGAAGCCGCAGCGAAAGCCGCCGCCGCGCACGATTTCATCCTCGCGCAGCCGCAGGGATATGAGACGCGCGTCGGCGAACGCGGCGCATCCCTTTCCGGCGGCGAACGCCAGCGCATCGCGCTCGCCCGCGCCTTCTTGCGCGATGCGCCGATCCTGCTGCTGGACGAAGCCACGAGCGCCCTCGACGCCGAAAGCGAAGCCCGCGTGCAGGATGCGCTGGCGCGGCTCTCCAAGGGCCGCACGACCCTCGTCATCGCCCACCGGCTCGCCACCGTGCGCGCCGCCGACCGCATCCTCGTCATGGACAAGGGACGCATCGTCGAGACCGGCGACCACGACACGCTGATGGCCAAGGACGGCGCCTATGCCCGCCTCGCCCGCCTGCAACTCCAAGCCTAGACGCGCGCGAGCGATTTCTTAACGACATGTTGCGATAGTGGCGGGCCATGAAGATCACGCCAGCCATAGCCTCGATGCTGTTCTCCGGCTCGACCACCGGCTCCTCGCTGCTGGCGACTCTGTCAGGCGGTGTATCGTCGAGCACGACCGCCACGCGCGATCCGCTGAGCACGCTCAAGGATGCGGAAAAAAACAGCGCCAAGTACGTCGCTGCGAAGGCCAAGGAGCCTCAGGTCAAGAAGGAACTCGCCGCCTTCGACAAGGCGCTCGCGAACGCCAAGAGTGTCGAAGACTTCTTCAAGAATCCGACGGCGATGAAAGTCTTCCTCACCGCCAACGGTCTGGGCGATCAGGCCGCCAACCGCGTGCTCGTCACGCGCACGCTGGACTCCGACTATCTCGACGAGACTTCGCTCGCGGCCCGCATGGGCGCAACGCGCGGCGCGTGGTACGAAACGGCGATGGCGTACGACTTCCATTACAGTGGTCTGGATGTGCTGAGAAAGCCGGAGTCGATCGCCGAGATCAAGGAAGGCTACGCGCAGGCGCTCTGGCGGGAATCGCTGGAGACCTCTGCGCCCGGCGTTTCCTACGCGCTTGCCTTCAAGGAACGCGCCGCCACGCTCGATAGCGCCTACAAGGTTCTCGGCGATCCGGTGGGCCGCGAAGTGGTCACCACCGCGCTTGGCCTGCCGCCGCAGATCGCCTACCAGCCGGTGACGAGCCAGGCCGCGCTCATCGAGCGCCGTCTCGACGTCACGCGCCTGAAAAACCCCGTCTATGTCGACAGCCTCGTGAAACGCTACCTCGTGCTTCGCAACGGCGGCGCTTCGGGCGTCACGGCCTAAAACGTCCGCGCTGACAATCCGCCGACGGGGGTGCTACACCGCTCCCCCACCCGCAGCGGAGAAGCCCCTCATGCCCGCCGAACGCGCGCGCAAGCTCGCCGCGATCGTCTCGATCGACATCGCCGGATTCTCGGCGATGTCGGAGCGCGACTCCACGGCCGCCGCCGCGATCGTGCGCGAAACGGCGGAGGTGATCGACCACACGGTGCGCTATTATCGCGGGCGCGTGTTCAACACCGCCGGCGACGGCTTCATGGCCGAGTTCACCACCGCGCGCGATGCGATGGCCTGCGCCATCCTCATTCTGCGTCGCCTGCGCGAGACGACGGCGGTGCGCATCGGCGCCCACCTCGGCGAAGTCACCGTGCTCGACAACGACGATCTGCTCGGTCACGGCGTGAACGTCGCCGCGCGGTTGCGCGCGCTCGCCATGCCGCGCGGTCTTGTGGCGTCGGATGCGATGGTGTCGCCGCTGTCGGCGCGACTGAAGCGTCTCTTCGTCGGCAAGGGACCGATCCTGCTGGAAAAGATGAATGCGAGCGTGCCGGTCTATGCGCTCTCGGGAAATCTGGGGCCTGTGGGGCGTTTGCGCCTGATGGTGCGCAGACCCTGGCGCGCGGCGATGGCGGCGGGCGCGCTGGCGGTCGTGGCGCTCGGCGGCTGGGCGATCGCATCGCGTGAACCGTCCGATCCGCTGATCGCTGTGATGGCGTTCGATGCGCCAGACGGCGAGAAGGCCGAACGCATCGCCATCGGTCTCGCCGACGAGATCATCATGGACCTCGCGCAGACGCCCGACGTGCGCGTCGCAGCGCGGGCGTCGAGCTTCGGCGTTTCCGCCGACAGCGACTCCGAAGCCGCGCGCAAGCTCGGCGCGCGCTATATTGTCGACGGCGTCGTGCGCATGGACGGCGACAAGCTCCGCGTGGACGCCCACCTCGTCGACACACGCCGTCGCAACGTGGTGTGGGCCAAGCGCTTCGAACGCGATGCAGCCTCGGCTTTTGCACTTCAGGAAGAAATCGCCGGCGAGGTCGTGACCGGCGCGACCGGCCGCATGCGCCAGACGAGCGCACAGGCGACGGCGCAAGTCGCGCCTGATGTGTTCGATCTCTATCTGCAGGGCCGCGCCGCACGCCTTACCCGTGGGGCCGAGGAGGTCGAAGCGGCCATCGGACTCCTGCAGCAGGCCGTGGCGCGGGCGCCCGACTTCGCCAAAGCATGGTCCGAACTCGCGGGTGCGCAACTCATCCGCGCCGACCAGGTACGTCTCGACGAGACGCCCGACCACCGCGCCGCCGTCGGCCTCGCCCGCGCGGCGCGCGCATCTGCCGAGCGCGCGCTCGAACTCGAACCACGCGACGCGTATGCGCTGGCCGTGCTGGCCGGCCTGCAGACTCCGGGAGACTGGCGGGCGCAGCGGCGCCTCATGGACCGCGCCGTGGAGATCGCGCCGGGCGACGCGGTCGTCCTGCGGGCGCGGGCGCGGGTCCTGTCCGACATGGGGTATCTCGAACGCGCGCGCGCTGATCTCGAGCGCGCCCGCACGCTCGACCCTCTCGATCCCCAGATACTCTTGATCTGGACGATGGAGGCGCAAGGCGACTCCGGTCGCGCCCGCGGCCTGCTTGCGCGCGCGAGCGAGATCGCGCCGAACACGAGCTGGAACACCCGGCTGCTCTTCAACATCTTCGACCGCCGCTACGGGGATGCACTTGCGCTGCTTGCGCCGTCCGCGCGCCCCGCTTCGGTAGGCGCCGCCGCCGTCGAGCGCTTTACGGCGCTGATCAATGCGATGCGCGGCCGCAGTGCAGGCGAAGACCCCGTCGGACTTTGGCGGCAGCTCGCGAAGGAAAGTCCCGCGCGCGCGGAGGACGCCATCTTCGCGCTGGCGCTCATGGGTCGCAACGAAAACGCTTTCGAGGTGGCCAGAGAAGCGCGAAAATTCACGCCTGTGGGCAGGGGCGCGACGCTCTCCCCCGACACCGTCTATGAAGGCCCTGTCGCGCTCTTCCGCGCCGATCTCGCCGCCGCGCCCGCGCTAGCGCCGCTGCGCCGCGACCGTCGCTATCTCGACCTGATGAAAACCAGCGGCCTTTACACGGCGTGGCGCGACAGCGGCGAATGGCCAGACTTCTGCGCCGACGCCGCGCTGACGTATCGCTGCGACGCGCCGTAGCACGTCACTCGCGACGCAGGATCTTGTCGACGAGAATATTGGCCCACCATGAGCCGAGGAATTTCTCGCGCTGGGTCTTGTAGTCGTACTTCTCCCGCACCCATTGCTCGAACGTGATGGGCTCCTTTGCGTTGTCCGCGAGATAGGCGTCGAAGAAGAAATCGATCATGCCCGTCTTGCCTTGCCGCACGTGCAGGTACTTCAGCGAAAGCTGCTCCAACGCTTCCGCGATCGGCATGCCGAGGCGGAAATGCTTGTAGAGCACCGCCATGAGCCCCGCCCGGTCCGCGCCGGATTTGCAGTGCATCAGCGTCGGATACGCGATCGTCTCGAATATCTCTTTCGCGCGGAAGATCTGCTCCACCGTCGGCACGTCGCGCGAGCGCACAGGGAAATCGACCAGAGCGATGCCGTGCTTGAGGCAGGCCTCACGTTCGAGGTGGTACTGGCCGCTGTCGTTGACGCCGCGCAGGTTGACGATGGTCTTGAAGCCCATCGCCGCGTAGCGCTCGACGTGTTCAGGAGACGGCTGATTGGCGCGCGCCATTTCCGGCGAAATCCAGTGGAAGTTCTGGAACATCACCCGCAGGAAGCCGTGATCCACCCACATGAGATCATGGCGCGCACGCTTGCGCCCCTCAGGCGAGCCGAGATCGAAGCGGCTGTCAGGAAACTGGGGGACGCTGGCCAAGGGATTCAGACTGTCATTGTCGGGGGAATGAGGCGCGCCCACGGCTGGCGCCCGGTCGCTGCGCCCGCATATAAGGGCCTTCGCGTCCCGACAACAGGGCGGCGCATCCCCGAAGCCCATCACCCCTTCATGAGCAGCCTGACCAAGTCATCCTTCATCCACAGGACCGTGGGCCGCATCGTCGGGGCCTACATGCTGTTTTGCGGCTGGACGACGCGGTGGACGCGGGTGAACGAAGCCGGCGCGCGCAGGGTGTGGACCGACGGCAAACCGCTGATCGTGTGCTACTGGCACGGGCGCATCATGCAGTCGCATGTGGGATGGCGACAAAGCGAAGGCGCGCCGCGCACGCTGATGCTGATCTCGCAGTCGAAGGAAGGCGAGGCCATCGCGCAGGCGTGCATGATGGTCGGCCTCGATGTGGTGCGCGGCTCGACGGACAAGGCGCACAAGCGCAAGGGCGGCGCCGAAGCGCTGCGCACGATGGTCAAGACGTTGCGCGCCGGCGGCAGCGTCGCCATCACCCCGGACGGTCCCAAGGGACCGCGCATGCGCGTGCAGCCCGGCGTGATCCAGTTGGCGCGCCTTTCCGGGGCGTCGCTGATCTGCCTCGGCTGGTCGACGCGCGCGCGCAAGGTGTTCGACTCCTGGGACAACTTCATCCTGCCGCTCCCGTTCGGACGCGGTGCATATGTGTGGAGCGATCTGCTGGCCGTGCCGCGCGACGCCGATGATGCAGCGATGGAAGTCGCGCGCCTCGCACTCGAAAACGAACTCACCCGCGTGGCGCACGAGGCCGATCGTCTCGCAGGCGCGCCACTCATCGAACCAGCCGATCCTGTCGTCGACGACGATCTCGTGAGCGCGCCGGCGGCATGACCTTGCCTTTCTCCATGAACCTCTATCGCGCGGTCACCGCGATCGCGGCGCCGCTGACGGGACCGCTGCTGCGTTGGCGCGCGCGCAACGGCAAGGAAGACAGCGCGCGTCTCGAGGAGCGCTTCGGTCGCACGAACGCGAAGCGCCCTGCAGGAACGCTCGTCTGGCTGCACGGCGCGAGCGTCGGCGAGACGCGGGTGCTGATGCAGGTGCATGCGGCGCTCGCGGCACGGCGGCCGGATCTCTCGTTTCTTTTCACCTCGGGCACGCGCACGTCCGCAGGCCTCTTCGCGAAACCGCTGACGCGCGCGATCCACCAGTATGTGCCGCTCGATCGCGTCGTCGTCGCGCAACGCTTCCTCGCGCACTGGAGCCCCGACATCGCCGTGTTCGCCGAAAGCGACATCTGGCCTAACCTCATCGAGGAAACCGCGCGCAGCGGCGCGAAGCTCGCCCTCGTCAACGCGCGCATCAGCCCGCGCAGCCTCGCCTCGTGGACGCGCACGCCGCAAACCGCGCGCCACTTGCTCGACCGCTTTTCCGTGATCCTCGCCGCCGACCCGCGCACCGCCGCCGGAGTCAGCCGGCTGACCGGCCGCGTCGTTGAGTCGCCCGGCAATCTCAAGCTCGCCGCGCCGCCGCCGGCCTATGATCCCGCTTCGCTTGCCGCCGCGCGCGCCGACATCGGCAATCGCCCCGTGTGGCTCGCCGCCAGCACACATTTGGGCGAAGACGAAATCGTGCTCGCCGCGCACGAACAGATCCGCGCCGCTTTTCCCGAAGCTCTGCTCATCATCGCGCCACGCCATCCCGAGCGCGGCGAGGCGATTGCGAAGCTCGCGGGAAACGCGCCGCGCCGTTCGACCAGCGACAGGATCGGCGACGCGCCCGTCTTCATCGCCGACACCATCGGCGAGCTTGGCCTCTTCTACGCGCTTTCGCCGGTATCGCTCGTGGCGGGTAGCCTGCTGCCGGAACTGAAGGGCCACAATCCCGTCGAGCCCGCCAAGCTCGACAGCGCCATCCTCACCGGCCCTTATGTCGAGAGTTTCGCCGACACCTTCGCCGATCTCCTCGCCGCGCGCGGCGCGGTGCAGGTCACCGACGCCGACGCCATCGCGCAGATGGTGCTGCACCTGTGGCGCCACGAGCCCGAGCGTCACGCCTTGCTCGCCGCCGCCACGGACGTGACCTCGCGCGGCGGCGCATCGCTCGAACGCACCATTCACGCGCTGGAAGCGCTCTTGCCGGCGCCCGCCCATGCAGCCGCCTAGATTCTGGTACGGCGCGGAGGGCCGCGAAAGCGCGCCTGTCTTGCAGATGCTGGCGCAGCCGCTGTCGTGGATCTACGGCGCAGTGACGGCGACGAAAATTCGCAACACAACGCCGGAATATGTTGCCGCGACCGTGATCTGCGTCGGCAATCTCCCTGTCGGCGGCACAGGAAAAACGCCGGTGGTCCGTGCGATCCGCGCGGCGCTCGCAACTGACGGCATTGCGGCTGCAACACTCTCGCGCGGCCACGGCGGACGCCTCGCAGGACCGCTCAAGGTCGACGCCGCACAGCACACCGCCGCCGATGTGGGCGACGAACCGCTGCTGCACGCGCGCGACGGCGCCGCCTGGATCGCGCGCGATCGCCTCGCGGGCGCGCGCGCGATGGTCGGTCACGGGGTGAAGGCGATCGTCATGGACGACGGTTTCCAGAACCCGGCGCTGGCGAAGGATATCTCTTTGCTCGTGTTCGATGCGTCGGCTGGCGCGGGGAACGGGCGCGTGGTCCCGGCCGGGCCGCTGCGCGAACCGCTGGCGGCAGGGTTCGCACGCGCCGACGCGGTGATCCTCATGCAGTCCGGCGCAGAAGCGCCGCATGACGAAGACACGCCGCTCGCCCGCGCGCTTTCGACGTTTCGCGGCCCCGTGCTGCACGCGACGCTCGCGCCGGCTGGAGAGGCGCCTTCAGGCCCACTGGTGGCGTTTGCGGGCATCGGGCGACCGCAGAAGTTCTACGACACGCTCACCGGCCTCGGCGCCACGCTTGCGGACGCCATCTCCTTCGCCGATCACCATCCCTACACCGAGGCCGATCTCCGCCGCCTGCGCGCGCACGCGAGCGCCCACGGCGCGCGCCTCATCACCACGGAAAAGGATTTCGTCCGCCTGCCCGCCGCCGCCCGCGCCGATATCGCGACGCTGCCCGTCACCGCCCGCTTCGCCGATCCCGCCGCGCTTGTCGCCCTGCTCAAGCACGCCGTCGCGAAAGCGGCCGAACGCGCCTAAGTGTAACCCATGGCCGCGCCGACCGACGTCACCCTCATCCACCGCCTCGAGGACTTCGGGTTCGCGGCCTACATGCGCCATTTCGGACGCATGCCGATCGACAAGGCGTCCGCGGCGGGCGCCGACTGGCTGGTGCGACTGGGGCCGCTGACGACCGCGCACCGCACGGCGCTGCGCAATCTGCGCCTGGCGTTTCCCAATGAAAGCGAAGCGTGGCGCGCCGATGTGGCGAAGGCGATGTGGGCCGGCATCGGCCGCACGGTCGCGGAGATGCCGCATCTGCCGGAGATCGACGCCTATCGCCCCGACAGCCGCATCACCGTGGAAAATGCCGAACGTCTCGACGCCATCCGCGAGAGCGGCAAGGGCGCGGTGTTCATCTCCGGGCATTTCGCCAACTGGGAGCTGATGCCCATCGCCATCGCGCAGCGGCCCACGCCCTGCCAGATGACCTACCGTCCCGCGAACAATCCGCTGATCGATGCGCGCATCATGGCCATCCGCGCGAACTACGGCGCGAAGCTGCAGTCGGCGAAAGGCGTCGAAGGCGGCGTGGGGCTCATCCGCGCGCTGAAGAAGGGCTGGTCCATCGCGCTGATGAACGACCAGAAATACAACGAGGGAATCCGCGCGCCGTTCTTCGGCTATGACTGCATGACCGCCGACGGGCCGACGCGCCTCGCGCGCCGCTTCAACGCGCTGCTGCAACCGATGAGCGTGAAACGCGACGGCGCGCGCTTCCACGCCGTCGTCCACGAACCCCTCCCCATCGACGCCGATCAACCCGACGAGATCGCGCTGCCCGCCAGCATCCGCCGCATCAACGCCTTCATGGAAGCGCGCATCCGCGAAGCACCGGAGCAATGGTTCTGGGTGCACAACCGTTGGCCGAAAGAGGCGTGGGTGCAGGCGGGGGTGATGTAATCCACCCTACCGGGGCGCAAGCGCCGCATCGCCTTTTGCCCCCGGATGGGCTATGCACCCAATGCGTTACCCCGGTCCCGACCGCCTGAACGCGCTCCCGACCTGAAAGAAACGCATCCCATGTCCCTTCCCGATTCCGTCCTTCCTGCGCTTGCGCAGGCGCTCGCCGCGCGTGGTTACGAGGCGCTGACGCCCGTCCAGGAGGCGGTGATCGCGTCTGAACTGCAGGGCGTCGATCTCATCGTTTCCGCGCAGACCGGCTCCGGCAAGACGGTGGCATTCGGGCTGGCCATGGCGGAGGCGCTGCTGCAGGGGCGCGGCACCTTCGAGCGTTCGCCCGCGCCGCTGGCGCTCGTGATCGCGCCGACGCGCGAACTCGCCCTGCAGGTGAAACGCGAACTGGAATGGCTGTTTGCGGTCGCAGGCGGGCGCGTTGTCTCATGCGTCGGCGGCATGGATGCCCGTGACGAACGCCGTGCGCTGGAAGCGGGCTGCCACATCGTCGTCGGCACGCCGGGGCGTCTCGTCGATCACATCCGGCGCGGCGCGCTGGTGATGCGCGATCTCAAGGCCGTCGTCCTCGACGAAGCCGACGAGATGCTCAACCTCGGCTTCCGCGAAGAACTCGAACACATCCTCGACGCCTCGCCCGCCGAACGTCGCACGCTGATGTTCTCCGCGACCATGCCGAAGGCGATGGAGGCGCTTGCCCGCAAGTACCAGCGCGACGCGCAACGCGTGAACACGGTGAGCAAGGAAAGCCAGCATATCGACATCGAGTACCGCGCCGTCGTCGCCGCGCGGCACGAGACCGAGAACGCGGTGTTCAACCTCCTGCGCTATCACGACGCGACGAACGCGCTCGTCTTCTGCGCCACCCGCGCCGCCGTCACGCGCCTGACCAGCCGTCTCACCAATCGCGGCTACAATGTCGTGGCGCTCTCGGGCGAGCTCAGCCAGGCGGAACGCACGCACGCGCTGCAGGCGCTGCGCGATCACCGCGCGCAGGTGTGCGTGGCCACCGACGTCGCGGCACGCGGCATCGACCTGCCGGACCTCGAACTCGTCATCCACGCCGACCTGCCGAAGAACGTCGAAGGTCTCGTCCACCGCAGCGGCCGCACGGGTCGTGCGGGACGAAAAGGCGTGAGCGTTCTCATCGTGCCACATCCCGCGCGTCGTCAGGCCGAACGCCTGCTGCGCGACGCCAAGATCGAAGCGCGCTGGGGCGAACCGCCCTCGCCGGAAGACGTGAGAAAGCGCGACGACAAGCGCCTGCTCGCCGATCCGATCCTGAGCGAACCCGCGCTCGAAACCGAAGAAGCCATCGTGAAGGCCGTGCTGGAAAAGCATGGCCCCGAGCAGATCGCGGCGGCCTTCGTGCGCCTCTATCGCAAGGGCAAAGCGGCGCCCGAGGAAATCGCACCCGCGCCGCCCGAAACCGCGCAACGCGCGGAACGCACCGAACGGAAGTCGCGCGACGACTTCGCCGACGGCGTCTGGGTGTCGCTGTCGGTGGGCCGCGCGCAGGCCGCCGAGCCGCGCTGGCTCATCCCGATGATCTGCCGCATCGCCAATCTCACCAAGGCCGACCTCGGCGCCATCCGCATCCACGACCGCGAAACGCACGTCGAATTCACGCCGAATGGCGCGCGTGCGTTCTTCGACGCCATCGGCCCCGATGGCCTGGTGGAAAAGAACATCGTCGCCACCGCGCTCGACGGCGCGCCCGCAGCGCAATCACGCGCACCGTGCCGCGCGCCGCCGCCGCGTCGCGAAGAGTGGCGTCCCGAAGGCCGTCCCGAACCGCGTGCGGAGCGGAGGGAGCCACGGCCGGAGCCCAGAATGGAGCCCAGAACCGAACCCCGCGAAGAACGCGAACCGCGCCCGGAAAATCGCGCCGACCGGCGTGCGCGTGCGTTCGGCAAGCCCGCGCCTGCGGAGCCCATCCTCAAGGCCAAGCCCCGCAGCGCGCACAAGGCCAAGACCAAGACCTTCGACGGCAAAGGCCCGCCGAAACGTCGCCCCGCCGAAGGCAAGAAGCACAAATAGCGCGCGTTATTCTTCCTGATTGCGCGCGCGGTGCTTGTATTTCGCCCGCTGGCCCTTGTGGATCTGCTTCCACTTCGCGCGTTCCGTCGCCTCGATGGCGGGATCGTCCTTGCGCGCGGCGAAGGCGAGTTCGCGCTGCAGCTTGAGATAGGCCTGCCAACGATCCCCGCTCAACGTCTTGTCGGCGATGGCGTCCTGAATGGCGCAGCCCGGTTCGGCGCCGTGCGTGCAGTTGCTGAAGCGGCACATCCCCATCAACGCCGTGACATCGTCGAAGCTCGCATCGAGCGCATCGTCAACCGCGAGCAGACCCAGCTCACGCATGCCGGGCGTGTCCACCAGCAGCGCCCCGCTCGGCAGACGGAAGAGTTCGCGGTGCGTGGTCGTGTGGCGGCCGCGCGCGTCGCTCTCGCGGATGTCGCCGGTGTCCATCAGCGCGGTCCCCGCGAGCGCATTGAGCAGCGTGGATTTGCCCGCGCCTGAGCTGCCCAGCAGCGCCACCGTGACGCCGGGCTGAAGCCACGCCGCGAGCGCCGACAGTCCCACCCCTGTCTTCGCCGAGAGCGCGACCACCGCCGCGCCGCCCGCGATCGCCACGACCTCCGCCGCCGCCGCATCCGGATCGTCGAGCAGGTCGGCCTTGGTCAGCACGATGACGGGCTCGGCGCCGCTGTCGCGCGTGGCGACGAGATAGCGTTCCAGGCGCCGCAGGTTCAGATCGGCGTTGAGCGCAGCGACCAGGAACGCCACGTCCACGTTCGCCGCCACGTTCTGCGCCCCGCCCCGGTCCCCGGCGGCGCGCCGCGCGAAGAGGGTCCGGCGCGGCAGGAGCGCGTGGATGTGCGCCTCGGGCGGACTGCCCTCGAGCGTCGCCGCCAGCCAGTCGCCGACAACGGGATGCTCCCCGGGCGCCGCGGCCGAGGTGAAGCGCCCGGTCAGGCGCCCGTTCAGTTCGCCGCCATCCGTTATGAGCCGCCACAGGCCGCGATGCTGCGCGGTCACACGGGCGGGTATGCAGCCTTGCGCTTCGAACGGCGCAAAGGCGGTCCGGAGCGCATCGCTCCAGCCAAATTCAGTGATCATGGGTATCGTCCACCAGCAGAACTTCGGATGCGCCGGCGGAACGCGCGGTCACGACCGGCGCACGCCCTCGGCGCGGCGGGAAGCCGCGAAAACAATCTCTGTCATGATCAGGCCTCCCTCGGCTGGCGTGGATCGACGCGCGAGTCCTGCCGCCGATGGCCGGCTGCGTCAACCTTGACGCGCCGCGCCTCTAGCGACGGGGCGCCCCTCGTGTGCTATGCGCCCGCCTCCATGAGCGAAGCCGCCGCCACCCCTGATTCCGCCGCGCAGCCGACCCTGTCGGTCGTGATCGCGGTCTTCAACGAGGAAGAGAACGCCGCCGCCGTCGCCCGGGAGACGCTTTCAGCGCTGGAGGGCGGGCCGGCGTTTGAGGTGGTGTTCGTCGATGACGGCTCCACCGACGCCACGGTCGCCAATCTCAAGGCCATCGGTGACCCCCGGATCGTCGTCATCAAGCACAAGAAACGCTGCGGTAAATCGCAGGCCGTGCGGACCGGCGTGGTCGCCGCGCGCGGACGCTGGATCGGCACGATGGACGGCGACGGCCAGAACGATCCGGTCGACGTCGCCAAGATGCTGAAGCTCGCCACGGAAGCTGGCGGGTCGCCGCTGGTCGCGGGCGTGCGTCGCCGCCGCAACGACCCCGTCTCGCGCCTTGTCGCCACGCGCATCGCCAACGGCATACGCCAGGCGATCCTCAACGACGGCTGCCCCGACACCGGCTGCGGCCTGAAACTCTTCGAGCGCGACGCGTTCCTGATCCTGCCGGTCTTCGAAGGCCAACACCGCTTCCTGCCCGCGCTGTTCAAGACGTACGGCCACCCGCTGATCCTGCACGAGGTCAACCACCGGCCGCGCACGGCGGGGGTGTCGAAATATTCCAACATCGGTCGCGCGCTGGTCGGCGTCGTGGACATCATCGGCGTCGTCTGGCTGCGCGCGCGCACCCGGGCGCCGGCCGGCGTGGAGCGCGCGTGAGTTTCTTCGAACGGTTCGCGGACGCCCTGCGCGACCGCACGGGAGCGGCGCTCTTCGCGCTGCTGATGACGCTCGCCATCGTGCTGCCGGGGCAAATGTCGATCCCGCCGATCGACCGCGACGAGGCGCGTTTCGCGCAGGCGACGCGCCAGATGGTGGAAACCGGCGATTATGTCGACATCCGCTTCCTCGATGTGCCGCGCCATCTGCAACCGGCGGGCATCTACTGGCTGCAATCGATCTCCGTGCAGACGCTCGGGGACAAGGACGTGCGCGCGATCTGGCCGCACCGCGTGCCGTCGTGGCTCTCCGCGATCGCCACTGTTTTCCTGACATGGTGGATCGGCGGGCTGCTGTTCGGCAGGGAAGCCGGTCGCATCGCCGCCGCGTTGATGGGTACGTGTCTCATCTTCAGCGTCGAAGCGCGCATCGCGAAGATCGATTCCACGCTCTGCGCCGTGACGTTGCTCGCACAGGCCGCACTGGCGCGCGCTTTCATGGCGCGGGAGCGTTCGGAGAAGCTCTCGCCCTGGTGGGCGGCGCTGTTCTGGAGCGCGCTCGGCTTCGGTATCCTGCTCAAGGGCCCCGTGATGGTGCTCGTCACCGGCGGGACGATCCTCGGGCTCATCGCGCTGGAACGGCGTGTAAAGTGGCTCGGCTTGCTTAGGCCCTTGTGGGGCGTGCCGCTGATGCTGCTGGTCGCCGCGCCCTGGTACATCGCCATCGGCATGGCCACGGACGGCGCCTTCTTCCGCACGGCGCTGGGGTACAGCGTCGCCGGCAAGATCGCGGGCACGCACCAGAAGCATGGCGGACCGATCGGCTATCACGCGCTCCTGTTCACCGGCATGTTCTGGCCCGGCAGCCTCTTCGGCTGGCTCGCCATTCCTTACGCATGGATCCAGCGGCGCACGCCCGCCGTGCGCTTCGCCATCGCATGGATCGTGCCGGCGTGGATCGTCTTCGAACTCTCCGGCACCAAGCTGCCGCACTACACGCTGCCGTTGCTCCCCGCGTTTGCGATGCTGAGCGCGGCCGCAGTCCAGCAGGCGGGCGATGCGAAATGGTTCGGGCGTCCGCGCCTGCTTGCGGTCGCTGCGTTCTTCTGGCTCGTGTTCGCACTGGTGCTCACGATCGGCGTGCCCGCGCTGCGTCTTGAACTGCAGCAGGACGCGGCGTTCCTGCCGTTGCTGCTCGGCGGCGTTGCGCTGTTGGGCTGCGCGATCACGCTGGCGCTCGTGGCGCAGGGGCGTTCGCGGGCGGGTGTCGCGGTCATGATGGCGACGGCGCTGCTGACGTGGGTGAACAATTTCGGCCTGACGCTGCCGCAGATGGATCAGGTGTTCATGTCGCCGCGCGTGATGGCGCTCGCGCAGCGCACCGCGCCCTGCCCGACATCGAAACTGGCTCTGCTGGAATTCCACGAGCCGAGCCTCGTCTTCCTGAACGGATCGCAGACCGTGCTCGCGCGGACGGCTGAAGAGTTCACAGCACACTTCGCCACCGACCGCGCCTGCGCCATCGGCCTTGTCGGCGAACCCAAGCGCGAAGCGTTTCTCGCTGCGGCGAATGCAGAAGGCCTGAAGCCCGTCGAACTCGGCGTCGTCGAAGGCTTCAACCACAACGAAGGCGATCGCAATAAACTGACGCTTTACCGCGTCGAGTAAGCGCGTTTTGGGGGGCAAACGCCCTCTCGAAAATAGCTATTGTGTTTTGCACACTAGCTGCTACCTTGCGCTACACACTAGCGATCGTCGCCGGCGGTGCAGACACGAAGAGGCCGAAGTGCCGGAACATCCAACCAGCGACTGGACATCGCAGCTGCGCCGAGGGGTGCTGGAGCTTTGCGTCCTCAGCCTTCTCAGGACGCGCGAAAGCTACGGATACGAGATCGTCACCACCCTGGAACGCTTCGGGCCGCTCGCAGCGGGCGAAAACACCATCTACCCGCTGCTGCGACGGCTGAAGACCGATCGCCATCTCGAGACGTTCGCGGTGGACTCTCCCACCGGCCCGCCGCGCCAGTATTTCCGGCTCACACGCATTGGGCGCGCGCGTCTTGAAACCCTCGAACTCGAATGGACGGACATGGCGGACGCGGTCGCGCGCTGCCTGAACGAAGGAGTTGCGTCATGACCGAAGAGCATCCGCGCGTGCGCGCTTACATGAGCCAGTTCGAAGCGACGCTGCGCAAGCACGGCCTCAAGGAATGGGCCGACATCGCCCGCGATCTGCGCAGCCACATCGCCGAAGCGATCGACTATGGAAAACCCATCGACGCGATACTCGACTCCTTCGGCCCTCCGGAAGCGCTGGCGCGCGCCTACGCCGTCGAACTGCTGATGGACAAACCCTCCGGATCGCGCGGCGCGGGCCTTGGCCGTTTCCTGCAATTGCTGGGACTTCTCGCCGCCGGCGGCATTGCGACCTTCGTCGTCGTCTTCGCGCTCGGCTCGGTCGGCCTTGGCTTTGCGCTCTCCGGCGTCATGCTCATCGTGATCGGCGCCATCGAAGCCATGGGTGTGCACCTTCCGCATGTGCAGACGGCGGATTTGCCGCCGCTGCTCATCATGGCGCTCGGACCGGTCTTCCTCGCCCTTGGCTGGTCTGCATTCTGGGTGCTCTCGAAATACGCCGGCTTCATCGCCGGCGTATGGCGGAAAGCAGCGCCGCGGGGCGGCCAGGCGGTCGGGTAACGGAAGACTCGCGATGGCGGCCAGCTAACGACAGCCGCCGGTGTATTCCGTCTCGCCGAGCACGCCTTCGACGCTCCAGTTGAGGTCGCCGGTCGCGCGGTTGAGCGTAAGCGGCGCGCCGTCGGCCATGGCGAGCGTCAGCAGCGCGCCTTCTTCCTTGAAGAAGTCCCGCTGTACGCCGGGCAGGAACTGCAGCCACGGGTCGAAGCCCTGCACGTCCGGGAGTGGTTCGAGCACCTCGACCTTCTCCACCGACCAGCCTTTGCCGAGCACGCCGTTCTCGATGACCATCTCGATACGCGCACGCGATTCCGACACGATCGGTCCGCGCACGGCGACGTAGCTCAGCAAGCATACAAGTTCGCGTCCCTGCGCCGTCGGGCTCTGGAGCGTTTCCACGCCCGTGCCTTCCGGCGGCGGCGGGGGCTTCTGCGGTCCGCACGCGGCGAGCAGCACAGCGCAGGCGAGCGCCGCGAAGACCTTCTGTTTCATGATCATTCCTATTGCGCCGATGACGTCGATTGGGGCGCCCATTGGACGAAGCCGCTCGGCGCCGTTCCCGGATCAACAACGGTGCGCCCGCCCCAGTGCGCGCGCGCGATGGCGAGGCCCTTGATCGCCAGCGACGGATCGAGATTGCGGTCGCGCCAGCGCATGCGCCAGCACAGGTGCGGCCCGGTCGTGCGGCCGCTGCGACCCACTGCGCCGAGCACCTGCGCCTGATCGACGGTGTCGCCCACCGCCACATCTACGCGGCTCATGTGCAGGTAGTACGTCATCAGTCCCTGCCCGTGATCAAGCATGATGAGACCACCCTCGAAGTGGAGATCGCGTTCGGCGAGCGCGATGACGCCCGGCGCCGGCGCGCGGATCGGCGTGCCTGTGGTCGCTGCGATATCAATGCCATAGTGCGGGGTCTTCGGCACGCCGTTGAGCACGCGCTGGTTGCCCCACGCGCCACTCATGCGCCCCTCGACCGGCCAGACGAACGCCTCCTGGTAGCCCTGCAGCGTGGCGCGGGAGTCCCGGGCCTTGTTCTTGATTTCTGTGTCGCGCGCGATCCGCGCGAGGACGGCGGGGTCGGTCGGCGTCACGGTTTCCGGCGGCAGACCGTCCACGCGCTGGATCGAGAACTGGCGCGGCGCGACGGCGTATATCTCCTGCTTAGCGCCGCCGGCGCCGTTGACTTCGATGAGCGCAGTCGGGGGCGCATCGCGATCGAAACCCGCTACGAACCAGCCCTCCGCGTCCGCATTGCCGCGCGCGATATGGTCAACGATGACGCGCGCGCCGATCTCGGTGCGGCAGACGATGATCCCGCCCTGCGCGAACGCGCCGGCGCATTCGAGTTTGATCGGCAGAGGCGCCGGCATCGCCACAGGCGTCGCGGGTTGCGGCGTAGGCGCGGGCGTCGTCACCGAGGGCGTGGGCACGGGCAGCGACGTCTGAGCTGCTTCCGGCGCACCGCAGCCGGCCAGCGAAAGGGCGAAAGCCGAAGCAAGAATGGCGCGCATGATCGATCCCCGATGCGGTCGCGACATGTGGAACGTCAGGCCTTCTTCTCGTGCAGCGCCCGCCACCGTGCAGTGGCCTCGGCGGCGCTGCGATAGGCCTCCTGCAGCTCCACGTTCCAGTAGCGCAGCTCATCCAGCGGGATGAGCGCGCCCGACACGGCGCAGCGCACGAAGCGCCCCGGCGCGAGCACGGTGAACTCGGCGTCGCCGTAGCGGACGCGGGCGATATCCCCGGCGGGTTCGTCTCTCTTCAACATGGCTTCTTCTTAGCTCAATTCGCCGCCTGGCGCACGACCCTCACCGCCGCGAGGCATAGACCTTCACAAGGTCGTGCAGGAAGTCCCGTCCCTCATAGACCGACCGGACACGAATCCGCTCGTTAAGGCCGTGGGCGCCGCCGCCGTCGGGATCGCCGAACATGCCGGAGACGCCGTAGGTCGGTATGCCCGCGTGGTTGAGGAAGCGGCCGTCCGTGGCGCCGGTGGCCATCGCCGGCACCACGGGCACGCCGGGCCAGAGCTTGGCCGCGACCTGTTCGATGGGACCGAGGATTGACGACATGAGCGGCGGCGGCGGGGAAACCGGGTCGGGCTCGGCCAGCAGGCTGACCGCGATCCGCGGGTCGGCGATGACGCGCTCGAGTTCGGCCTTCACCTCGGCAGGCGTGTGTCCCGGCAGGATGCGACAGTTCACGTTCGCGCGCGCCTTCTGTGGCAGCGCGTTCGGCGCGTGGCCCGCATCCACCGTCGTCGCCACACACGTGGTGCGCAGCATGCTGTTGTAGGAGACGTCGCGCGTCACCATCGCCACGGCACGCGCATCGGCCGGATTGGCGACGAGCGCGCGCATGGCCGCGCCCATGTCGCCGCCGGTGATCGCCGCGTTGCGCGTGAAGAACAGACGCGTGGCGTCGTTCAGCTCGATCGGAAAGTCATGCGCCTGCACCTTCAGCAACGCCGCCGAGAGGCGATAGATCGCGTTCTCCTTCGACGGCCGCGAGCTGTGCCCGCCGGGGTTCGTCGTCTCGAAGATGAAGTCCTGATAGACCTTCTCACCGGCCTGCACGCCGAGCGCGACGCGGTTGCCCTGCGCATCGAGTCGCCCGCCGGCGCCTTCATTGATCGCAAAGCCCGCCTGGATCAGCGGGCGATGATGCTCGAGCAGATATTCAACGCCGTTGTGCGTGTCGGACGTTTCCTCGCCGCAGGTGAGCGCCATCTTGATGTCGCGGCGCGGACGGTAATTCTCGCGCTTGAAGCGCACCATCGAGTCCGTGAATACCGCCGCCATGGCTTTGTCGTCGGCGACGCCGCGCGCGTAGAAATAGCCCCCCTCCTCGATGAAACTGAAGGGATCGCGGGTCCAGTCCTCGCGGCGCGCCTCGACGACGTCGATGTGCGCGAGCAGGAGCAGCGCCGGAAGCCGGCGGTTGGAGCCGCGCAGCACAGCGACGAGATTGCCGTCCTTGGGACGATCCGGCGGCGCGATCACCCGGACGTCGGCCGCCGGGAAACCCGCCGCACGCAGGCGCGCGGCCATGGCTTCCGCCGCGCGCGTGCAGGAACCGTTCGACAGCGTCGTGTCGATTTCGACGAGTTCCTTGTAGAGCGCGCGGAACTCGATCTGGTCGGCGCGCGACAGGGTAGGTGTCGACGGGGTCTGGGCTTCGGCCGTACCCGCCAGAAGGATGAGCGCGAGAAGCGCGCCGCCCATGGATTTCATTTTGAGACTCCCGCTTTCCCGGGAGCTAGACGCCGGCGGCGGACGGCGCAAGCATTTGCCGCCCCCCGGACGCAAAACGGCCCCGGACGAAGCCCGGGGCCGCTGTCTGCTGGGCCAGAGGCGTCGATCAGAACGCCAGGCGGCCGATGAGTTGGTACACGGGGCCCGCTTCTTCGCTTTCGAGTTCGAACTCGTCGAAGTTGCGCGCGGTCTGGTCGCCGAAGGTGGTGAACTTGTTGAACGATTCGTCCTTGGACGCGTTCAGCAGGTTCGAGCCCACCAGGCGGATCGTCAGCCGGCCGCCGATGCGCTTTTCGAGGAAGGCCTCGAGGTCGGCGCCGTAGGAGGTGGTGACTTCCTCGCCAACGACACGGCTCTCCGCATCGCCCTGCTTGCGATAGGTCGCGCCGAACGCCGCGCCAAAGGCAGGGATATCCTGGATGAAGCCGACGTTGAAGACATAGTCAGATTGCGAGTTGAAGCGGCGATCGCCGAACTCGTCGTCGATCTTGGAGTCGAGCCACGAGTAGTTCAGGAACACGCCGGTGTCCTTGAGACCGATCGCAGACAGCGAGGTCGAGAGATCGAACTCGGCGCCATAGACTTGGCCGTTGCCGGTGTTCCGCGCCGAGTAGATGAAGGTCCCCGGCCCCTCGCTGCCTTCGGCGCCGGTGCTGAAGACTTCCAGAACGTCGGTCACGTCCCGGAAGAAGAAGTTCAGACCCACCACGCCCGTGCGACCGAGGCGACGCTCGTAGCCGAGATCCACGCCGAACGCGGACTCTGGTTTCAAATCAGCCGTTCCGACGAAGTCGTTGTCGCCGAGCTCGGCCTCAAGCAAGGCGGGCGAAAGCAGTTGCGCGCTCGGATTGCGGACCGTGCGCGCGACGGAGAATGCGACGCGGTCATTTTCGGTGAAGTTGTAGCGCAGGTGCAGCGAAGGCAGCGCTATCGCGTAGTCGTTGCTGATCGACGGGCCGCCAACCGTGCGATCCTTGATTTCCGTCTCGGTGGTTTCAAGACGCAGTCCGGCTTCCCAGTCGAGCTTGTCGTAGTCGCCCGAAATCTGGACGTAGGGATCGATGCGGCGGCGTTCGATGGTGGAGTCGCCGCCCGGCACCGGCGCGAACGGGCTGACAGCCGGCAGTCCCGACGTGGGCCGCGCACCCTGCACGGTGGTGCCGTTGGGCAGGTTGATGCGGATGCGCGGATCGCGTTCCTCAACCAGGTTTTCGCGTTCCTTGTATTCGACATGG
The DNA here is from genome assembly GCA_034440275.1 of Alphaproteobacteria bacterium. Classification (GTDB taxonomy): domain Bacteria; phylum Pseudomonadota; class Alphaproteobacteria; order Caulobacterales; family Aquidulcibacteraceae; genus VFBF01. Next base: position 34,886 of record JAWXBS010000064.1, read on the forward strand.
ACGCCGACCTCGAGGGTCATCTCGTCCAGTTCGCGCTCGTGTTCGATCTTCGCCTTGAATTCCTGATCCGTGAGTTCGGTCTGGACGGCTTCGCCGGTATAGCGATCCACTTCCGGGTAGGCGACGGCATCGCGCAGGAATTCATTCTCGTCCTCGAACTCCGATTCCGAAACGTCGAAGCGCGCGTAGCCGAACTTGAAGCGGGTCTCCCCGCCAAAGGCGTTGAAGCTGTAGCGGGTGTTGATGGAGATGCTGTCCTGATCGGTGTCGACGTCGTTGTCGTTAACCGTCAGAAGGTTGGCGTTGTTCACCGTGCCGTTGCGATATTCGAACGAGTCTTCGTCAGCCGTCCGGTCCGTGTGGACGAACACGCCGTCAATGGCGAACTCGCCGCCAAACAGCGGCATCTGGAAGCTGCCGTTCAGCGAGTAGTCCGTACCGTCGCGATCGTCCGTCTGGATCTCGACGTTGTCGAGCGTGCCGCCCGGCGCGTCGAAACGCTGGCTGAACTTGCGCTTGGGATTGTAGCGATCCTGCATGTTCGCGCCGACCAGGAAGCGGCCCGGGCCGATGGCGCCGCCGTACACGCCGCCAAGCGTTTCACGCAGCACAGTGTCGTCGAAATACATCACGCCCGCGCGGATGAAGCCGCCGTCGAGCGTGTAGGCATCACGCAGCTTGATGTTGATGGCGCCGGCGAGCGCATCGCCCGACCGGTTCGCCGAAGCGCTGCGGACAATCTCGATGCCTTCGATCAGTTCCGCCGGGATGCGGTCGACGAAGAAGGACTGCTCGGCGCCATTGCCGAACGCGCCGGAGCTGGAGCCGGAACCGGGCACCTGCTCGCCGTTGATCAGGATTTGCGTGTAGGCGGGATCGAGGCCGCGCAGGCGCACGCCGTCGCTCTCGATGACGTCCGACAGGAACGCTACGCTGGGCACGCGCTTCAGCGCATCACCCGCCGACAGCGGCTCGAAGCGCTGGAAGTAGTCGAGGCCGTACTCCAGGACCGGCGCGGTCTCTTCGGAGCGGTTCCGGTAGGTGATCTGGCCGGGGACGACGATTTCATCGGAAGTCGTGACCGTTCCCGTCGCTGCCGAGTCGCCCGGCGCGGGCGCCTCTTGTGCGACCGAAGGTGTCGCCCACGCGAGCGCCGCACCTGCGAGGCCCATAAGCAGCCCGCGCTTTTTACCCGTATTCATCATAGCCCCGAATCCCTCGTCGTCTGAATGACGCGCGGCTGGTATCGGGCGATTGCGAGAGGTGCGTGACAGTGTTGTTACAAGTAGGTGACAGCCTTGCGGTTGCGAACAAGCGTGTCTAGAAGGCCACGCCTTTCCAACGCGCAGGAGTTATTCGTGTCCGCAAAATCCCTTCTCGCGTGCGCCGCACTGTCGATACTCGCCGCTGCATGCGCACATGCGCCGACCCCGGATGTACCTGCCGTTCCCGTCGTTCGCGAAACGCCGCCTGTCGGCATGGTCGGCGACGCCGCCGACGATCCCGCGATCTGGGTGGCCGCCAACGCCGCCGACAGCCGCGTGATCGGCACGCAGAAGAAAGGCGGCTATTTCGTTTACGATCTCGCGGGCGCCATCGTTCAGGAAGTGGCGCTCGGCCTGCCGAACAACGTCGACCTTGCGGAAGGCTTTGCGTGGGCGGACGGCGCAGCGCCGATCGTCGCCGCCAGCGACCGCGCCGACAACACCATCCCCCTCTTCCGCTTCAACACCGCCGCCGGGAAGATGGAAACCACGCCGCGCGCACGCGTCGCGACGGGCTTTGCGGAAGTGTACGGCGTCTGCGTCGGCACGCGGGGCGCGGACACGATCCTCGTGGCCACCAGCAAGATCGGCGAAGTGAAGGCATGGCGCCTTGCGGCCGCAGGCGCCGGCGTCAACGCCGAAGTCATCGCCTCCTACGCGCTGGGCTCCATCGCGGAAGGCTGCGTGATCGACGGCGCAGCGAACGCCTATTATGTCGGCCAGGAACTGCGAGGCGTGTGGCGCGTGGCGCTCGACGACGCGACCGGCGCGCAGCGCGTGCTTGTCGATGAAGTCGGCAAGGGGCGCCTGATCGCGGACGTCGAAGGCGTCACGCTCTGGGAAGGCGCCGATGGCGGCGGCTATATCGTGGTGTCGGTGCAGGGCTGGTCGATATTCAACGTCTATGACCGCGCGGCGCCGAACGCGTTTCGTGGCGCCTTCCGCGTGGGCCCCGGTCCGGGCGGCGATGCCGTGACGGGCACGGACGGCATCGCGGTGTCCTCGGCCAATCTCGGCGCCGACTTCCCGCGCGGCCTCATCGTCGTGCAGGACGACGTGAACTCCGATCCCGACGCCACGCAGAACTTCAAGTACGCCTCGTGGGCCGATGTCGCGAAAGCGCTCGGCCTCGACTGAGCCGCTCAGTGCGCCATCAGCAATGGCACTTCCGCAGTCGCCAGCACGTCCCGCGTGGCGCCGCCGAACACCATCTCCCGCAGTCGCGAATGCGCATACGCGCCCATGACGAGAAGATCGCCGCCGAGCGCCTGTGTCTCCTCCAGCAGCACGCGCGCGATGGGGCGGCCCGCGCCGTCCGCGTTGCGCACCTCCACATCGACTCCACGCCGCGCGAGGTGGGCGGCGATGTTGAGGCCAGGCTGTTCGCCGTGACCAAACGCCTTGGGCTTTGCATCCACCGTGAGCACGGTCGCGCGCTTGCATCGCGCAAGGAACGTCCGCGCCTCGGCGAGCGCGCGCGTGGCTTCCCGGCTGGCGTCCCAGGCGATGACGACATGCTCGGCGAATGTCGGCCCCTGCCAACCGGGCGGCGCGACAAGCACGGGACGCCCTGCGTGGTAGAGCACGCCTTCGATGGTCTCAAAGCGCATGTCGCCGCCGGCGTCGTCGCGCGGACGCGCCAGCACCGCGAGATCGGAATAGCGCGCATGCACGGCGGCGACGCGACCGAGATCACGCCCCAAAGCCTCGATGGTGCGGAATTCCACCTCACGTCCCGAGCGTTTCAGGTGCGCTTGGACGCGCTTGCGCTCTTGGTCGGCTTCGGTGCGCGCGCGGCCCAGGAGCTCCGCCCAGACGCCCGCCACCACCGTCGGTTCGTAAGCCAGCGGTTCGTCCGGCAGGGCCGTGAGAAATGTCGCTGAAAGCGAGGCGTCGTGCGCGTCCGCGAGATGCTCCGCGAGGGTGATCGCGGGTTGATCGGCCTCGGCGCCGAGCACGATGGCGAGAATGTCCTTGAGGCTCATGCGGTCGGTCTCCCGAGCGTCGTCCAATAGCCATAACTAATTTATGGAAATTGCGCAACGCTGCTCAACGGAGAAACGCCCTCGTCGGCATCAGGTTTCCAATGTCGGTTTGGGTGCGATCATCGCCAGCGCCACGGCGCACAAGACGCCGAGCGCGCCCGCCAGCAGGAAGGCCGCCCCCGGGAAAACCGGTCCACGCGCCACGTCGGTAAAGGCGGCGAGAATCTGCGTCATGATCAGCGGACCGAAAATGGCCGCGACGCTGGTCATGCTGGCGAGACCGCCCTGCAGTTCGCCCTGTGCATCGGGGGGAATGCGCTTCGACTGGATCGCCTGCAGCGACGCGTACGCGAGCCCCTGCAGGGCACAGACCGTCATCGAGGCGTAGATCATCCACGTCTGCGTTGCGAACGCGTTGATGAAGAAGCCCGCCGTGCCAGCCGCGATGCCGAGTATGGCGGCGCGCCACTCACCGATGCGCTTGACGATGCGGCCGACGAGAAGCCCCTGCACCACCGCCATCATCACGCCGGTATAGGCGAGCGACAGGCCGATCTGCGTCGGCGTCCAGTCGAACTTCGCCTTCGCAAAGAAGCTCCACGTTGCGGGATAGACCTGATGCGCGAGCTGCCAGCCAAACATGACGCCGACAAGCGTCAGCACGCCCGGATGCTTCAGGAAGGTGCGGAAGGCGCCGAACGGATTGGCGCGCGCGAGCGAGAACGGACGGCGGTTTTCCGGCGCCAGCGATTCCGGCAACGCGAAGTAGCCGTACACGGCATTGGCGAGCGCGAGCACGCCAGCGGCGATGAACGGTGCGCGCACGCCGAACTCCGCGATCAATCCCCCGATGGCCGGGCCGACAATGAACCCGATGCCGAACATGGCGCCCATCATGCCAAAGGCTTGCGCACGTTTCTCAGGCGCCGAGACGTCGGCGATGTAGGCTCCGGCCGGGCCGTAAATGGCGCCGGCGATGCCCGCGACGGCGCGACCGACGAAAAGCCACAGCACGGTCGGCGCAGCCGCCATCAGCAGGTAGTCGATACCGAACGCCACGAGCGACAGCAGCAGGACGGGCCGTCGCCCGAAGCGGTCGCTCAGATTGCCCATCAGCGGCCCGCAGAAGAACTGCAGCACGCCGTAGACGATGAGCAGGTAGCCGCCGACACGCGTCGCGTCCTCGAGCGTGTACGAGCCGACATCCATCAACAGATCCGGCAGAACCGGCAGGATGATGCCGAAACCGATCGTGTCGATCAGCACCGTCAGGCAGATGAAGATCAGCGCGTGCGGGCGCGCGGGCGTCTTCGCTGTTGCGGGCAAATCCGGGGCGTCGCTCAAGCGGTCTGACCGGATTGCAGCATTTCGGTCCAGCGACGCTGCATCTCTGCCGGCGTGATCGGCGTCTTTGTGGCGTTCAGATGCCAGCGATACCCGAACGGACACGCCACCATGGCCGTGCGGTCGCCGTAGAACTCGTCCTTCGGCAAGCGCAGTTCCGTCGCGCCCGCCGCCACCGCGCGCGCGAACGACACGTCGCAGTCATCGACATCGAGGTGCAAGGCGACAGGCGAGCCGCCGAACGCCGCCGGCGCGCGCGCGCCGAAGTCAGGATACTCGTCCGAGATCATCAACACGCTGTCGCCGATGAGAAGTTGCGCATGCCCGACCTTGCCTTCGGGCTCCGTCAGACGGAACTCCTCTACTGCGCCGAACGCCGCGACGTAGAAGTCTATCGCCTCCCCGGCGCCACGGACGCAGATGTAAGGCGCAATGCCTGTGCGCCTGATGGGAGCGTGTGACATCTGAAGTCTACGGCCTTATTGCGTTACGCATCGTGACGAAATAGACTGACCCTGTCAAGCCATGAATGATGACGACTCCCCCCCACCCCGCACACGCGGCCGTCCTCGCGACGAAGGCGCGCGCGCAGCCGTGCTGAAAGCCGCGCGTGTGCTGCTCGTTGAAGGTGGGCTGACTGCGGTGACCATGGATCGCCTCGCGGCGCGCACGGGCGTCGGCAAGCCGACGATCTATCGCTCCTGGCCGAACGCCCACGCGGTGGCGCTCGATGCATTGCTGCAAAGCGCGGCGCTGATGCCATCCGTGCGCGTGAGCGCCGCGCCGTTGAAGGACCTGCGGCGCCAGCTCCGCCGGATCGCAGCGCTCTTCGCCACGCCCATAGGGCGCAGCGTCGCATTGATGATCGCCGCCGCGCAGAGCGAGACGGAGCTGTCGAAGGTCTTTCGCCATCGCTTCATGCTGGCGAGCCGCGAGGAAGGCCGGCGGCTTCTCCTTCGCGCGATTGAATCCGGCGCGGTGCGTGGCGGAATCGACATGGAAGCCGCGCTCGACCTCGTTTATGCGCCGCTCTTCTTCCGCCTGCTGGTGGGACACGGCGCGCTCGACAGAAAATTCGTCGACGCCGTGCTCGATCATGCCCTGGACGGCCTCAGGGCCTGATCACGCCGCGCACTTGCCGCCGCCGAGCACGCAGAAGCGCGCGCAATGGGGATGGTTGAGCGCCACTTCGGCGGCGCTCTCCGCGAGTGTGGGGCCGAGTTCGAAGCGCAGATCGTAGGGCAGAAGCGTGCACGCAACCACCGCCGGCCGTGACGCGCCTGCGCGCTTGATGACCATGCGGCTCGACGCGCACATCTGCTGCTGCGGATCGACATTGAGTATCCCCCAGCACGCCGTCGTGATTTCGGGCACATCGACTGTCTCGTCCATCTCGGGAAAGAGCATCAGCTCCGGCGCCGCCTTCTCGTCGATCGGCCAGCCCAGTTCCGTAAGCAGCGCTCCAAAGCGCTGACGCAACGCAGCCTCATCTGCGCCCCAGAGCCGCCCCGCGATATGCACCGTAAAACCGTTGGCCATGAGCCAGTCGATGCCGGAAATCGTTTCGTCAAACGAACCGGCGCCCCGTTCGGCGTCATGGAGCAGGGCTTCAGGATGATCGAGGCTCACGCGGAGCACAAGGCGATCGCCATGCTCGCGACGCAGGTGGAGGAGCCCCTCCATCACGCGTTGACGCATCATCGGGCGCATGGCGTTGGTCAGGACGAGGACGCGATGACCGAGATCGAGCGCCATGCCGATGAGGTCGATGATGTGCGGGTTCATGAAGGGCTCGCCGCCCGTGAAGCCGATCTCTACGCTCGGGTCGATCTCGTCGAAGAAGGATCCCACGTCCTCCTTCGTCAGATAGACGAGGCGGTCATTGGTCGGCGAACTCTCAATGTAGCAGCCTTTGCAGGCGATATTGCACAGCGTGCCGGTGTTCAGCCAAAGGGTTGTCAGCTTTTCCAGACGGACGCTTGCGCGCGCTTCGCCCTTCGCGGTGACGCGCGGATCCCGGAACTTGGCCGGGTCAAGCATATTGACAGTCCCTGCCGCCAACACATCCCCCGGTACGCACGCACAAGCAACGGTGCTTCAGGCCCGGACTACGCACGCCTGATCAAGCTGGATTACGTCAACCTGGTTCCCCGGTTGCGCTACGCGATCAAATGGCATTCGGTCCTGGCGCGGCGACCTTACGGTCGCGTTCGCGCGCCCGCAATCCGGAAATCGGCGAACGCTGCGTCTTCGCCCTCGATCTCCCATGCGGCGTTGCAGACAACGCAGTACGCTACGTCACCGTCAGTCGCGCGGAAAAGTGACGCCCGTCGCCGACGGATCAACATCGCCGCGCATTTCGGACAAGGATCGCCAATGTATTTGCCGGGCATCGTCACCCCCGACTGCAAGGAGCTTCACGGCATGGAAGATCACGCAGCAACCTTAACAACACGTTGAATGAGTCGAGAACGCCGTCGCACGCCATCTGTTCCGGCGACGGCGAACCACCGGCGGGCGCCCCGTTTTCGCGCACCACGCGCGCGCGGCGCCCTATTTTTTCGCACGCCCTGCGGGCGTCGACGCCTTGAGATGCGCCGCCGCCAGCGCGCTCTTCAGAGTCGCCGCATCGACCTTCCTCAACGTGCAGCAGGTTGCGCCGTTCTTTCCCCACGCATTGTCGAGCGGCGCAAACGCCTCCGGCGCCATCGCGCAGTAGTGCGTCTGCAGGTCGGGATCGAACATGAGGTTGAGATCGCCATGCGCGCCCAGCGTGGCGAAGATGCGCTTCGGCGTGCGGAACGCAGCGCGATCGAAATGCGCCTTCTCGCTGGCGTCGGGCAACGCAAGCGCGAGTTCACGGGCGCGGGCGGGTGTGACGGGCATCGTTCAGCCGCAAACTTACCCAAGCCACTTCGGCCGCATGTACGCCTTGCCGAGATCGTGCGCGACGGCTTCGTGCGCGATGGCGCCTTCATAGACGTTGAGCCCGTTCGCCAGATGCGCGTCGTCCTGCAACGCCTTCTGGTAGCCCTTGTTGGCGAGCGCGAGCGTGAACGGCAAGGTCGCGTTGTTCAGCGCAAACGCACTCGTGCGCGCCACGGCGCCCGGCATGTTCGCGACGCAATAGTGGATCACGCCGTCGACGACGAACACCGGATCGTCGTGCGTTGTGGCCTTCGAGGTCTCGAAGCAGCCGCCCTGGTCGATGGAGATGTCGACGAGCACCGCGCCTGGCCGCATCGTTTTCAGCATCGCGCGTGAAATGAGCTTCGGCGCCGCAGCGCCAGCCACCAGCACCGCGCCGATGACGAGATCGGCTTCCTTCACCGCATCCTCCACCGCCGCGCGGGTGGAATAGACGGTCTCGAGGCGGCCATTGAATTCGCGATCGAGTTCTTCGAGCCGCGCGGGGTTCTTGTCGAACACCGTCACCCGCGCGCGCATGCCCACCGCGATTTGCGCTGCGTTGTAGCCCGCCACGCCGGCGCCGAGGATCACCACGTCCGCCGGCCGCACGCCCGGCACGCCGCCCATCAGCACGCCGCGTCCGCCATGCGTCTTCTCAAGGAAGTTCGCGCCGACCTGGATCGACATGCGTCCCGCCACTTCGCTCATCGGCTTCAGCAGCGGCAGGCGGCCTGCCGCATCCGTCACCGTTTCATAAGCGATGCAGGTCGCGCCGGATTTCATCAGCCCTTCGGCCTGCTCGGGATCGGGCGCGAGGTGGAGGTACGTGAAGAGCGAGTGGCGCGGCTTCAGGCGCGCGATCTCGACCGCCTGCGGCTCCTTCACCTTCACGATCATTTCGGCGGCGTCGAACACCGCGTCCGCATCCGGCAGGATCTTCGCGCCGATGCGTTCGTAGCGCGCGTCTTCAGCGCCGATGCCGAGGCCCGCGCCCTTCTCGATCAGGACCTCATGGCCCGCGCGCACCAGTTCGGCGGCGCTCTCCGGCGTCAGCCCGACGCGATATTCCCTGATCTTGATCTCTTTCGGACACCCGACGCGCATGACGGCTCCTCAGTTGGCGGTTTGGCCCGATATACCGACCTCCGTGGGGAATGTCTTGCCCTCGCCGACCGCTGAAAAAGGAAACGGCGCGCTCCCGAAGGAACGCGCCGTCAGCCCGCCAAAGCCGCGCGGTTGAGCCCGCAGCTTTCGCTAGCTGGCTACTGCACGACGCAGATGTTCTTGCCGCCGTTCGGAGCCGCCTGCGCGGTGCCGACCGTGGACGGGTCTTTCAGGCAAGCGCACGCCTCGCCTTCCGACTTGCGGGTGCGGCAGGAGCCCGACGTGGCGACGGGCGATGCGGCCGCCGTTTCTGCGGTTGGGGTCGCCGGCGTGGGCGCCGGCGCGGTCGTGCTTGAGGGCGGCGTCGCCGGGGTCGGCGCGGGCGTCGTCGGCGTTGTTTGCGGCGCAGGCATGGTGGTGGCCGGCGGCGAGACAGGCGGCGTCGCCGGCGGGGGGGTCTGCGCAAATGCGATGGTGGCTGCGGTGGAGAGGGCGACGGCGACTGCCATCCCGATCAACTTGTTCATGCGGCACCTTGATGGCTGAAAGCTGAAGCCGCCCGCACGATGCGAGCAGCGACCATCAAGGCGCCATGAGCGTTCGCGGTTCCGCACCGGGATGTGAACACTCAGCCAGAAATCAGGATGCGTGCGCCAGGCCGAGATCGATCAGGGCTTCTTCCGGCGCCGACAGGGCGGAGCGCACCGCAGGCGGACGCGCCGTCTCCGGCATGCCGTTCACCGCATACACGATCGTGCGCCCGTCGCGGGCGTTCCAGTAGAGCCCCGTCATCCAGCCATACGCGTCGCCGCAATGCCCATGCCAGTCGGATGAACGGTCGCCGAAGAAGTGGTCACGGGCGCCGGCGCCCG
>JAWXBS010000065.1:0-10948 GCA_034440275.1 Alphaproteobacteria bacterium
CCAACTCGCGCAGCTGCTCGATCTTGTTTCCAAGGGACAGATCACCGGCGATCAGGCGCTCGAACTCGCGCGGCTACTGCAGGATGATGCGTTCGCAGGCGCGACTGCCACAACCGAAGCCGCCGGATCAGATCCCGCGACCGTGGAGCCGGCGCTCGCGGATGCGCCGCGCGTGCGGAGTGCGGATGCGATGACGGCAGCGCGTGCGTCGTTTTCGGATGCGGCGGCGACCTTGCTGCAGGATCCCGATCCGCGCGTGCGCGAAGCAGTGCTGAAAGTGCGCGCGCCCGCAACGCGTCAGCAGGCTCTTGACGAGATGTGGGCCATCGCCCGCGAGGGTGGGGCGTCAGCGGCGCCGATCTGGCGCGCCTGCGGTTCGCTGATGCTGGCGATGGGCGACGACCGCGCGGCGCGGGCGCTGGAGAATGCACGCGCGCTCAATCCGCAGGACAAGGCGCTGTGGCGGATGCTGAGTTTCGCCTACGCCAAGCAGAAACGTCCCCGTGAGGCCGCAGGCGCGGCATTTGTTGCGTCAGGTCTCGATGCGGCGTCATCGAGCAACTGGTCGGGCGCCGTGCAACGTCTCGATCGTGCATTGCCGCTGATGCAGGACGCGCCGACGCGCGGATTCGTTCTCGGTCAACTCGGCGATGCAGAGGCGGCGAGCGAGGACTGGCAGGGCGCAGAGGAACGCTACCGCGCCGCGCTCAACGTCCACGGCGACCAGAAGAACATCGCGGCGATCTCCATGGAAAGCTCGAAGCTCGCGCGTTCGCAGTTGAAGCAGGGCGAGACACGGCGGGCCTGCGCCACGCTGCGACGCGCGCGCGAGCAGGGCGCCGCCGTTACCGAGGAAGAGTTCGACTCCGCCTGCGCCGTGCGGGCGGGACCTAGGCCTGCTGTGCCGCCGGGCTGAGGAAGAGCACTTTCGCTGCGCCCCAGGTGCGCGTGTCGTGGACGACGAAGCCGTCCGTCGCCGGTATTTCTTCCGCCGCGCATTCGAAGACGATCGTCGCCTCCGGCGTGATCCAGCCGCCGGCTTGCAGTTTTCCCAGCGCGCGTTCGCCCAGGCCTTTGCCGTAGGGCGGATCGAGAAAGACCAGATCGAACGGCGAGGCGAGACCCGCCGGCTTCACGCCAAGGTCCGTCGCATCGCGACGGTGAATGCGCGTCGATCCGAACAGGGCGAACGCCTCGATATTGTCGCGGATGACGCCCCGCGCGGCGGCATCCGTCTCCACGAAAAGTGCAAACGCCGCCCCCCGCGACATCGCCTCGAATCCGAGCGCGCCGGACCCCGAAAAGAGATCGAGGACGCGCGCGCCCTCGAGCGGGATCGCCCACGAGGCGTGCGTGAGCATGTTGAAGAGGGACTCCCGCGCCCGGTCCGACGTGGGCCGCGTGGTTTGCCCCGACGGCGTCGCGATCGCGCGCCCCTTCAAGCTCCCGCCGACGATCCGCATGCACTCCCGCCACTTGACCTTGCACCAGCCAGCGGCCTTAAACGCCGCGCTCCCCCAGAACAACAGAGACGCCGAAACCGTGGAAGCCCTCATCTCCGTCACCGACATCTCGGCGCTCGTGCAGGTGATCCTGATCGACCTTGCGCTCGCGGGCGACAATGCGATTGCGGTGGGGCTGGCGGCGTCCGCGCTCGCGCCGGCGCAGCAGAAGCGGGCGATCTTCATCGGCGTCGTGCTGGCGCTCGTCCTGCGGATCATCTTTGCGCTGCTGGCGGTCCAGATGCTGAAGATTCCGGGGTTGCTCTTCGTCGGCGGCCTGCTGCTCTTCTGGGTGGCGTGGCGCATGTACGAGGATCTGCGCGCGCATCGTCCCGAAGCGCCCCTTCTGGAGCCGGAGGAGGGTGTAGCCCTCGCGCAGAACGTTGCCGCTCAGGTCGCCGCGCCACAGACGTTCGGCCGTGCGCTCTTGTCGATCATCATCGCCGACGTCTCCATGTCGCTCGACAACGTGCTCGCGGTGGCGGGCGTGGCGCGCCACAACGAGGCGATCATGGCGTTCGGCCTCGTGCTGTCGGTGATCCTGATGGGCGTGGCCGCGTCGGTGATTGCGGGCGTGATCCAGAAATATCGCTGGATCGCCTATGTCGGCATCGCGGTGATCCTCTTTGCGGCGTTGCGCATGGTGTGGGAGGACGGCCACCAGATCATGCCGCAGCTCATTCCCGCCATGCCGGGCTTCCTGGGCGCGTCGCACCCGCCGGCCTGATCGGCGTCAGCCGCCTGCAGCGCCCCGGCGTCGCGCCTTCGACGAGCCGAACATGTCCTTGACCTGTTTCGGCGGCACTTCCTCGACCTGACCGGGCTTCAGCAGTCCGAGCTCGAACGGTCCGTACGACGTGCGAATGAGGCGGTTCACCTTCAGGCCCAGCGCTTCGAGCACGCGCCGCACTTCGCGGTTCTTGCCTTCCGTCAGCACCAGTGAAATCCAGGCGTTGCCGCCTTGCTGGCGTTCAAGCGTCGCCGTGATCGAACCATAGCGCACGCGCTCGATGGTGATGCCGTCGGCGAGCGTGTCGAGTTCTTCCTGCGCAATGCGTCCGAACGCGCGCGCACGATAGTGTCGTGACCACGCATTCGCCGGCAGCTCGAACTGGCGTGCGAGTTCGCCGTCATTGGTGAGCAAAAGCAGGCCTTCGCTGTTGAGATCGAGACGCCCGATGCTGACGACGCGCGGCATGTCCGCGGGCAAGCGCTCGTAGATCGTCGCGCGGCCCTTGGGGTCGTGGTTGGTGGTCAGGAGGCCGTCGGGCTTGTGGTAGCGCCACAGTCGCGTGGGCTGCGGGGCCGCGACGCGCTTGTTGTCGACGCGGATGTCGTCCTTCGGCGTCACCTTGAAGGCGGGCGTGTCGAGCTTCTTGCCGTTCACCGACACGCGGCCCTCGGCGATCAGCTTCTCGGCGTCGCGGCGCGAACAGACGCCCGCGCGCGCGCGGGTCTTGGCGATGCGCTCGCCGTCTGGAGTGAAATAGTCGTCAGCCATGCGGCGTCATACCCTTGGCGGGCGCGCGCGGCTATGATGGCGCGCGATGAACGATGACGCACACTGGATGGGGAAGGCGCTCGCGCTGGCGCAAGCCGCCGCGGATGCGGGCGAGGCGCCGATCGGCGCGGTGCTCGTGAACGCCACGGGAGCAGTCGTGGCGGAAGCCCACAATGCGCCGATCGGCTTGAGCGATCCGACCGCCCACGCGGAAATTCTCGTCCTGCGCGAAGCGGCCCGGCGCGGCGGTAATTATCGCCTGCCGGCGGGGCTCACGCTCTACGTGACCCTTGAACCGTGCGCGATGTGCGCGGGGGCCATTTCCCAGGCGCGGGTGTCACGCGTCGTCTATGGCGCGACCGACGCGAAGGGCGGGGCAGTGGAAAGCGGCGGGCGCTTCTTTGAACAGCCGACCTGCCACTGGCGTCCGGACGTGACGGGCGGCATCGCGGCGGAGGACAGCGCGAAGCTGCTGAAGGACTTCTTCCGCGCGCGGCGCTAGCGGAAGAAGGCGCGCGCGGCCTTGCCGTCTTCGGCGATCTGCGTGGTGAGCGCCTCAAAGGATTCGAACTTCTTCTCGGCGCGCAGGAAATGCATCAGCCGCGTCTCAACCGTGCGTCCGTAGAGATCGGCGCTGAAATCGAAGACATGGGTTTCGAGCAGCGGTTCGGCGACGCTGCCCACGGTCGGTTTCACGCCGCAGTTTGAAACACCGGGCCGCCACACGCCGTCGCCGACATTCGTCGCCGTCGCATACACGCCGAACAGCGGGCGCAGATAATCGCCGAGCGCGACATTCGCCGTCGGAAAGCCGATGCCGCGCGCGCGCTGCATGCCCGTGATCACTTCGCCCTCGATCGCCCAGGGCCGCCCGAGCAGACGTTCCGCCTGATCCATGTCGCCCGTCTGCAAGGCGCTGCGGATCGAGGTGGAAGATACCTTGTCGGGATCGTGACCGTCATCGACGGCATCGACGACTTCGACTTCGAAGCCGAACGCTTCGCCGTGGCGCTTCAATGCCGCCGCATCGCCCATGCGGCCGCGTCCGAAGCGGAAATCGAAGCCGATCGCCACACGCGCGGCGCCGAGGCGGTCGACGAGGATTTCCTTTGCGAAAGCCTCGTCCGTCATCTGCGAAAGCACGGCGTCAAAGGCGATTTCGATCAGTAGATCGACGCTGGCCTCGCCGAGCGCGCGGGCGCGCTGGCCGGACGTTTGCAGGCGAAAGGGCGGTGCGTCCGGCTGGAAGAAGCGGCGCGGATGCGGTTCGAACACCGCCGCCGCCACACGTTTCCCTTCGGCGCCGACGCGTGCGGCGGCGATCACCGCCTGATGGCCGAGATGCACGCCGTCGAAATTGCCGAGCGCGATCGATGCGCCGCGCGCGTCGTCAGGCAGGCGCGTCGTTGCGGAGACCGCGTCCATTGCGTCAGGCGGACCGGCGCGGCGCCATGACCACGGCCTCGCCTTCGAGGACCGGTTTGCCGTTCACGAGGCACGTGCATTGAAACGTCGCGCGCGCCTTCTCTTCGTTGAGCGCGGTGACTTCGACGCGCGTCGTCACCGCATCGCCGATCTTCACCGGGCGTTTGAACGACAGCGTCTGGGAAATGTAGATCGCGCCTGGGCCGGGCAGGCGCGTGCCGATCAGCGCGGAGACGTAGCTCGCCGAGAGCATGCCGTGGGCGATGCGCTCCTTGAACGGCGTCGTCGCCGCGAATGCCGCGTCCAGATGCACGGGATTGTCGTCGCCCGACACCGCCGCGAAAGCCGCGATATCGGCCTCGCCGACCGTGCGCGTCATCTCGGCGTTCTGGCCGATGGAAAGGTCTTCGAAAAAGAGGCCGGGCCCCGCCATGACTCAGTGATCCTTTGATTGTCGCCGCCTTCCTATCGTGCGCCGGACGGGAACGCCAAGGCGGGACACGCCCTGCTTGCGCAGGGGCTCGGGCAGGATCACGCTGCGGCGAAAAGGGGAGGAAGCGCCGATGACGATGTTCGCCGCAGCGTTGGCCGCGTTCATTTTCCTGCACGTGGGCCTGTCCGCGACGCCCCTGCGGGGCGCTGCGATCCGCGCAATGGGCGAGTGGCCCTACCGGGGGCTCTACTCGGCGGCGTCCGCCGTACTGCTCATCTGGATGATCTTCTCGTTCGGCGCGGCGCGGGCCTCGCCCGAAAACCAACAGCTCTGGGACCCGCCGATCTGGGGCCGGCACCTGACGGCGCTGCTCGTCTTCCTCGGCTTCATGCTGGCCGTGCCCGGTCTGATCGCCCCGGCGCCGACGATGGTGGGCATGGAGGGCGCCATGGCCAAAGCCGAACCCGCCAAAGGCATGACGCGCATCACCCGGCACCCGTTTCTCTGGGGCGTGGCGCTGTGGGGCGCCGGGCACCTCATGGCCAACGGGGAGCTGACCTCGCTCCTGCTGTTCGGGGGGCTGGCCGCCATGGTCCTTATCGGCACCCAGTCGATCGACCGGAAGTCCGCCGCCCGCGATCCCGAAAGCTGGGCAAAGTTCAAGGCGGTGACGTCCAATGTGCCGTTTGCGGCCATTCTGCAGGGTCGCAATCGGCTGGCGCTGGGAGAAGTCGCGGTCCCGCTGCTGGTCGCGCTGGCGATCTTCGGGGCGACGCTCTGGTTTCACCGGGTGCTTTTCGGGGTCGCGCCGTTCGATTTCGGGGCCTGATGACGGTTTGATCACTCCGGCGTGAACCGAAAGGCAATCATGCGGGCGTAGGCTGGTGCCTCAACAGGATCGCCCCAATGCTCCCCCCCAGGGCCCCCGCCAGCCGTCACATCTTCGACCGTCCCCACTTCGCCCACATGACCGGCGGAGACGCGGGGCTTGAGGTTGAGATCGTCGAGATCTTCCGGGTGCAGACCGAGCTCTGGTCGCGCCTGCTGATCCCCGACGCGCCGACCCCGATCTGGCGCGACGCCGCCCACACCGTGAAAGGTTCGGCCCGGGGCCTCGGCCTCTGGGCGCTGGCGGAAGCCTGCGAGCGGGCAGAAGAGCTGGGCAAGGCAGGCGCCGTCGAGGGCGCGCTGGTCTCGCAGGCGCTTTCAAGCGTTCGTGCGGCTCTGACAAGGCGCTCGATGCCCTGGACGGCGCCTACGCGGAATCCTGCGCCGCCTGAATCCTCAAAGCCGTCCTCTGGACATTTCACCGTCGTTTCAGGCACGACCCCGCCCATGGCCGAAGACGTCCGCACGCTCAACGTGATCGATCGCGAGGGAACCCTGCACTCCGTGGAGGGGCTCGACGGATGGCGCGTAATGGAAATCATCCGAGATCAGGGCTTGCCCATCAAGGCTGAGTGCGGCGGCGCCTGCGCGTGCGCCACCTGCCATGTTTATGTCGCCGCCGAATGGATCGATCGGCTGGTCGCGCCTACGGCCGAGGAACTCGAACGTCTCGACGACGCTTTTGAAGTGACGGGCGCGTCGCGCCTGTCTTGTCAAATCCTCATGCGTGCGGAATTCGACGGCCTGACCGTCATGCTCGCGCCCGGGAGCGAGCCGTGACCGCGGCTTCCGTAGGGTCTATAAAGAAAGTCTCATGACACGTTTCTCGCTCCAGTTCGGGCAGACCAAGCCCGGCCTCTGCTATCTCGAACGCCCGACGGTGTACGGCGTGTGTCCGCGTGGGGAAGCAGCCATCGCGGTGGCGAAAATCGGACGCGCCGCGCCGTTCGACTACGATCTGCCGGGCGGCGGCATCGAGACGGACGAAGACGAGCCGGGCGCGCTCATGCGCGAGTTCGCGGAAGAAACGGGGCTTACGGTCTGGCCATCGCATGTTCTCGGTCGCGCAGGTCAGTTCTGGATCAATCGCGGCGAACCTCGCAACAGCCTTGCGACGTTCTACGAAGTCGAGAAGACCGGCGACGACGGCGACCCCACCGAACCTGATCATGCGCTGGTTTGGCTCTCGCCGCAGGACGCCATCGCCAAGATGCGCCATGAAGCGCATGCTTGGGCGATCATGCACTGGCTCCGCGAACGCAAGGCGAAAGCGGCGCCTCATCGCGCGGAGTAAGCCGGATGGGACTCTACAGCCGCTATATCCTCCCCCATGTCATCAACTGCGCCTGCGGCACGCGACCGATCGAACGTCAGCGCATGAAGGTGGCGCCGCTCGTGGAGGGCGTCGTGCTCGAACTCGGCTTCGGGTCGGGATTGAACATTCCCTATCTCGACGCGCAGAAGATCACGAAGCTCTACGCCCTTGAGCCCGAAGCCGGCATGCGCGCGCTGTCGATGAAGGCGGCGAAGACCGCGCCGTTTCCCATCGAAGTCCGATCGGAGTTCGCCGAAACGCTCGATCTGCCGGACGCGTCGATCGACACGCTGTTCATCACCTACACGCTCTGCACCATTCCCGATCCGGCATCGGCGCTGCGCGCGACGCGCCGCTTTCTGAAGGCGGACGGGCGAGTGGTGTTCTGCGAGCATGGCCTGGCGCCGGACGCCGACGTGCAGAAGACGCAGCGCGGCGTCGAGCCGCTGTGGAAGTGCTTGGCTGGCGGCTGCCATCTGACGCGCGACGTGGCGCGCACCCTGGAGACGGGCGGCTACCGGATCGAGACGAGCGAGGCGATGTATCTGCCGAAGACGCCACGGTTCGCGGGGTACAATGTCTGGGGCGTCGCGCGCGCGGCCTGACGGTCGAACTTACTGTTCGGGCCCTTGTTCGCCGCGTTCCACCGCCACCGGTTTCGGCGCCTCGATCGCCGTGGAAGCTGGCGGCAGGCCTACGGGCGCGGTGCCCTTGTCGACATCGAATTCGGCCTGATCCGCAGGCGTCGGCCCGCCAGCGAGCGCGAGGTCAGTCGTCGGAGTCAGTGAGGGGCGTTTGCGGGCTTCCACGAAGGTCGGTTCGATCATGCCGGCGGGCTGAGTCCAGCTCTCCTTGAGTGCTTGCTGCTCCTGATGATGCGACGCCTGCTGACTGTAGAACTGGGCGCCGCCAGCGATCGCGGCAACGCCAGCAAGCGAGGCGAGGGCGGCCGGCGCATACCTGCGAAACTCGGAAGGCTTCTTCTTCGGCTCGCCGCAGTGTTCGAGGATACGCGCGAAGAGCACGCGCCACGCCGTACCGTCGCTGTGCGGATCGAGGCGGTTGAAGACGATAAGCGCATCGCCGGAATAACGTTCCTTCGGCGCACCCTTGCGGTAGCCGACCTCGATCAGCTTGCCTTGCAGGCCCGCCGTGCGCGCGTCAGCCTGCACCTGCTGGTCTTCCGTCGCGTCGGGGGTCCACAGGGCCACCACGCAACGCGCCTGTTGCGGCGTTACATGTGTCTGCGGCTTGTCGTGGTGATTGAGCACGATGCCCGGCGCGCTGGTATATCCGCGTGCATCGAGCGCTTCGGCGATCGTGCGCGCGTTGTCGAGGTCGGCGTGCATGTAGGCGAACCAGACGTCGATCTTCTTGCCATCGTCTTCCGGCGCTGTGTGCGCACTGTCGTGATGGAACAATCTTTCGGAGGCCCGCACCCCACGTACTCCTTCGCCGTTGCTGCGTGTTTTCACGGCAGCGTATTTCCCCCGCCCGTGACAGGTACGTTAGCCACCGCAGCGCACACGCGCCAGATGAAAATCGTCCTTACGCTGCAATGATTTCAGGTTGCGCGTGCGCGGAACATCGACACGGAACCCGATGGCGTGGGCCACGACAGCGACTCATCCACAGCCACGAATCCGGCGCCGCGGATGAGGGGCGTCAGCATGTCGCGACCGTCGCCCGCCGGCGCATCGCGCAGCGCGCGTGCGGCGTTGTTCAGGCCGCGCATGAGCGTCGTGCGCTGGGCGCCATGGTCGATCACGAACAAGGCGCCCAGCGGATCGATGATACTGCGCGCGAGTTCGAGACAGCGCACCTTCTCGGCGGGGCTGTGGATATCTGTCAACGTCACGATGGCCTTCGTGGCGACAACCGACCGGAGAAGGCGCGGCACCTCTTGCGGCGGCGCGCACACGAAACTCACGGTGATGTGGGAGCCTGCCGCGCGCGTCTGCGCGCGCGCGATCAGCTCGGCGTCCTCGTCCACTGCAAGGATGCGCGCCAGTGGCTGCAGCCGCGCGAGTTGCAGGGCGAGATCTCCGCCGCCGCAGGAAAAATCCACAATGAGATCATGTGGTCGCGGCGCAATGTGACCGGCGAGAATACTGCGCCAACGACCTTCCCGACCGAGCAGCGCGCGTGCGGCGCCATACAGCGGGGCCAAAGGTGTCTCCGCTCCGACCCTGGGCCTTGGCAGTGCGTGGGTTTTTTCGCCCATCGTCGTTTCCTCCGCGTGCATCCCCACACCTGCACCTTCCGGGCCTTTCGCAGGCGCAGGAATGGGCGCCGCTCAAGTTTTTTGACTTGGCGCCACACTGTGGCTTGACGGTCACATAGACCCATGAGGGGCCGCCATTCGCCGTGTTTCCCTTCGGCGCCGAGCAGGGTGGACAGAGGATTACACGGCGTTAAAGTTTGTGGCGAAACCGGGGCGGAGACCTCGGCGCCAAACGGGAGAGGACAGCATGGAACAGTATCTGCCCCTGATCATTCAGGCGGTCGCCGGCGCGGTCGGCGGCAACGTGATCGGCGCACTTCGCCGCAACAACAGTTTTGGTCCCCTGATCAACACCCTCCTCGGCGCCGTCGGCGGCGTCGGGGCGGCGCAGGGGCTGGAGGCCGGCGGCCTCATGGATCAGGTGCTCGCGCTGGTCGGCGGAAACGCCAACGTCGCAAGCGGCCTCAGTGGATTGGTGGGAGGTCTCGTGCTTCCGCTGATCGCGTCCTTCTTCAAGCGGGGAAGCTGACGACGCCGACGCCCCCGCCGCTGAGGGGCGGCGGGGGCGTTACGCTTTTCGCGAACGGATAGTCGCGATCAGAGGCGCACCGAGACTTCGAGGCCGTGATCGAGCGCTAGCGTGGCGCTCTCGAATCCGTTGGCGCGATCGGCCATATGCGCCGCGAACGGCGCGAGGGTTTTCCGGAACGTGTGGATGTTGTCGGCCAGCACGAGGGCGCCGGGCTTCAGCCGCGCCGCGAGCAGCTCGACCATTGGCACATAGAGATCCTTCCAGCCGTCAAGAAACAGCATGTCGATCGGGCCTTCGAGGGCGGCCAGACTTTCGCGCGCGTCGCCCCAGCGCACCTGCGCGACGTCGTCGAGACCGGCTGCCGCGAGATGGCGTTCCGCGGCGGCGGCCTTCTCCGGCTCCATCTCGGTGGTGATGAAGCGACCGCCGTTCGCCTTGGCGGCGGCGGCCAGATAGATCGAGGAAATTCCAAACGAGGCGCCGAACTCCACGATCAGCCGCGACCGCTCGGAGCGGGCGAGCAGATAGAGCAGGCGGCCCTGGTCCGGCGTCACCGCTATGAAGGCGCGGCGCAGGAAGGGTTTTACCGCCGCCATGACCGGCTCGCCGCTGAGGAGGGCGCCGAGAGCTGCGGGCAATGCGGACAGGAAGACCCAGCGGTCGCCCCCGGCCTTGCGATGCAGACGCGCCAGTGTGCGGGCCACATCGGGATCGTCCAACCCGGCAAAGCGGGCAGGCGGACGCTGGAGGACCACGGCGTTCATCGGGGCTACTCCGGTGCGGGATTGAAACCTGAGCAAAAGCTCGCATATGCTGCGCCCTTCCGCTACTCGCATACCGGACACGCGCCCATGGGCCTCAAACCTGCTCCCGAGCCCAAGAAAACCCCGCGCCAGAGCCGCTCGGCCGCGACCTTCGAAGCCATTATCGAAGCCGGGGCTCGCATTTTGCGCGAGGGCGGCTACGAGGCCCTGACCACCAACCGTGTGGCCGATCTCGCCGGCGTCAGCGTCGGCTCGCTCTACCAGTATTTCCCGAACAAGGAGGCCATCCTCGTCGAGATGGTGTGCCGCCACCTCACCGATCTCGGCGCCGGAATCGCCACCATTGCTTCACGCGCCGACGAAC
>JAWXBS010000066.1:0-12736 GCA_034440275.1 Alphaproteobacteria bacterium
CGTGAAATCCTGCCGGCCTTGAAAGGAAAGGAGGTCGCGCATGAAAGTCGTTCGTTCGAAAGTCACTACTCAGCAAATCGCCGAAACCGTGCGCGACCTGCGCCTCTGGTTCATCGAATTCGTCGCGTGGATCGCGGCGTACATCCCGATGCCCGCAAGCATGCGCCACTACATGCGCGATGAAATCCATCGCGCGCGCCGCGACATCCGCCTCACCATAGCCCTCGCGATGATCGCGGGGATGGCCGTTCCGGTGACGCAGCGCTGGACATCGCGTCCGCGCGGACCGGCGCCTGGCTGGCGCATGCAGCGCCGCCGCATGAACATCATGAAGATCTACACGCGCGGAATCCGTCTGCGCACGATCGCCGACATGCGGCGCGTGCTCGACAATTTCGACAAGGTCGTCGCCCGCGCGAAGAAGCGCCTGCCGAAGCGCATGAAGATCGCCGGGCTCGTGATGACGCGCGCGCCGGTGATGGTGCTGGCTAGGTGCGCTCCCGCACCTGCCGCCGAAGCGGCAGACACGTCATGACTCCTGAAACCGGACCGCGCACCTCCCGGTGCGCATACCCAAACTCAAACCACGCGAGATTCCTCGGAGTCTGGCGGCGCCAGCGCATGCGCAGCAGGAGCTGCGCGGTCCGGCATGAATGCTGGCGCCAGATCTCTCACCGCCGGAACGGAAACACCATGCTCCACCAGAACCGCGACGGTCCGTCCTCCTGCGCCTGCGCCAGGCCGATCACCATTCCCTCATGTCCCTCGCGCGGTTGCGCGCGGTAGAGGCCGAACAGCCGGTCCCAGACCGACAGGCAGAAACCGAAATTCGTGTCGTGCTCGTCGCGATGCACGGAGTGGTGGACGCGATGCATGTCGGGCGTGACGATGAGGGGACGCAACGCGACGTCGAGCCATCGCGGCAGCGCGATGTTGGAATGGTTGAACATGGCGCAGGCATTGAGCGCGATCTCGAAGACGATGACCGCCGCTGCCGGCGCGCCGAGCGCGACCACCGCTGCCGCCTTCCAGACCATGGAGACCACGATCTCCACGGGATGAAATCGAAAACCCGTCGTGGCGTCGAAGTCCCGGTCCGCGTGATGCACCCGGTGAAAGCGCCAGAAGAGCGGCACGCGGTGAAAGACGACATGCTGCGCCCAAACCGCAAGATCGAGCGCGAGGAAAACCACCACGCCCGCAACGACTGCAGGCGCCTCGACGGCATTGAAAACGCCGACCCCGTTCGCCTGCGCCCAGAGCGCCGCACCCGTCGCCGCGAGCGGTGCAACAAGGAAGGCGACCCCGCGCGCCACCACGGTGTTCAACACCACGAGCGCCCCGTTCGTCCGAATGCGCGCGATCCACGACTGCACCCGCACACGTCTTGGCGCCGCGCGCTCAAGCACCATCAGCACAAGCAGAACGCCGATGAACGCGCCCGCGCGCAACGCCGGCTCGAACGCTTCGATCATCGCGCGCCGCGCATGGTCCGCCACGCTTCGCGCGTCAGCTCCCAATACACCGACCGCCGCGCCGTGCCGTCCGGCCGCACGCTGTCGCGTTCGCCCATGCGCACGAAACCGGCGCCGTCGATCATCCGTTGCGAACGCACATTGTCGAGCGCGGCGGTGAGACCCATGAGCCGGATGCCGATGATTTCGAAGGCCCAGTCGGTCATCTCGACAAATCCGCGCGCGCCCTGTCCCGCGCTCTGGCGGTCGGCGCGCATGGCGCCGCCGATCTCGCCGGAGGCTCGGTCCGGCCACACCACGAGATCGCCGTACCCGACGATCTCGCCCGCCTCGTCGAGCGAGAAAGTGAGTATGCCTTCGCCCCGCGCCTGCCGCGCGACGGCGGTTTCGATCCAGGCCCGGATGGTCTCGCGTGTGAAGGGCCGCGGCAGATCGTATATCGGCTCCGACACGCGCGGGTCGGCCAGCAGCGCGAGCGCGCCATCGACATGCGAGGCGTCGGCGCAGACGCGCCGCCCCGACAATGCCGACAGACCGCGCGCCTCACGCACCGCCGCGCGGATGGACGCCTCTTCTTCCGGCGTCGTCGTCAGGAGCGTGAGCGGCGGCGCACTCATTGTGCAGGCGCGAGCGTCACCCCCGGCGGCAGCGCTGCATCGTCGGGTACGAAGAAGTCTGGCATCAGCGGTTTCGTCGGATCGACGCGGTACTTGTCGAAATCGCGCTCGCCGGCGTCGTACAGGAGTACATCGTCGATGAAGAAATTGCCGGTGCAGCGTTTCGACGGCTGGTTGAAGATCCAGTACGCGGCGTCCGCCATGATCTCCGGCGTGCGGCACATCAACATGCCGTCGTCGCCCGCGAGCGCGTTGCGGATCGCGGCGGTGGCGATGCCGGTGCGCGGCCAGAGCGCGTTGAACGCGACGCCGTCGTCCTTGAACTCCTCGGCCATGCCCAGCACGCACATGGACATGCCAAACTTCGCCATCGAATACGCAACGTGATTGCCGAACCATTTCGGTTTCATGTCGAGCGGCGGCGAGAGATTCAAAACGTGCGGATTCGCACTGCGCTTCAGGTGCGGGATGCAGGCCTTCGACGTGACGTACGTGCCGCGCGTGTTGATCTGATGCATCAGGTCGTAGCGCTTCATGTCGGTGTAGAGCGTGCCGGTGAGCTGGATCGCCGAGGCGTTGTTCACGCAGATGTCGATGCCGCCGAATTTCGCGACCGTCTGCTCCACTGCCGCGATGACGTTCGCCTCATCACGCACGTCGACGACGATCGGCAGGGCCTGACCGCCCGCCGCCTCGATCTCCGACGCCGCCGAATAGATCGTGCCGGGCAGTTTCGGGTTCGGGTCGGCGGTCTTCGCCGCGACCGCAATATTGGCGCCGTCGCGCGCGGCCCTGAGCGCGATGGCGAGGCCGATGCCCCGGCTCGCGCCGGTGATGAAAAGCGTCTTGCCCTTCAGACTCATGTTTCCCTCCCCACAGTGCTTTTGGGCCACCGCCTCTCAGGCGCCGGCGACTTCGTTTTCCGACCACGCCCAGAGCCGTTCCGCGCCCACCGGATCGACCGCGTACGGCAGCACGCCGGACCAAGGCTCCTCCGCCTTCCACGGCCCGGCTTCCGCGCAGTTCTCCAGATACTTGCCGCCGACGCCTTCCAGTTCGCCGCCGACCGCCGCCCAGACGCTCGTCGAGGCGCCCTGTTCGGGCGTCTTCATCCGTTCGTTCGGCACGCCGTTCTCGTCGATCCAGCCAAAGCCGATCTGCTCCTCCTTCGAAAGGTGGCGCTGCAGGGGCGTGATGATGCCGCCGGGCATGACCGCGTTGGCAAGAATGCCCCGGTCCTTCCACTTGTTGGTGACGCCGACCGCGAAGAGCGAATTGGCGGTTTTCGACTGGCCGTAGGACGTCCACTTCTCATAGTCGCCGTTCCGGAAGTGCGGATCCTCCCAGCGGATGTCGGAGCGGCGATGGCCGATGGAGCTGAGCGACACCACCCGCGCCGGCTTGCCGCCTTTCGCGCCCGCCTCGAGCGCCCCGGCGAGCCCCGTCGTCAGGGTGAAGTGCCCTAGGTGGTTGGCGCCGATCTGCATCTCGAAGTTCTGCGCCGTGTGCATCAGAGGCGAAGCCATGACGCCGGCGTTGTTGATCAGCGCGTGCAGGGGGCCGGACCACGAAGACGCAAAGCTTCGAACACTCCCAAGATCGGCGAGATCGAGCTTGCCGACCGTGACGCGTGGAGCGCCCGCCTCGGCATTGATGGCGTCCGCGACTTCTTTCGCCTTGCCCAGATCCCGCGCCGCGATCGTCACCTCGGCGCCCTGCAGGGCCAGGGCGCGCGCCGTCTCCACGCCAATGCCGGACGCCGCGCCCGTCACGATCATGCGCCGTCCAGAAAGGTCGTGACCGGCCGCCGCTTCCCGCGCGGTGGTGCGGTAGCCGAACGGCGACGTGATGAGGCTGCTCATGGGGGAAAATCCTCGTCTGGTTTCGCGGGATCGGGATCAGGTCGCGGACAATGCGCGGGCGCTCGCGGCAAGGCAATCCGCGCCGGTCGCCCAGTCTTGGCGCGGAATTTCAAGGCGGACTGCGGGGTCGTTTCTGCCCCGGCCCCGACAGACATCGTCTAGGTCAATTCGAATCTTCTCGCTCAGGGCGAATTTTGGGGCTATAGTTAAAGAACTTCTAACGGCACAGGGCAGTTGGCAGATGGACGGAAGAGCCGCCGAACGCGTGGAATCCGACCTGATCGGCGACGTCGACAGGCGGCGCGCCGAAGGGGCTTCCGTCGCTGCAGCCTGCCGCGAAGTCGGCATCTCGACCTCCACCTACTATCGCAAGCGACGCACGGGCTCGGCGCTCGCCGAACTCGCCGTCGACCGTGTCGTGCTTGACGAAACGCCGCCCGTCACGGTCGGCCTCATGGCGAACGGCGAAGGTCGCTCCTGGCCGTTCACCGCACGCGCACCTTTCTACTGGGATCAGGTCTTCGCTGACGAACTGACGGATTCCTATGTCCGCAGGGAGTTTGGCTGCGGCCCCGCAAAGGCTTCCGGGCGCGCCCTGAAGGCGCTGGCGCAGATCGAGTTTCGCGGCGCCGCCTCCCGCACCCTGCAGAAGCTGCGCGGCATGCTCCCACGGACCGGGGCTGCCGACGTGACCGGTCCGATCGTCGCAGCTGCATTCTTCGCTGTGGTGGCCGCCGCCGCCGTGTGGACGGTCGCCGTCGCCTCCGATCCCGCCGCGTGGATCGATCCGAGCCAGACTCGGGTGGCCGAGAGCGTGGCGGACCTGCCGCTCACCCACTGAACCCCTGCGGCGTCCTTGCTGAATGCGCCGATTGCGCTCCCGCCGCGATCTCGCCATAGGATTCCCGCACGGATTGAACGGCCCCGAGAGGCCGGAACGGAGGAATTCGCATGTCCAAGCGCCTTGTCGCGGTCGTCGCCGTTGCCTTCCTCAGCGGCCTGTCGCTGGCCGCCGCGCACGCTCAAGCCGGCATGAAGACCTACACCGACCCCCAGAGCCGATTCACGATCCAGCATCCTTCATCCTGGCCCGTCGACCCGCTGCCCGGCTCCAACGAGACCAATCAGGGCGTCGCGATCGGGATCGCGGACGCCGAGTGCAAGGTTGTGGCGCTCAAAAGCGATCAGTCCCTGGGAAAGCCCGTCGAGGCAGTGCGGCGCGCGTATGCGACCACGATCGGCGAAGCCTCCTGGAAGTCGAAGGCTGATGGCTACAACGTCTGGAGCCGGCGCGGCACGGTGACTGCGGTCGCGGTGGATTCCAGCAAGTTCTGGCCGATCCAGACGGCTTCTTTCACCACCGATGACGGCAAACCCGGCTTTGCGCAGATGCACCCACGGCCGGGCGTGGAAGTCTGGATGTTCTGCAGCTCCTTCGATGACCGTGACCGCAAGGCGACGTTCGACCAGATCTTCGCTTCGTTTGCCGGAACGAATGACGCCGCGTTGCAGGCCCAGGCCGAAGCAGCCGCCGCCGCGCAACCGGTCGCTCCGCCGCCGGCAGAGCAGAAAAAGAAGCGTTGATCTCCGTCTCGCCCTGACCTTGGGCGCTTGCCTTTCAGCTTGCGTTTCAAGGTCGCCCCGGTCATAAGCCCCGCTTCACGCGAGCCGCGGTCTGCGGGCCCGCGCCGGACATCTTTCCGGCGGGCGCCGCCGATCCGTCGCGGGGCCGGTCCTTCCGCCGTCCTCGCGCCGCGGCTCCCAGGAAGGATGGAGAGGCATGGCCCTTTACGAACACGTGCTCATCGCACGTCAGGATATCTCGCCGCAGCAGGTCGATGCGCTGGTCGAGGACATCACCCGGACGATCCAGGAACAAGGCGGCACGGTCGGCAAATCCGAATACTGGGGCCTTCGCAATCTCGCGTACCGCGTGCGCAAGAACCGCAAGGGCCACTACTGCCTGCTGAATATCGACGCCCCGGCGGCGGCGGTGCACGAGCTGGAACGTCGTCAACGCATCAACGAAGACGTCCTGCGCTTCATCACGATCCGTGTTGAAGAGCACGACGAGGAGCCGTCCCCGGTTCTCGCGCGTCGCGATCGCGACGAAAAGCGCCGCGCCCGCCGTGATGGCGAAGGCGAAGGCGATCTCGGCGGAGAAGGCGGACGTCCCGAACGGAGCTTTGAACAATGAGCGCCAAGGTCAATATCTCGAACATCCCGGCGCGCCGCCCGTTCGGTCGTCGGCGCAAGGTGTGCCCGTTCTCCGGAGCCGAAAGCCCGAAGATCGACTACAAGGATGTGAAGCTTCTGCAGCGTTACATCTCCGAGAAGGGCAAGATCGTTCCCGCGCGCATCACGGCGGTTTCCGCCAAGAAGCAACGCGTCCTGTCGATCGCCATCAAGCGCGCGCGCTACATGGCGCTCCTGCCTTACGCAGTCGTCTGAGGGGAATGAGTCATGCAAGTCATTCTTCTTGAACGCGTCGAACACCTCGGCGCCATCGGCGACGAAGTCACGGTGAAGGACGGGTACGCCCGCAACTTCCTGCTGCCCACGGCGAAGGCGCTCCGCGTCACCGAAGCCAACCGCAAGCGCTTCGTGCACATGCGCGAAGACCTTGAAGCCCGTAACGCCGAGACCCGCGCCAAGGCGCAGACTGCGGCGGAAAAAGTCGACGGCCAGACATTCGTCCTGCTCCGGCAGGCCGGCGAAGGCGGTCAGCTCTACGGTTCGGTCTCGGCCCGCGACATTGCGGAACTCGCCGAGGCGGCGGGCCACGCCGTGCCCCGTTCGGCGGTCGTCCTCGACAAGCCGATCAAGACGCTGGGTCTCCACGTCGTCCGCGTGCGCCTGCACCCGGAAGTCAGCTCCTCGGTCACCGTGAACGTCGCCCGCTCTGCGGACGAAGCCGAACGGCAGTCACAGGGCGAGAACGTCATCGCGGCTGCCCAGGAAGAGGACCGCGCCGTGGCTGTCGCCCAGGCGCAGGAAATCGCCGCCGGCACGCTCGCCAACGAAGGCGCGCCGAGCTGATCTGCGTTTCATCGCTGTGAATTGAAGGCCGGGCGGCGCATCGCTTCCCGGCCTTTTTCACGCCTTGCCTTCGGATGCACACAGTCTGTGGCTCTGGAGCGCTTCCTCGCCCCCCACGACTCATGATTTCGCTACCGGAATGTCTGCTGACGGATCCCTAGCTCCGGCGATCAACGCCGCGCCCCATAACCTCGAAGCCGAACAGGCGCTCCTCGGCGCGGTCCTGTTCGACAACGAGGCGTTCAATCGCATCGGCGACCGGCTCAAGCCGCACCATTTCTACGACCCCGTCCACGGGCGCATCTTCGCGGTGTGCTCGGACCTGATCGGGCGCGGCAAGCTCGCCGACGGCCTTACGCTCCGCGAGTGGTTCCAGCGCGAAGGCGGGCTGCAGGAGATCGGCGGCGCGGGCTACCTGCTTGTGCTCATGGAGAACGCCGCGCGACTCACGTCGCAGGCGCGCGACTATGCCGACCTCGTCTATGACCTCGCGCTGCGCCGCGAACTCATCCGCATCGGCAGCGAGATCGAGCATCTTGCGACCGAGCCGCCGGAAGACATGGATGCGCAAGGCCAGATCGAGGAGGCCGAACGCAAACTCTTCACGCTCGCGGAGTCCGGCACTGGCGCGCGCGGCTTCAGCGCGTTCAACGTAGCGCTGGCGCGCTCCATCGAGACGGCGGCGGCGGCCTACGAAAGCGGCGGCGGCGTTTCGGGACTGGCGACGGGGTTCCGGGAAATCGACAAGAAGATCGCCGGCCTGCACAAGTCCGACCTCGTCATCATCGCCGGTCGACCGGCCATGGGAAAGACGTCGCTCGCCACCAACATCGCCTACAACGTCGCCAAGGCGCGGCTGGAATCGAGCCGTCGCGTGCTCGGCGAGGACGAAAAGCCCGAGGGCGGAGTCGTCGCGTTCTTCTCGTGCGAAATGTCGTCGGAACAGCTCGCGACGCGCCTCCTCTCCGAAGCCGCGGCGGTGGAATCCTACAAGATCCGCAGCGGCGAGATCACCCAGGCGCAGTACGAAGCCCTGCTTAACGCTTCCGCCGAACTACAGACCCTGCCGCTGCACATCGACGACACCGGCGGCATCTCGATCTCGCACCTCATGGCGCGCGCGCGCCGCCTGCAGCGCACGCATGGCCTCGATCTGATCGTGGTGGATTACCTGCAGCTCGTGACCGCGTCGTCGCGCCGTTCGGAAGGACGGGTGCAGGAAGTCAGCGAGATCACGCAGAACCTGAAGGCGCTGGCGAAGGATCTCGACGTTCCCGTCATCGCCCTCTCGCAGCTCTCCCGTCAGGTGGAGTCCCGCGACAACAAGCGCCCCCAACTCGCCGACCTTCGTGAATCAGGCTCCATCGAGCAGGATGCGGACATCGTGATGTTCGTGTATCGGGACGAGTACTACCTCAAGAACCAGGAGCCGAAACCCGGCTCCGACGAGCATATGACCTGGCAACGCGATCTCGACGCCGCCCGCAACAAGGCCGAGCTCATCATCGGCAAACAGCGCCACGGCTCCACCGGTACGGTGCACCTGTCGTTCGAAGGCGCCTTCACGCGCTTCGGCGATCTCGATGAGCAACCACAGTCCCAATATGACGAATAAAACGTATGATGAGTGACCGGCCGCGACGGCTGGCGCGGCTGACCGTCGATCTCTCCGCCGTCCGCGCGAACTGGCGCACCTTCGCCGATCTCGCGGGCGACGGCGAGGCGGGCGCCGTGGTGAAAGCGGATGGGTACGGATGCGGCGCGCGGGACGTCGCGCAGGCGCTGGTGCTGGAAGGCGCGCGCACCTTTTTCGTCGCTACACTCGCGGAAGCACTCGACCTCCGGGAAGCGCTGGGCGATGCGCACGCGATCTACGTGCTCAATGGCCCGACCGACGCCGATGTCGGCGCCTTTGCCCCGGCGCGACTCTTTCCAGTGCTGAACAGTCTGGAACAGATCGGGCTCTGGAAAGCGGCGGGCGCAGCGACTGCGGCGGCGTTGCACGTCGATACCGGGATGAACCGCCTCGGCCTGCCGCCTGCGGACGTCGCGGCGGCGCGCGACGCGCTGGCGCGGGTCGATGTGCCGTTGGTGATGAGCCATCTCGCCTGTGCATCCGACCCCGGCCACACACTCAACGAAACCCAGCGCGCGCGCTTCGCCAACGTCGCCCAGCTGTTTCCCGGCTCCCGTCGCAGCCTTGCGGCTACAGCAGGCGCCTTCTGCGGCGAGGCCTACCGCTTCGGCCTTCTGCGCCCCGGCATCGGTCTCTACGGCGACAACGGCCTCGATGATGCTGCCCCAGCGCTGGCGGTCGTGGCGAC
This sequence comes from Alphaproteobacteria bacterium, assembly GCA_034440275.1. Lineage (GTDB taxonomy): Bacteria > Pseudomonadota > Alphaproteobacteria > Caulobacterales > Aquidulcibacteraceae > VFBF01. The sequence continues at coordinate 9,318 of JAWXBS010000066.1, forward strand.
CCTCGATGCACCGATCCTTCAGCTGCGCGACGTGCAGGCAGGCGATACCGTCGGCTACGGCGCGAGCTTTACGGCGCCCGGCGCGATGACAACCGCGACAATCGCGCTGGGTTACGCCGACGGCTACTTGCGCGCGGCGTCCGGCAGAGGCTACGGCGTTCTCGCGGGTGCGAAGTGCCCGATCCTGGGGCGCGTTTCGATGGATCTGATCACACTCGACGTCACCGCCGCCGGCGGCGCCGCCGCAATCGGCGCGCGTGTCGAGATGCTGGGCGCCAATGTGCCGCTGCGAGATGTGGCCGCCGCCGCGCGCACCGCAACCTACGAAGTGCTGACCAATCTTTCCGGCGTCGCGCGCCACCACGTCGGAGCCGCCGGGTGAGCAGCGTCTCGTTGAACCCCTTCGCGCAGATCGGCCGCGCGACGCTGGCGATCTTCACCGAAGTCGGCCGGGTCTCGCGTTTCGCCGCGCAAGCTGCCGTCGCGTGCGTGACGCCGCCCTGGTTTCTCAGCCAGCTCTTCAGCCAGCTGGCGCGCATCGGCTATTTCTCGCTGCCGGTGATCGGCCTCACCGCAGTCTTCATCGGCGCAGCACTCGCGCTCAACATCTACACCGGCGGCGCGCGCTTCAACGCCGAGCAGTTCGTGCCGAACATCGTGGTGCTCGGCATCACCCGTGAACTCGGACCGGTGCTTGCGGGCCTCATGCTGTCGGGCCGGGTCTCGGCCGGCATCGCCGCCGAGATCGGCACCATGCGCGTCACCGAGCAGATCGACGCGATGTCGACGCTGCAGACCAACCCGTTCCGCTTCCTCGTCGCGCCGCGTGTGCTGGCGGCTACCCTGACCCTGCCGATCCTCGTCTTCGTCGCCGACATCATCGGCGTCATGGGCGGCTGGCTCGTCTCGGTGAACGGTCTGGGCTTCAACAGTACGGTCTATCTGCGCAATACGCTCCAGTTCCTTGAAGCGGAGGACGTCATCCTCGGCCTCATCAAGGCCGCCGCCTTCGGCTTCATCATTTCGGTCATGGGCGCCTACCACGGCTACCAGTCCTCGGGCGGCGCGCTCGGCGTCGGCCGCGCGGCGACCAATGCGGTCGTCGGCTCCACGGTGGTGATCCTCGCCACCAACTACGTGATCACGGCGCTGTTCGTTAAATGACGACGCCGAAGCTCTCCCTCGAGAACGTCACCAAGTCATTCGGCGCCAAGAAGGTGCTCAACGGCCTGACGCTCGATGTCGCGCCGGGGCGCTCGCTGGTGATCATCGGCGGTTCGGGCGTCGGCAAGTCTGTGACGATCAAGTGCGCCATCGGCCTCATCAAGCCGGACAGCGGCGTCATTCGCGTGGACGGCGAGGATGTGACGCGCGCTGCCGGCAAGAAGCTCTCCGAAGTGCGGGCGAAGTTCGGCATGCTCTTCCAGGGCGCTGCGCTCTTCGACAGCCTCACCATCTGGGAGAATGTCGCGTTCCGCCTGCTCTACGCCGACCGCATGCCGCGCAAAGAGGCGCGCGAACGCGCCATCGAGACGATGCGTAAGGTGCGCCTCGCCCCTGAAACGGCGAACCTGCGGCCGGTGGAACTTTCGGGCGGCATGCAGAAGCGCGCCGGTTTGGCGCGCGCCATCATCACGCGCCCGGAGATCATCTTCTTCGACGAACCGACCACCGGCCTCGATCCCATCACCGCCGACGCGATCAACGATCTGATAGTCGAAATGGTGAGAGACCTCGGTTGCGCCGCCGTTTCGATCACCCACGACATGCCGAGCGCCCGAAAGATCGCCGACGAGATCGCCATGATCCACGACGGCCGCATTGTATGGCGTGGCGCAGCGTCCACGATCGACCAGAGCGGCAGTCCCATGGTCGACCAGTTCATCAACGGGCGCGCCGAGGGCCCGATCCAGGCGATTGTCTGAACGATCACGTTGTCGGCATGACGCGAACTTCGGTGTTGTTAAAATTTTGCACTGCAGCATTCTGAGGTCGTGTAGCGGAGGTACTCCTCTGAAAAACGCTTTCATTACGTCACAGACAGATTGTTGTGCGGGTGCACAATGCTAACCGCCAAGGGCGCCCGCGTGCAGCCGCACATCACAAGGTTTGCAATCACAGGATGCGATGTCTGCCAGCGCGACTGGCGCGACCGTTCCGAAGCGGGCGGGCTGTTCTACGCTCGCCAAGCTGTCTGCCCCGACTGCGCACCCATGATCTGGGAGCGCATCCGCCGCATGGGTGAAGAGCATCTGGTCGAGGGGTGGCCCGTCGGCGGCGAAAGTTTCGCCGATGCCTGCCGCCGACGCTGGCGCGACCTGTCGCCCATTGCAGGTGAGAAAGCCAGGCCCGAAGGCGTCGATGCCTTGTCGGATCACGACTGAGCGAGCGCGTCTGACCGAGGTCGACGTGTCGCCGAAACATCGCGGTGCGTCACAATAGCCACAGCTTGGTGGTGAATGTCGTTGCAGCGCGTTCGCATTCAAAGTCACATCGTAAAACCGGCAGCGCGGGAACTTGTGCGACTGCGAAGACGTTCAGGAGGACCAGAGGGATAGCGCTATGAGTTTGGTCGATCTGCTGAACCCCGATGAAGGCGATCTCGCCGAGCACTATCCGAACCGGTTCGAACACACGGCCGATCTGGTGGTGCACCTTGTCGGGTTGCTCGCAGCGGTGGTTGGCGGTGGCATCCTGTTCTACTGGGCCGCAGCGCGCGGGGGCTCATCGGTCGCGCTGGCGACAGCAGTGTATGCGCTTTGCATCATCGTCATGCTGGCCTGTTCTGCGGTCTACAACCTGACGCGACCCTCGCGGTCCCGCCGCGTGCTGCGACGTCTCGACGAGGCGGCCATCTTTCTGATGATCGCGGGCTCCTACACGCCCTTCTTGGTCCACATCTACGAGCCCCCCTTCAGCGGCCTGAACATCGCTCTGGTCTGGGCGCTCGGGCTCGGTGGCGCCGCCGGCAAGATCTTCATGCCCCAACTTTCGGATCGCTTCTGGTGCGTCGTCTATATCGCCTTCGGATGGCTCTCCGTGGTGCTCGTCGGCCCGTTTGCGACGATGATGCCTCTCAACGTCATCGTGCTGCTGGCCGCCGGCGGGCTCGTCTACACCGTGGGCGTTCTCTTCTACCTCAACCACAAGCTGCCGTTCCGTCGGGCGATCTGGCACGGCTTCGTGGTCGTGGGTGCGGGGCTGCACTTTGCGGCGGTCGCCTCGGGCGTGGTGTTCGGCTGAAATCAACGCGTTAGGGCGCGACGACGCCATCCGCTAAGCTTGTCGAGACCCGAGTCGCGCCATGGCCAAAACCGATCTCATCTTCGTCTGCCAGTCCTGCGGCGCCATCAGCGCCAAGTGGCAAGGGAAGTGCGACGCCTGCGGCGCGTGGAATTCCATGGCCGAGGAGTCCGCCA
>JAWXBS010000067.1:0-24510 GCA_034440275.1 Alphaproteobacteria bacterium
CACGCGACAGCACGCCCGCGAACTCCTCGCCGAGATAGACCTCGGCGCTGTCTTTTTTCTGGGGCCGGGCGCGGATCGTGAGGTTTGGCGTCTTGAACTTCGATTTCAGATACTGCTCGACGCGGGTGCGTTCCTGCGGGTCCAAGGCCTGCTCCTGAGGTGAGGTGATTTGGCCGGAACCTACCTTCCGGGCGCGTCCCCGGAAAGAGCCAAAGACTTCAGGCGGCGGCGTTGAAGGCGTGGACGTCCGCCGGCTCGGTCACGACCACGGTCAGGCGGTCGCCGGCGATGACGATGTCGCCCCGCGCGATGGGGTGATTGTTGGCCAGGATCCAGACCTGCTCGCTTTCGCCCGCGCCAAGGGGGATGATCGCCCCGCGCCCCATTTTCAGGAGCTGGTGCATGGGGAGCTGGCAGCGGCCGAGAATGACCGTCAGCTCGATGTCGATGTTATGAACCTGACTTTTCACGCGGACCTGCGATCCCTATCTGAAGAGGTCAAATCGCGCCCAAATCACCAAGGAAGAGTTTAACCCCGTGTCCCCAATTTCGACCGGCGGCCCGATCGGATGGGCTGTTTCGCCCCGGCCGGTCGACTACCTCGCCGCCGTGGCCGCCATGGAAGCCCGCGCCGCGGCTATCGCCGCCGGGTCGGCGGGGGAGCTTGTCTGGCTGCTGGAGCATCCGCCCCTCTACACCGCCGGCGTCAGCGCCAAGCAGGAGGACCTGCTGGAGCCCGCCCGCTTTCCCGTGCACCGCACCGCCCGCGGCGGGCAATTCACCTACCATGGTCCCGGCCAGCGGGTGGCCTACGTGATGCTCGATCTGACCAAGCGCGGGCGCGACGTGCGCGGCTACGTCCGGGATCTTGAAGGCTGGATCATTTCCGCGCTCGACCGCTTCAACGTCGCCGGCGAGGTCCGCGAGGGCCGGGTCGGCGTCTGGGTCCAGCGGCGCACGACCGGCCACGAAGTTCACGAGGACAAGATCGCCGCTATCGGCGTGAAGGTCCGCAAGTGGGCGAGCTATCACGGCATTTCGCTCAACGTGGAGCCGGATCTTTCCCATTTTTCGGGAATTGTGCCGTGCGGAATTCGCGCCCACGGGGTTACCAGTCTCGTGGATCTCGGTCTGCCGGTGACAATGGCGGACGCGGACCAGGCCTTGCAGGACGCCTTCGTCGAGGTGTTCGGGCCCGTAGAGCCGGCGACCCCGCCGGTCTGAAAAAGCAGCTCCCTAATGGCTCCAGGGCAAAACCGTCACAGCGATGTCCTAATGCGGACACCGATCAGGATCGAATTCACGTCATGACCGAGAAGAAGACACCCCCCGCCCCCAAGAACGGGCCCCGCGTTCCCGGCAAGCGCCCACGCAAGCCGCTTCCGAAGTCGTCGGCGGACGCGCACGGCGACTTCTTCTACGACGAGCTGATGACCGCCCAGCCTGACGCCACGCAGGCTTACTACCGCGCGCAGCTGATGAAGCACGTCGCGAAGAAGCCCGAGGGCGACGGGAAGTAGCGCTGCGCGCCGTGTGATCGCGCTACACTGCGCCCATGGCCGCAAGCCTTCCCTCTGACGCCCCGCCCCGCACCTGCGGCGACTGCACGCTGTGCTGCAAGGTCATGGCGGTCGAAACGCTGGACAAGCCCGCCGGGCGCTGGTGCGCGCAGTGCGACATCGGCGAAGGTTGCAAGATCTACGAGACGCGCCCGCAACAGTGCGATGACTTCAACTGCCAGTGGCTGATCAACCCGCGCATCGGCGCCGCGTGGCGCCCCGCGGACTCACGCATGGTGCTGCACTACGAGGCCTTCGCAAACCGCATGATCGTCCACGTCGATGACGCGCGACCCGACGCGTGGCGCAAAGCGCCGTTCGAAGCGCAGATGCGCAACTGGGCCGCGCAATGCATGGCGCGCGGCGGACAGTGCATCGTGATGCACGGCATGCGCTCGATGGCGATTTTCCCGCGCGGCGAAAAGGATCTCGGCGTCATCGGCCCCGAGCAGGTGCTCGTCACCCTCACCCAGCGCACGCCGATGGGGCCGCGCTACGATGTGGTTGTGATGGATCGCGCGGAGGCGCAACGGCGCGGACTTGTGGTGGCGCGGCGGCCGGATACAGAGGGCTGAAATTCGCTGTCCCCGTTGACCTCAACCGCTCCTACCGCTTGAATTGAGCAGCGCTTCAGGCGCCGGGAGGGGACTATGAAACAATGGATGGCCGCTGGCCTTTTGCTTTTGCTTGCCGGGTGCGTGACGCCGCTCACGGCTGAACAGCAGCAACCGATGCCAGGCTATGTAGCGCCAGGGAAGACTGTCATCGGCGTCGTCGAGGATCGAGCACGAACGGAGGAAGGGCGCGCACCGACCATGCTCGGCTACGCGCGTAACTATGGCATTCCCAACCACTGGCATGTGAAGCACATCGTGCGCACGCCGAAAGAAGATCGATCCAAAACAGCAGCGCAATTGCTGGCCACGCGCATAGCTCAGGGCTTTACTGCGAAGGGGTCCACCGTTGAGGAGGTCGCGATGACGGCGCCGCTTAGCGACAGCGATGCCAGCAGCTTAATTCAATCGCGCGCCGCAGATCGACTGGTGACTTTCGTTCTCAGGGAGTGGCACTTCGACGTAAATCTGAATTGGGTTGGAAAGTTCAGATTCGATAGCGAGATTGAGGTGCTGGTTCAACGTCCGGGCGAAGGCGTTGTTCTCCGGCAGACATACAAGGACAGTCAGGCCATTCAGGGCATCGGCGACAAATCTTGGGGCAACATGATTCTCGAAGCCTACAAGGCCAAGCTCGAGCAGATCATCAATTCGCCCGAAGTGCGGTCCGCGTTGACGGCGCCACCCGCCCCCGCTGCAGTTGCGGAGCCGGCGACCGCCGCAGCACCGTCATCCTAGTATCGAGCGCCTAAGGCACGGTGCGGCGCGATAACGGATCGCGCCGCACCGCTTTGCCCTGAAACTACGCCAACTCGATCAGCACCTCATCCGCCGCGACGCTCGCGCCGGCGGCGACGTTCACTTTCGCGACCACGCCATCGCGTTCCGCGCGGATGATGTTCTGCATCTTCATCGCCTCGACGATGGCGACGCCTTCGCCGGACTTCACTTCCTGACCGGCCACCACGTCGATGCCCACGACGAGCCCCGGCATCGGCGACACGATCATCTTCGATGTATCGGCCGGTTGCTTGGGCGGGATGAGCTTGTGCAGCGCCGCGGCGCGCGGGCTTGTGACGATGAGCGTGGCGGTGACGCCGCGCAGACGGAGGCGGAAGCCCTCGGGCCGCGGCGCGATCTTCACGGCGAACGGATCCTTGCCGAACCGCCCTTCCATCACCGGCTGGCCCGGACGCCACGACGATTGCAGCCGCACTTCGCGGCCGCCACTGAGCGCGACGTTCGCGCCTTCCTCGGTCAGCGTGACGACGACGGGAATGGTCTCCTCGCCGAAGATGACTACGCGCTCGGCGGTCGCATCGACCTTGTAGCCCGCAATCTGGCCCGACACCTGGCCTGCCCGCGCGCTGACCAGCGCCTGCGCGAACGCCGCGCACGACGCGAGCAGCGTGCGCTGGTCCTCGGTCGGCGCCGTGCCGTTGAAGCCGTCGGGGAACTGCTGTTTGATGTAGGCCGTCGTGAACGTGCCTGAACGAAAGGTCTTTTCGTCCATCACCGCGCCGAGGAACGGCACGTTGTCCTGAATGCCCTCGATCAGGAAACCGTCGAGCGCGCGCGCCTGCGCATCGATTGCTTCCAGCCGGTTCGGCGCGTGCGTCACGAGTTTCGCGATCATGGGATCGTAGAACATCGAGATTTCGTCGCCTTCGCGCACGCCCGCATCGTTGCGCACGGTGACGGTCCCGAACTTGCCCTCTTGCGGCGGACGATAGCGGCGCAGACGCCCGATCGACGGCAGGAAGTTGCGGTAGGGATCCTCCGCATAGATGCGGCTCTCGATCGCCCAGCCGTTGATCTTGAGATCCTTCTGCTTGAACGCAAGCTTCTCGCCCGCGGCCACGCGGATCATCTGCTCGACGAGATCGAGGCCAGTGATCGCTTCGGTCACCGGATGCTCGACCTGCAGGCGCGTGTTCATTTCGAGGAAGTAGAAGGACTTGTCGGCGCCAGACGCGACGAACTCCACGGTGCCCGCGCTGTCGTAGTCGACGGCCTTGGCGAGCGCGACGGCCTGCGCGCCCATTTCCGCGCGCGTCTTTTCATCGAGCAGCGGCGACGGCGCTTCCTCGATCACCTTCTGGTTGCGCCTCTGGATGGAGCACTCGCGCTCGAACAGGTGAACGACGTTGCCGTGCTTGTCGCCGAGCACCTGGATCTCGATGTGCCGTGGCGCGAGGATGAATTTCTCGATGAAGACGCGATCGTCGCCGAAGGCGCCTTTCGCTTCCGCGACCACCGCTGGGAAACCCTCTTCGACTTCCTTGCGGTTTTCTGCGACCCGTATGCCCTTGCCGCCGCCGCCGGCCGACGCCTTGATCATCACCGGATAGCCGATCTCCTCGGCGATCTGCACGGCGTGCTTCACGCCCTCGATCTCGCCGATGAAGCCCGGCACGGTGGAGACGTTCGCCGCGCCCGCCGTGCGCTTAGATTCAATCTTGTCGCCCATCGCGAAGATCGCGCGCGGATTGGGGCCGATGAAGGTGATCTTCTCGCTCGCGAGGCGCTCGGCGAATTCCACCTTCTCGGAGAGAAACCCGAACCCCGGATGCACCGCATCGGCGCCGGTCTTGCGCACCGCATCGACGATCTTGTCCATGACAAGATAGGATTGCGCGGCGGGCGGCGGGCCGATGAACACTGTCTCGTCGGCCATCTCGACAGCCATGGAGTCCCGGTCGGCTTCGGAATACACGACGACCGTCTTGATCCCCATCCGCCGGGCCGTCTTGATGATGCGGACGGCGATCTCGCCCCGGTTGGCGATCAAAATTTTCCCGAACATCGTCTCTCTGGGCTCGCTGGCGCAAAATTGATGCGCTGGGATAGCGGGGGCCGGACGGGTCGGCAATGCCGTTCGCCCGGCGGTGCAAGCGCGCAGTGACGTTCCGTCACCTTCAGTAGTCGAACAGTTTCCGGTCGCGCTCCACGCGCTTCTGCGCCTGGGCGATGATGTGTTCGACCAGAGCGGGTTTTGGAAGACCGGCGGTCGCGCCTGCGGGATCGAGATTGTGTTCGCTGACGAGGTGTTCGAGCGCCGGCTTGGTAAAGCCGGTGAGCGCGACCTTGAGCGCATCCGCGCCCTCCCGGGTGAAGAACGCCACCGGGTTCAGTTCCTGGCGGGAAGCCGACGCTTGCGGCGTCTCGACGGGGACGATGGGCGCGGGCGTTTCATCGTCCACGCGCGCCGCTTGCACCACCTCGTCCGGCACCTCTCGCGCGCTCTCATGCACACGGAAGATCGCGTCGAGACGATCTGCGAACTCAGGATTGCGCTTGGTCTCGCGACGGATCTCGTCGAACAGGCGATTGAGGGACTTGTTCAGGCTCATAGCGCCGGCGCCAGCGCCATTTTCGCGAGGAATTCGTCGCCCAGCGCGCGGATGATCGGCGCGCCGGCGCCGTACTTCTGGTCGAAGGTGCGCTGCGTGTCGGACCATTCCGCTGCGCGCGCGATGTCCTGGATCTGCGGGATGCGCACGTCGAACATCGCGGAGCCGAGATTTTCCTTCAGCAGCGCCGCTTCGGAGCGGTGCAGCGCCATGTCCTCTTCGTACTTCGTCGCCAGCACCATGAGCAGCGACTGCCCGCCCCGCTTCTCGTTGATCATGCGCAGCGCACGACGACGGAAGGTGATCAGACCGAGACGGGACACATAGTCGGGGATCGACGGCACCACGATCGCGTCCGCCGCGATCAGCGCCGCTTCCGCGAACAGCGAAATGCCCGGTGGGCAATCAACAAGGATGTAGTCGAAGTCCTTCAGCACCGTGCGGAAGCCCTGCGCAAAGCGTTCGCAGATCCACTTCTGGATCGCGTCGATGTGGAACTGGCGCTTCACGAACGTCTCGATGAGATCGCGCTCGATGGTGCGGAATTCCGGCGCCGACGCGACGAGCGCGATGTCGGGCTTGCCCTTCAGGTCGGAGACCTTCGCCTCGACGAGACTCTTGAAGGGCTTGGGCTTCTCCTGCAGCGCATAGGCCTCGAAGTAGAAGTCGAGCGTGCGCTCGTTCTCGTGCAGCTCGTTCCACTTGTCGGGCCCGGCCAGCATGATCGAGGCGTTTGTCTGGGGATCCAGGTCGATCACCAGCACGCGGGCCTTGTGATGGACGGCGAGCGTCTCCGCGAGACCGATGGTCGTGGTGGACTTCCCCACCCCGCCCTTCATGTTGATCACCGAAACGAGACGCGCGGTCATGGGAGGGTCCTGCGAGGCGGCTTCTGCCGGTTTCAATCGAAGCGCCCAGACTGGCGACCCAACCCTAGCTATTTGGTTAATGGAATGAAACCGGGCGGTATCAGTACCCGACCGGCGTGTTCGGCGAGAAGCGCTTGATGGCGGCGATGATGTCGTCGGGCTCGCCCTCCAGGTCCTCGACCTCGAGGTTGATCCTGCCGCGGCCCAACACCTTCCACATTCCATCAAGGAAGGACTGGCCCGGACCGGGTCCGGCGCCGCCGACGAACACCTTCATCTTGAGGGTCCCGCGGGGCATCTGGACAAACACGACGCGTGAAATCTCAGACCAGCGCGCCGAACGCACGAACAGCTTTGCGGAATGCATGCCGACCATGTCGATCCGCAATTTCACGGATCTGTCGATCCGCGTGACGAGGTAGTGGAAGCCGAACAACCCGACGCCAATGACGCCGACGGCGCCGGCGAGGACCAGTCCCGACGCCTCATTCTGATAAAGTCCGAGCGCGGCCGCGAGGCCGGCAATGAAGACTGCCGCGACGACTGTGCCCATCGCTTCCTTCGGACAAAGCCGGAATTCGACGGCATTCCCACGATCGACCATCGCCCGACTGCCCTCCTCACTGCACACCGACAAGCGTGAGGCGGGGGAAAACCGGGTCAGTCGGCGCAACGATCAGCGCATGTACTGCACCGCATCAGCCGGGCGCGCGGTCGCGGACCCACTGGGACAAGAGCCATTTCTCGCCCCGCGTCGGTGGTCGGCCGGCGTGAAGAGTCTGCCGGTCGGGAGCCCCAGTCGGGCCTACGTTGTCGAAGACAAGAGCGTCCCCGGGCCCGCCCTTGAAGCTCCAGCCAAGCGTCGGGAAATCCGTTTCGCCGCCATCGTAGTCGTCATTAAGGTACACGAGCGCAGTCGCGACGCGTTGGCCGCGCCGCGCAAGGTCTGCGACGTGGCCGGGGATCGCTGGATCGAGAAAATCGAAGTGCGGCGCGAAGTGCTGACCAACCTCGTAGTGCAGCACCGTCGCAGGTTCGAAGTGGTGCAGCGGCGCGCGGACCGAGTGCGCGAGACGCGCGCGCAGGAAGGTCAGCGCGACATCGAGATCGGCGGGGCCGAAGTTGGCTTCGCGGTTGGTGCGTTCGTTGACGATCAAACTCTCCCTCGTCTGATTGCCGTACACCGACGCACGCCCGAGACGATGGCGCGCCCTGGCGATGATCCAGTTGCATTCGTCATTTGAGAAAAGCGCCTTGAATACGCGGATGCGGGGCGACGGACGCATAACTGCGCCGGGGCGCGGCTGGACCAAGGCGCGGATATCCACGAGCGCGCGCAAGGCCGCCGGGGACGGCGCGTCGCGTTCTGCGAGTATTCGCAACTCGTCGCGCGCAGGCGCGTAGCCCTGATCCGCCGCGTGCTCGAGCATGGCGACGCTTCGATCCCAGTCCGCAGGCTCTCGCACGCCGGCGGCGAGAAAGCCCGCAAGGCGCGCATGCGCTTCCCCGCTTCCGAGGGCGGCGGCCCGATCAAGAAGGGCTGCGCCGTCTCGCAAGGCCGCATCGGTGCCTTCAGCCAACACTCGGCGCGCGTCGGACATGACCTCTTGATGCGCCTGCGCCGTCATCTATGCCTTCAGCCGCCATCCGGATTTGATCAGCGCCCAGCAGGCCGTCGACAACCCGACGGCGAGGACAACGCTCACCACGCTCGCAACGACGATCGGCCCGTCGGCGTGGCCGATGAAGCCGTAGCGAAAGCCGTCGATGAGCAGGAATACCGGATTCCAGTGCGCCACATCGCGGATCGGCCCCGGTAGCGCGTTTATCGAATAGAATGTGCCGGAGAGAAACGTCAGCGGCGTGATCACGAAGTTCGTCACTGCAGCGAGGTGGTCGAACTTGTCCGCCCACACGCCGCCGAGCAGGCCGATTGCGCCGAAGATGACCGAAGCCGTGGCGATGAACAGCAGCACAGCCCACCAGTGATCGGGCGTGACGTCCGCAAACGGTGCCACCGCGACCAGCGAGGCGAGACCCACGATGATCCCCCGCGCCGCGGCCCCGCCGATGAAGGCTATCGTGAGCTCCAGCGCCGAGAGCGGCGGCATCAGGAAGTCCACCGCATTGCCCTGGATCTTGGCGATGATCAGCGAGGAGGAAGCGTTCTGGAAGGCGTTGTTGATTACGCCCATCATGATCAGGCCCGGGGCCAGAAAGTCGATGTACGGGATGCCGCCGATCGGCGCCCCTCGCCCGCCCATCGCGAGTGCGAAGACGGAGATATAGAGAATAGTGGTGATCAGCGGCGCGATCAGGGTCTGCGCCGACACCTTGATGAAGCGCCGGATCTCCCGCTCCAGCAGGGTCTGCAGACCCAGCCAGTTCATGCCCGTGTACTGACGAGCCTGCGGAAAGGTCTGCGGGCGGGGCGTGGTCGTTGCGGTGTCAGCCATCAATCATCCGTTAACCAATTAAGAGGTCATTAACCATATTCGTGGTGAATAACCCGGCACGGTCCTTGGCCGCCAAGCGTTCTTCGAGCCTAGGCCGCCTGTGGACAAGAACTGAGTGATTCGCGCTAGGGGTAGGATAACTTTGAGTACCTACATACTATCCCTTGTATCTCTTCTCCAGATGAGTACCATTCAGTCGTGGTCTCGCCTGGCTGATGAGTCCGCGCACACCCCGCATGATGGAGCGGGTTAACAGAGGGGCTACCAGACATGGGCTGGACCGAAGAACGAGTGGAGACACTCAAGAAACTCTGGATCGAGGGTCTTTCCGCGAGCCAGATCGCCAAACAACTTACTGGCGTGACCCGCAACGCGGTAATTGGCAAGGTGCACCGCCTAGGCCTCGCCGGTCGTGCGACGCCTTCGCGTCCCGCCAAGCGTCCCCGTCCGGTCTCGCGGCCGCGTCTCGCGACCTCCTCACAGTCCAACGCGGTCGCCCGTCCCCGCATGGCGCCGGCGCCGTATTTGGCCCTCGTGCCCCACCTGGAGCCGCTCAAGGCTGCGGATGGCAGCGTGACCACGGTGCTGACCCTGACCGACAGTGTCTGCAAGTGGCCGATCGGCGACCCGACGGACGCCGCCTTCGCCTTCTGTGGCCGTGGCTCGACGGGCACATACTGCGCCGACCACGCTTCGCTGGCCTTCCAGCCGCAACAGCCGCGCAAGAAGCGTGCGTATGGCGAGCCTGATGAACTTCGCCGGATGATGCGCCTCTCGGCGATGTAGCTGCGGCGGATCTCGACCAGTTTGAAGCACGGCCCCGATGAAAGCCGGGGCCGTGTTTTTTCAGGCCGCCACACCAACGAAAACGGCCCCGACTTTCATCGGGGCCGCCTCAGTCCGGGTAGATAGTGCGACCGGTCAGCCGAGCGGCGTCTGCGAACGGGTCTGAGCTTCCTGTTGGGCCTGGAAACGGTACATCGCGCGCTGGATGATCTTGGGCCACTGCAGCAGCGAGATCATGTGCGCGTAGATCGGGCCGAGCATGCCGTTCTCTTTCAGCTTCAGGAACTGATCGTTCGGCAGGTTGGTGATCTTCTCTTCGTCGATGGCGAAGTACTCCGCCACGACCTGTTGCTCCTCCGTGCCGTCCGGGCGGCGATTGGTGAGCGAAACCGTCTTTGTTTCAAAGAGATTCATCTCGCTGACCGTCTTGATGAAGTTGTCGGTCGTGCGGCGGTGGCGTTCGAATTCCTTGCAGAACTCCATCGCCTCCTGGGTGTATTGCGAGGGCTGGTCGCCGTTGAACAACGGCACCTCCGGATTCTCGCCGATCATCGGCGCCGCGCGATCGATGCACAGCACGAGACGGTCCTGCCCGGGATCGTTCGCGAAGACGAACGGATAGCGACGCACGAAGGCTGGGAGATACACTTCCGGGTCCACGTCACCCTGGGGCGACATGAAAACGTTCTCCCCCGAGCGCGCTCCCATCACCGCGAGCGGCGTCTTGTCCGCGCCAGCAAAAATCACCGGGTAGGAGCCCGCCGCCACGCCAAACTCATTCACGGTGATCGGCACCACATGCGCCTGCGCAAGAAACGCAAACGGCCGCTCCACACGCTTGGCGCCAAGGTTCCTGTGCTTGTCGATCGTGAGCGGCTCCGGCTGACGATAGAACATCACTTGCCCAGACAGGGCGTTCTCGGCGCTCATGGTTTCTCCCTCGCGCGACGCTGATTCCACCGGCGGCGGTGAACCACGAAAGCGCAGCCGGGGCAACTGCTGCGGGCACGCCGGGCGCCGTTCGTCGACGGACGGCTCGCGATCACCACCCGGCCCATGCTAGGACCGCCCAAAATCAGAACCGAACCAAGGGAGACCCGCCGCCATGCCGATCGACTATGAAAAGGCCATCCAGCTCCGCTCCGACGGCCAGGAGTTCAGCTACGGCGACCGCGAGACCATGCTCTACGCCCTCGGCATCGGCCTCGGCGCGGACCCGATGAACCTGAAGGAGTTGCCGTTCGTCTACGAGAACGGGCTGCGGACCATGCCGACGCAGGCGACGGTCATCGCCTGGGGCGCCGGCAAGACGGGCGCGATCGGCATCAACTACATGATGGTGGTGCACGGGGAGCAGAAGCTCGTCGTCCACAAGCCCCTGCCCGACGCCGCCACCATCGTGGCCGACTGGGCCGTCACCCACATTCTGGACAAAGGCCCCGGCAAGGGCGCGGTGATCTATTCCGACACTGTCATCCGGGACAAGGCGACGGGTGAGAAGTACGTGACGCTGACCGGGTCGACGTTCGCGCGCGCCGACGGCGGCTTCGGCGGCCCCTCCTCAGGCGGCCCGCCGCCGCACGAGGTGCCCACGCGGGCGCCGGATACAGAACTGGCGCTGGCGACCACGCCCAATCAGGCCCTGATCTATCGTCTTTCCGGCGACCGCAATCCGCTGCACTCCGATCCCGCGCTCGCCAAGTCGGCCGGCTTCGACCGGCCGATCCTGCACGGCCTGTGCACCTACGGCGTCACCTGCCGCGCGGTGCTGCAGACCTATGCGGATTACGACCCGAAGAAGATTGTCGGCCACGACGTGCGCTTCTCCTCGCCGGTGTTTCCCGGCGAGACGATCATCACGCGCATGTGGAAGGACGGCAACGTCGTCTCCTTCGAAGCGTCGGTTAAGGAACGTCCCGGCGTCACGGTGATCAAGAACGGCAAGACGACGCTCGCTTCCTAGGCGGCGCCGCGCAATCGACGAAACAGGAAAATGACCATGAGAAACGTTCTTGCCGGCATAGCGGCCGTAGCCCTGCTTTCGTTCGGCATCGTCGGCTGCGGCGACAAATCTGTATCCGAGCAGGCCCGCGTGGAGGCTTCTGCGAGCCTCAAGACTCTGCTGGGAGAGACAGCGACCGCCATCCTCAAGGAATCTCCCGGCCTCGCCACCTCGCTCGGCATCGGCGAAGACATCGCGGGCGGCCCCTACATGAGCCGCCTCGCGGACGCGTCGCCGGAGGGGCTGAAACGTCAGGCCGCTCTCGCCGCCGCCCTAGCGGCGCGCTTCGACGCCATCGACCGCAAGGCGCTTTCCGGTCAGGACGCAGCGTCCTACGACGTGGTGCGCAACGCGCTGCGCTACTCGATCGCCGGCAACGGCTTCGGCTACGGCAATTACGGTCTCGAATTCACACCGACGCCCTACGTGGTCAGCCAACTCACCGGCTCCTACCAGTCGGTCCCCGACTTCCTCGACTCTCAGCACCCGCTGCGCAACGGCGCCGACGCCGAAGCCTACATCGCGCGGCTGGAAGCCTTCGCCGTCAATCTCGACCACGAGACGGCGCGGGTGAAGGCGGACGCCGAGAAGGGCGTCATTCCGCCCACCTACGTCCTTGAACGCACGCTTGAGCAGATGCGTCCGCTCGCCGGTGCGCCGGCGCCGACGACGACCATGGTGCGCTCCATCCAGCGCCGCATCGGGCAGGCCGAAGGCGTGACGCCCGTTCAGGGCGCCGACTTCACACGCCGCGCAATCACCGCCGTGCGCGACAAGGTACAACCCGCGCTGCGCCGCCAGATCGATGCGATCGTGGCGCTTCAGCCGCGCGCCAAGCCCGATGCGGCGGTGTCACGCCTGCCCGACGGCGCAAACTACTACAAGGCCGCGCTCGCCGCGTGGACCACTTCCGAAATGACGCCCGACGAAATCCACCAGATGGGTCTCGACCTGATCACCGATCTGACCAAGCAGATGGACGAGTTGCTGAAGGCGCAGGGTTACGCCGAAGGCTCCGTGGCCGAGCGCGTGCAGGCGATCAGCAAGGATGCGCGTCAGGTCTATCCCAACACGGATGCGGGCAAGGCGCGGCTGATCTCGGATCTGAACCAGCAGGTGACGATGATCTCCGCGCGCCTGCCGGAACAGTTCGTGACGCTCCCGAAGGCAAGGCTCGACATCAAACGCGTGCCCGTGGAGATCGAGGCGGGCGCGCCGGGCGGCTACTACCAGCCTGGCACACTGGATGGTTCGCGCGCCGGCGCCTACTACATCAACCTGCGCAACACCGCTGAATGGCCGCGTTTCTCGCTGCCGACGCTCACGTATCACGAGGGCATTCCGGGCCACCACATGCAGAACGCCATCGCGCAGGAAGCCAATTGCACCGAAACCCGCACGACCGACTGCATACCGCTGATCCGTTCGTCGATGCTGTGGTTCTCCGGCTATGGCGAAGGCTGGGCCCTCTACTCCGAGCAGATCGCCGACGAGATGGGCATGTACAAGGACAATCCCGTGGGTCGACTCGGCTATCTCCAGTCGATGGCGTTCCGCGCGGCGCGCCTCGTGGTCGATACGGGCCTGCATTCCAAAGGTTGGACCCGCGAGCAGGCGATCGACTACATGGTCGGCGTGACCGGCGACCAGCCCTCCTCCATCGCCACCGAGGTCGAACGCTACATCGTCTGGCCCGGTCAGGCCTGCGCCTACATGGTGGGCCGCCAGACCATCAACCGCCTGCGCGACAGCGCGCGTACCGAACTGGGCGCCAAGTTCGACATCCGCGCCTTCCATGACCGCGTCCTGCTCGACGGCCCCGTGCCGCTTTCGGTGCTGGAAGCGAACGTGACGGCCTGGATCAAGGCGCAGAAGTAGAAGACCGGCTCATCCTTCTCCTCCGCATCCGAGGAGAGGGATGAGGTGGCGGAAAGTCCCCGCGCACAGTGCTACACCTCACAGTATGACTCGCTTCGCCCTGCTCGCCGTCGCCCTCGTCCTCGCCGCCTGTTCGCCGAAAGCCGACAAGCCCGTCACCGCCTTCGACGGCTTCGTCGATGACGCCACGCGCGAGATCGTCGCCGACAGTCCTGAACTCGCCACGCGCGCGGGTCTCGGCCCCGACATCGCGGGCGTCGGATTCAAGGCGCGCCTCGACGACCGCAGCGGCGTCGCCGCCGATCGCCGTCGCACGATGGCGCTGCGTCTCGACGCGCAGCTGCGTGGATTTGATCGCGAGGACCTTGAAGACGACGAACAGGTCACGTTCGACGTCCTTGAAGCGCAGTTCCGCGCTGCAGCGGGCGGCGCCATATTTACCTACGGCCGCTTCGACGAAGAGAGCTTCTCGCCCTACGTGCTCAACCAGCTGGACAGCGCCTTCCTCACCCTGCCCGACTTCCTCGACACACGGCACGACGTGAAGACGCTGCTCGACGCGCGCGACTATGTCGGACGCCTCGGTCTCGTCGGCCCTGCCATAGACGCAGAGACGGAGCGCGCGCGCCTCGACGTCCCCTCCGGCGTGACGCCGCCGGACTTCGTCATCGACCGCACGCTTGTCGCGCTGGATGGTCTCATCGGCACGGCGCCATCCAGCCTGACCTACATCACGGCCCTGCGCCGCAAGCTCGAAGGCGTGGTGGGCCCGCTCGCGCCGCAAGCGCCGCTTCCGCCGGGCGCTGCCGCTCCCGCCGCGCCCAAGCAGAACCCCGTCGAGCTGACGCGCGCGCGCGAACTTCTCGCGCAGGCGGAAACCATCGTCGCCACGAAAATCCAGCCGGCGCACGCGCGCGCTGCGGCGTTCCTGCGGTCCATCCGCGCCGGCGCGCCGCATGACGCTGGTATTGGGCGACTTCGCAACGGAGCGGCCTACTACAACGCCGCGCTCGCGCAGCAGACGACCACCGCGCTCACGCCCGAGGAAATTCACGCCATCGGCTTGCGGCAAGTGCAGTCGCTGCTCGGCGAACTGGACGGCGCCCTGCGCGTGCAGGGTTTGACGGAAGGCCCGGCAGGACAACGTCTTTCGGTCTTCTCCGCCGATCCGCGCCACCAGTACCCCGCGACTGACGAAGGCCGCGCGCAGCTCATCGCCGACGTGAACGCGCGCGTGCAGGGCATCCTCGCGCGCGCGCCGGAGTGGTTCGGCACGCTGCCGAAGGCCAACCTCGAAGTGCGGCGCGTGCCGCTGATGCTCGAAGCCTCGCAATCGGGCGCCTACTACGAGAGCCCAAGCCTCGATGGCGCGCAGCCCGGCATCTACTACATCAACCTGCGCGACATGGCGCAGATGACGAAGATCGATCTGCCGACGCAGGATTTCCACGAAGCCGTGCCCGGCCACCATTTCCAGATCGCGCTCGCGCAGGAGCAGGAGAATCTGCCGCTGCTGCGTCGCATCACGGGCTTCAACGCGTTCGCGGAGGGCTGGGGCCTCTACGCTGAGCAGCTCGTGGATGAGATGGGCCTCTACCAGAACGACGCCATCGGCCGGATCGGCTTCCTGCGCTGGCGGTTGTGGCGCGCGGCGCGACTTGTCGTGGACACGGGCCTCCACTCGAAAGGCTGGAGTCGCGAGCAGGCCATCGCCTATCTGCTGGAAGTCACCGGCGACAATCCCGCTGTCGTTGTCAGCGAGGTGGAGCGCTACGCGGTGTGGCCTGGTCAGGCTTGCGGCTACGAGATCGGCCGCATCGAGATCGAGCGCCTCCGCGAAAAGGCGCAGCGCGGCCTCGGCCCGAAGTTCGACCTGAAGAAGTTTCACGATGTCGTGCTGTTGAACGGCTCCGTGCCGTTGCCCGTTCTGGAACGTCAGGTGGACGCCTGGATTTCGCGCGGGCGCTGAATCCCGCGCTGCCAATATGACACGACCGGACTTGAAACGCCGCGCGCCTTCATTCCGCCGCCGTTTGGGCAAGGCGCCGCCGGAAACGCGCCGGACGGTCACCACATAACGACAGGGGAGTACGGACCATGGGAAGCGTGTGGAAATCGCTCGCAGCGCTGACGCTGACGGGCGTTTTGATCGTCGCATGCGCGTCGCCGGCAGTCGAAGACCAGGTGGAAGCGCCACCGGTCGTTCAACCGACGCCGATACCACCGCCCGCGCCGCCGGTTGTGGCGCCTGCCCCGAGCATGGCCATGGAATCCTACGCGACGCGCGCCCAAGGCGTGACCGGCCGGATGGCGGGCGATGCGCGCATGGCGCCGCCGCGCGCAAGCTACAATCCCGAGACCGAGAACCGCGAAAACTATCGCGAAACAACGCCGAACCCGGTGAAGGCGGTGGCGACGGATCCCGTCTCAACGTTCTCCATCGATGTCGACACGGCGAGCTATGCCAACGTGCGGCGCATGATCAACACCGGCAACCTCCCGCCGCGCGACGCCGTGCGTGTGGAAGAGCTGATCAACTATTTTGACTACGACTACGCCCTGCCCGCCAACCGCACGACGCCCTTCTCCACGACGGTTTCAGTCGTGCCGAGCCCGTGGGCGACGGGCAAGCAACTCGTCCACATCGGCTTGCAGGGCTACGATATCGCCCCGGCGCAGCGTCCGCCGCTCAATCTCGTGCTGCTGATCGACACCTCCGGCTCGATGGGCCCGCCGAACCGTCTGCCGCTCGCCAAGCAGGCCTTCCGCATGCTGATCGACGACCTCGGTCCGCGCGACAAGGTTTCGATGGTGGTTTATGCGGGCTCTGCGGGCGCGGTGCTTGAACCGACGTCCGGGGCCGAGAAAGCGAAAATCCTCGCAGCGCTCGACAATCTGTCATCGGGCGGTTCGACCGCCGGCGGCCAGGGTCTCGCGCTGGCGTACACGCTGGCGGAACGCAACTTCAACCGCAACGCGGTCAATCGCATCATCCTGGCGTCTGATGGCGACTTCAACGTCGGCATCACCAACCCGGCGGAACTGGAAGGCTTCGTCACGCGCAAGCGCGAAAGCGGCGTGTATCTCTCGATCCTCGGCTTCGGCGGTGGCAACTACAATGACGCGCTGATGCAGCGCCTCGCGCAGAAGGGCAACGGGACGGCCGCCTACATCGATACGCTGGCGGAAGCGCGCAAGGTGCTGCACGATCAGGCCCAATCGGCGCTCCTGCCGATCGCCGACGACGTGAAGATCCAGGTCGAGTTCAACCCGACGCGCGTCGCTGAATACCGCCTCATCGGCTACGAAACGCGCATGTTGAACCGCGAAGACTTCAACAACGATCGCGTGGACGCCGGCGAGATCGGCGCCGGCGCGAACGTCACCGCGATCTACGAGATCACCCCCGTCGGCGGGCGCACGCTCAACGATCCGCTGCGCTATCAGTCGCCGCGTCCGCAAGCTGCGCCTGCGGGCGAAATCGCGTTCCTGCGCATTCGCTGGAAGCCGCCGGGCGCGTCGGAGTCCAAGCTCATCGAACGCCCCATTACGGCGCGCGACATGCACGCCTCGATCGCGGCCGCGCCGGAATCGACCCGCTTCGCCACCGCTGTTGCAGGCTACGGGCAACTGTTGCGCGGCGATCCCTACCTCGATCGCAGCTATGGCTACGATCAGGTGATCGAGCTGGCGCAAGGCGCGCGTGGCGCCGATCCGTTCGGCTGGCGCGCGGAGTTCGTGCAACTGGCGCGCGCCGCAAAGGCCGGGCGCGCGTCGCCTGATCCTCGGCAAACCGGAACTTCGGAGTATCAGGACAGGACGCCGCCGCGTCTGCCGGCGCCGTTGCATCCGCCGATCACGCCGCCGCAGAAGAAATAGTCGCGACGCCGCGCGGCGGTCAGACCCGTCGCGCGGCGCGCATGGCTGCGGCTTCATCCATTGACGCGAGTTCTCGCGCGTTCTCCGCAAGGCGTTCGCGTTCGGCCTGCGCCTGCATGAGATGTTCGATCTTCTTCAGTTCGATGTAGGCCGCCGAGAGGCGCTCGCGCAGCACCGCTTCTTCGCCGGCGAGCCGCGCGTCCGTTTCCGCCATCGCGCGCTTTTCCTGCGCCACGCGCGGCGCATAGCCGCCATAGGCCGCGCGCGCATCCGCGTCCCGCGACGCCATCGCCTGCTCCTGTGCGATCTCGATCTCAAGGCTCGCCTGCCGCTCTGCAATGGACGCCCGCGCCGCGACGATCTCGGCGAGTTCGATCTTCGCTTCGTCGATCTGCGCGCGTTGCAGCCGCGCGAGCGTATTCAACGCCTTGCTCATGTCTGGAGCGCCCCTTCAAGCATCGCGAACGCATCGTCGATGCGGCTCGATTCATCGCGACCCTGCGACAGGACCGCCTCGATGGCCGGTCGCTGCGCGATGGCGCGATCGAGAATGGCGTCGGCCCCTGCGCGATAGGCGCCGATGCGGATCAGTTCTTCCATGTCGGCGTAGGAGCTCAGCAAGCGCTTGGCTTCGCCGACGAGTTCGTTCTCGCGCGCCGAGTGGCACATCGGCATGAGGCGCGAGATCGACTTCAGGACGTTGATCGCCGGATAGCGTCCACGCTCTGCAATGGCGCGCTCCATGACGATGTGACCATCGAGAATCCCACGCACGGCGTCGGCGATCGGCTCGTTGTGGTCGTCGCCGTCGACGAGCACGGTGAAGAGGCCCGTGATGGAGCCTGGCGATCCGACCGGACCGGGCCCGGCGCGTTCCAGCAAACGCGGCAGGTCTGCGAACACCGAAGGCGTGTACCCCTTCGTGGTCGGCGGCTCGCCCGCTGCAAGACCGATCTCGCGACCCGCCATCGCGTAGCGCGTGACGCTGTCGAGCAGGAGCAGCACGTCCTTGCCTTCGTCTCGGAAGTGTTCGGCGACGGCGCACGCCTGTTCGGCGGCGAGCCTGCGCCGCGCGGCCGGCTCGTCCGAGGTAGCCACGACGACGACGGCGCGACGCCGCCCCGCCTCGCCCAGTGTGTCTTCGATGAACTCGCGCACTTCGCGACCACGTTCGCCGATCAGCCCGATGACGATGACGTCGGCTTCGGCCCCCCGCGACAGCATGGAGAGCAGCACGGACTTGCCGACGCCGGAGCCGGCGAAGATGCCCATCCGCTGCCCGCGACAGACGGCGGCGAAGATGTTGAGCGCGCGCACGCCGAGATCGAGACGCGATCCCACGCGGCCACGACCATGCGCGGCGGGCGGCGGCGCACGCACTGGACGCGCGTGCAAGCCTTGCGGCAGCGGCCCCTTGCCATCTACCGGATCGCCGAACGCATCGATGACACGACCGAGCCAGGCGTCGCAGGGACGCGTCGTGGGCGTAGCGCCATCGAACAGCACGCGCGCGCCGGGGCGAATGGAGTCCACTGCGTCGAACGGCAGGAGCAACGCCCGCGATCCCTTGAAGCCGACGATCTCCGCGCGCGTCGACCGCGCACCCTCGATCGTCGCGCGCTCGCCGACGACGAGCGCTTCAGAGGGCCCCGTGGCTTCGATCAGCAGACCGTTCAATCCTGCGACGCGTCCCGAGAACGCGCGCGGGTCGAGACGGTCGATCTCGTCGATGGCGGAAGCGAAAACTGACGGCACGATCTGGATTTCAGTCAGAATGATTGAGCGGGGATTAAAGCGGCGACGGCGGTCGGACTCGTTCTCGCTGCATTCTCCCAATATTTTTTCAGCGATCACGTTCGAGGCCCGAAATGAGAACGTCCTGCGCACCGCAAGTCGTTTCGGAGCCGTTCGCGGAAAAATCGTGGTTAATGAGCGGTTATCGACGATGTGTTGATGTTTCGGCGTCGAAATCGTCCCGTGCAGAGTCAGATTCTCGCCTCCTCCAAGCAACTATTTACACCGATGACGAACAGATTCATTGCCGCGTTAACGACTTAGATACTGAAAGTAACGAATCTAAGGGTTAACTGGTGCGCGGGGCTGCGCGGATTTTTGCGGACTGGAGCGGGCGATGCGGGTTCTTCTGATCGAAGACGATAGCGCCACGGCGCAGGGTATTGAGCTGATGCTGAAGTCGGAAGGCTTCAACATCTATTCGACCGACCTCGGCGAGGAAGGCATCGATCTCGGCAAGCTGTATGATTACGACATCATCCTGCTCGACCTCACCCTGCCCGACATGCACGGCTACGACGTGCTGAAGCAGCTGCGCCTGGCGCGGGTGAACACACCGATCCTCATCCTCTCCGGCAACGCCGACATCGACGCCAAGGTCCGCGGCCTCGGCTTCGGCGCCGACGACTACATGACCAAGCCCTTCAACAAGGACGAATTGGTCGCGCGCATCAACGCCATCGTCCGTCGCTCGAAGGGCCACGCGCAATCGGTCATCAAGACCGGCGACGTCATCGTGAACCTCGATGCAAAGACCGTCGAAGTGAACAGCCAGCGCGTTCACCTGACGGGCAAGGAATACCAGATGCTGGAGCTGCTCTCGCTCCGCAAAGGCACCACGCTCACGAAGGAAATGTTCCTGAACCACCTCTACGGCGGGATGGACGAGCCGGAACTCAAGATCATCGACGTCTTCATCTGCAAGCTGCGCAAGAAGCTCGCTGCGGCCACGGGCGGCGAGCACAACATCGAAACAGTCTGGGGTCGCGGCTATGTGCTGCGCGACCCGCAGGAGATCGCCGCCGTCGTCGCGGCCTGACCGCAAAGTTCCTTTCAGATTGCCCGAATTGGGTCCAGCAGGCCGGGGAAACCCGGCCTGTTTGCGCTTGCACAGACCCGCCATGACAATTTAGTGAAGACTTCGGGGAAGGTTGCAGGGCTGTCATGGCGGACGAAGCGCGCATCACCGCGCTGATCATCGACGACAATGCGCACATGCGCTCGATCCTGATCACGCTGCTGCATGCCGTGGGCGTGGACGAAACGCGCCAAGCGTCGGACGGCGGCGAAGCCATGTCCATGCTGCTGCTCTGGCAGCCCACGTTCATCGTCGTCGACCAGAACATGCAGCCCATGAACGGCACCGCGTTCGCGAGGCAGCTGCGCTTCGCGCGCGACAATCCCTGCAGCGATGTGCCGATCATCATGCTGACCGCGCACACCGAGCGCGCCATCGTGGAGACTGCGCGCGACGCGGGCATCGACGAGATCCTCGCCAAACCGATTTCAGCCAAGGCGCTGATGCAGCGACTGAACGCCATCATGAACGAGCGTCGCCCATTCGTGCGCGCAGGGACGTACGTCGGGCCCGACCGACGGCGCAGGCGCAAAGGCGATCGGGGCTACTACGGTCCCAAGCGGCGAATCGACGACCGCAAGGACGACACCTACGATCTTGACTGAAGTGCGTTAGCGGAAGCCGCCGCGAATGGCGCCTTCGCTCGGCACGGCGGAGGCAGCGGTGACGATCGCCTGCCCGCGCGGCGCCCCGCGCAGCTCCGCCTCGCGCTGATGCGCCACGCGCAATGCATCGATGCGATCACGCTCGACCTTGAAGGTCGCAAGTTCCGCCGCATTGAGATTGCGCCCCGTGGGTACGCGCAGGCGCATGGGATTGGTCTGCTGCCCGCGTAGCAGCACTTCGTAGTGCAGGTGCGGGCCCGTCGAGCGGCCAGTGGAACCTACGTAGCCAATCACCTGTTGTTGTCGCACGCGCACGCCGGGACGCACGCCGCGACCCATGCGCGACATATGCGCGTACGCGGTTTCGTAGCCGTCTGTATGACGAATGCGCACGTAGTTGCCGTAACCGCCGTTGTAGCCGGCCTTCACAATGACGCCGTCGCCCGCCGCCATGATCGGTGTGCCGCTCGACGCGGCGAAGTCCGTGCCCTTGTGCAGCGCAGAGTAGCCGAGGATCGGGTGGCGGCGGAAACCGAAGCCCGACGACAGCCGCGCGCCGTTGATCGGCGTCTTCATCAGGAACTTGCGCGCGCTCTTGCCGTCAAAATCGTACCAGTCGACCTCGCCTTCGCTGGCGCGCTGGAACCGGTAGTATTTCCTGGGCTGGCCACGCACGTCCATCGACACGAACAGCAGATTGGCGACCTTCACGGTCTGCCCCTCGTCATCGCGAAACCGCTCAAACACAACTTCGACTTCATCGCCGGGATGAACGTCGCGCTGAAAATCGATGTCGTAGGCGAAGATGTCGGCCACCTGACGGACGATGACTTCAAGCTGTTCGTTGCCGTTGGCGATGGTGTTCGAGAGGCTCTTGTCGACAGAGGCGGCGATGCGCGTCACTTCGAACGTGAGCGGCATGAGCACTTCGCGCGCGTGAAAGCCGCCGTCGAAGCTTCTATTGACAGTTATGGCAGCACCGGGCTCGGAGCGAAACGCCAGGCCCGCAAGCCGGGCTTCGGCCCCGTTGCTTTCGAAATAGACCTTGATGATCTGCCTTGGCCGCAACTTGCGTCCGTCGAACATGTCTGAGACGCTGGCGAGCAGAGCGTTGGCCTCGGTCGGCCGCGCGCCGGCGCGATTGATCGCCATCGCGAGCGTTTCGCCGCTGGCGATCTCGACCTCCCGCTCCTCGCGCAGACCTACAGCGCCGGTGAACGCTACATGTTCGGCGACGATCGCCTGCGCTTCGGCTTCCGCCGCCAGACGCGCCCGCAGCTCGGGACTTGCGTTGCCCGGGAAGCCGCCGATCGCCCACAGCCCCACGGCCGCCGCCGCCACAGCCAGCGCCGGCCAGCGCAGGCCGCGTGGCCACGATCCCAGTACCATTGGGCCCGCGCCCGCGATCATGCAGTGAGCATTCGTGACAAGACCGTAAGTTTCCAGAGGTCGAGCGACCGTATCATCCCATGATCGGCCAGATTACTTAAAAACCTTCATGACCGTTTCAGTCACTTCGTCCATGACTGAACCCGATTTATGAAACGCTTCTTAGCATTCAGGGCGGTAAGACCCGCGAAACCATGGCTTTAAAGCGCGCACCCGCGAGGGTCAAACCGGCAACCGCCAAATGGGCCCAACCGGTCGCGGGAAGCCTATGAAGGAACCGACCCAGCCTGAACGGGTCCCCACCCGGCGCCGGCTTCGGCTCGCGGTGGGCGTGGCGGGCGTCTCCATCCTCGCGGCGGCCGGCGCGGCCTGGTTCTTCCGCATGCCGCTGGCCGACCAGTTCGCCCGCGACGCCTTGGCGGGCATGGGGCTCGACGCCGATTTCGAGATTTCGCGGCTCGATCTGGGCGGGGCCCGGCTGACTGCGGTCCGCGTCGGTCCGGAGAACCGTCCGGACGTCGTCGCGCAAACCGCAGATCTCCGGATCGGCTGGGGGCTGACCGGCCCCAAGCTTGTGGGGGTGCGGCTTGTTGAGCCCGCACTCCGGGTGGCGATCTCGGAAAAGGGTGTTTCGCTCGGCTCGTTGGACCATATCCAGAGCGTCGGCGACGCAGGCGCCGGACGCCTGCCGGACATGACCATCGAGATCATCGACGGCCGCGCCCTCGTCTCCACGCCCTACGGCGTCATCCCGGCGACGGTCTCCAGCAAGGGTCGGCTGACCCGGGATTTCACGGCGGCGGCGGACATCGCGCCGACGACAGTGCAGTCGGCGGCGGGCAAGCTGGAGGGCGTGCGTCTGTCGGTGCGTGCTCGCACCGAGGGCGGCTCCTTGCTGGTCGACGCCGAAGGCGCCCTCGCTGGGCTGGACTCGCAGGAGGCGCGGGCGCGCGCGCTGAGCATCAGCGCTTCCGCCGCCATACCGCGCGAATTTCGCGGTGCGACGGTATCGCTGCGCGGCGCGGCGGCCGAACTCGGCGCAGGCGAACATGGCGCCGCCGGCGTGCGGCTCCAAGCCAGTCTCGATCCCGCCGCCGACAAGCGCTGGCGCATGCGCGGGCTGCTGACCGCCGACGCGCTTTCTGGCCCGAGCATCGGCGGCGCGGCGGCGCGCGTGACGGTGAACGCTGCAGGAGACTTTTCCGAGGCCGCCGGCGAGTGGACGCTGCGCGCCGACAGGTTGCGCGCCACGCGCCTGGATGCATCGCGCGTCAGCGGCGACGGCGCCTTTGCGTATGACGGGGATTCAAGCGACGGCGCCGTGTTCTCAGCGACCGGTTCTGTCACGCTGCCGGAAGCCGGTCTCGACGCGCAGGGGCGCCGTGATGTGCTGCAGTCCGTCCCGACGCTCGCGGGCTCGCCACTTGGTTCGCTCTTTGGATCCGGCCGCGCGGCGCTCGATCGCGCGCTGACCAAATTTGCTACCGCCGCCACGCTGCGGCTCGACTGGCGCGGCGGCAACGGTCGCCTCACCTTCCCCGGCCCGCTGACGGTTCAGGCTGCGAGCGGCGCTGTCGTCACCGCCACGCCAATCGAGAACGGACGCCCTGCACTGTTGTTGCTTCTGCCTTCCGGCGAAGCGAGCGGCGGCGTGCGCATCGCGATGGAAGGCGGCGGCCTGCCCGCGGCGACGCTGGCGGTGAACACCTTCGCGTTCGCCAACGCGCGGATGCAAGCGGACGGCGCGGTGCGCGTCGCGAACTGGCGGGCCAATGGCGGGCGCCTCGACCTCGCCAGCACACGTTTTTCGCTGAAGGGCGAAAATGGCAAAGGTTCTTTCTCGCTCGATGGCGCTGTCGCCATGGATGGCGCTACGGATGCGTTCAGTCTGCGGGACCTGCGGGCGCCACTGAAGATCGACGCCACGTGGGGCGGCGGCTATCGCATTGTGCTGCGCGACGGTTGCACGCCGATCGACGAAGGCGCGATCGGCATACCCGGACACATCCTTGAAGGTCGCCGCATCGCGCTGTGCCCCGGCCCCGGCGGCGGGCTGATGGGCGAAGACGCGGCTGGTCGCATGTTCGGCGGCTTCACCGTCGACGGCGCGACGTTCAGCGGGCGCACCGACGACAGCACGCGCAAACCGGTCTCCATCGCCGCGCAGCGCATAGAAGGCCGTTTCGTCGGCAGGAACGCGGATTCACATCTCGAGATTTCCGCGACCAATCCCGCCTATGCCGTCGAC
>JAWXBS010000068.1:0-4710 GCA_034440275.1 Alphaproteobacteria bacterium
CGTCGACGTAGACCTTCGCGCGCAGGCGCTCGCGGTAGCGTGTCGTCGCGGGCTGCACGCAGACGACCTCGACGGTGACGACGCCGCTCCGCAGCAGCCGCGCAAGCTCCGCGGTCGCGAGACGCGCCAGCGCCCGCGCCGCCGGGCACGTGGCGCTCAGCTCCGGCGCGTCGACGTTCTCCACGCGGTAGCGCTTTGCGCCCACGTCGAAGGTGTCGCCGTCGACGACGACGGGCGCGCCCTGCAGTGCCACAGCGGCGGCGAACGCTAGCGCAGTGCTCACGCGCCACCCTTCCAGACGAAGTAGAGGCCGAGCGCCACGAGGGCGCCGAGCAACGAACTCCAGCACCCGGTCGCACCGTCGAGACCCGTCGTCTGCGCGCCGGTGTGCACGAAGCTCTTGTCCTTCACCACGCCGTCTGCGAGCGTGAGGATCACGACGCCGTCGCGCGCGGCCCAGGAAATCGTCTCGCTGCCGGCGCTTTGGATCACGCCCGCCATTTTCAGATCCGCCAGCGCGAGCACCGCGTCGTGCTGGCTCATCCCCACGGCGATCGTCTCGAACGCCTCCTGCACTGAACGCCCCACCTTGCGCCCTCCCTAGATCCGTCGCGAGAACCACGCGACGCGGCCGATGACGTTCACCCACTCCGCCGGCACCTCGTACGCGCCGTAGCGCTCGTTGTCCGAGATCAGCCGCACGGTCGGCGGGTCTGACATCGGCACGGCCTGCAGACGTTTGCACACCGTGGCGTTCGAGTCCCACACCGCGTAGATCGCGGGCAGGCTCGGGTTGCGCGAGCGGAGATCAAGCAGCACCAGGTCGCCCGGCAACAGTGTCGGCGCCATCGAATCGCCGGCGATCTCCACGAAGGCTATGTGCGCGGCGTCGAGGCCCATCGATTCGAGGAATGCGAGCGGCAGGCCCCAGAAGCGGCGCACGTTCTCCTCGGTGATCAACGCACCGTCGCCGGCGGAGAGGCGCACGTCGTACTCCGGCACGTCGATCCGTTCGCCGCGATCGACGGGCGGGCGTGGCGGCTTCACGACGGTGAACGCTTTTGGTGTGCGGGCGCGGCCCTTTGTCACCGGCTGCAGCAATTTCACGCTTTCGGGCGGTGAGCCTACCTCGTCCTCAATTTCGTAGAGATACTCCAGCGAACACTCCAGCGCGACGGCGAGCCGGTGCGCCTTCTGCGTGGCCGTGTCGCGCTGTGTTCCGTTGAGGATCATACGCACGAGGTTCGGCTGGCGCGCCACGGCCATCGACACGGCGCGCGCGGTGAGGCTGAGGGCGTCGAGGCGCGCTTGCAGGCGGCTGGGCGAGATCTTGTTCATTGCGCTCAGCGATGCCGGAAACGGCCGGGTAAGCGTCAGCGCCATTTTTAGCGCGTCTCCCTTGTTGACGATGCGCTAAAAACAGCGCACCTAAATCCGGGTGAGCACAACCGAGTTCGTCCCTGCGTCCTCAGCGGTCGTCGCTTTTCTCGCGCTGGTTGAGGAGGTCTCGGCCTCCACCGGGCGGTCGGAGGCGCGCCTGTCCACCTTGGTGTTCAAGGCCGGCGACCAGATCTCGCGACTGCGCGACGGGGCCGACATCACGACCGGGCGGCTGGCCCGCGCGACCGAGGTGCTCACCACACTGAAGGTCACCATGCCCCGCCGGTCCGGCGGCGCCGAACCGGGAGAGCGCCCGTGATCTGGACCGCCGAACGTGAAGAGCGCCTCGCCGCGCTGTGGAAGGAGGGCCGTTCCAGCGCCGACATCGCCAAGATCCTCGGCGGCGTCACGCGCAACGCGGTGATCGGCAAGGCACGCAGGCTTGGGCTCTCCGACACGCCGTCAGTCGCGGCGACCCGCGACCAGCAGCGCCGGCGCGTGGAGGACAAGCTGCGCGACGGGCGCGCGGAGGCGAAGGCGCCCGTCACAGAATCGCCCGCCGCGTCCCCCTTCCGTCCCGACCCGCTCGCGCCGCGCGTCGCGCCGCCGGCCGCGGCTCCGGTCTCTCCGGTCAAGGTGACCGACACTCAGTGCCGCTGGCCGTACAGGCCCGCCTCTTCAGGCGGTGCGGCGTTCGCGGGCAGGGCGTCGTGCACCTGGCCGCCGGCTTCCCGCGCCAGGTGCGCAAAGACGGCCGTGCGCGATACCGGCGACATCCCGCACATGTTCATGAGCCGGATCGCCTCGCGCCGTGAACGGTCCTTGATGAGATAGAGCGGGTTGAGGCGGCGCATTTCCGGCGTGTGCGGACTCGACGACACGTAGGAGAGGCCCTGCTTCTTCAACAACTTCGTCGCGCTGTAGAAGTCCTCGAGCGCGTCCACGAGCAGCGCGAACAGTTCACGGTCCGTGACGCGCAGGATCTTCGCACGCACCAGGTCCGGCGCGAGCCGGTCCCAGATATTCCGGCCAGCCGCAGAAAGGTGTTTCGGCGCCTTGGCGACATCCGGCGCAAGCGTTTCCGTCGGCGCAACGACCACCGGGCGCCGCGAAGGATTGCCCTTGAGCATCTGCTCCTCAGCCGGCTTCCGCTGCCTCCCCACACTGCACCTCAAAAAACTTTAGCGAAATTTCGCGCCCCACTTTTTTTCTTTCCCACGCCGGTCCGAAACGAGCGGGCCTTAGGTCTGACCCACCCCCCCCGGTGTGGCGCTGTGGCGCGCGGGGTTACTGCGCCGCGTCCCGTCTTGGCGCTGTGGCACGGCGTGCACAGCGACTGCCAGTTCTTGCGGGCCCAGAAGAGTTTCCGGTCGCCGCAGTCGCGCCCCCTCTCACCAGACACAGGCGGCCGATAAGGCGCGCGGCACCGCCCGGCATCGACACCCCACAACGCAAAGCGGCGGAGAGGTTGCCCTCGCCGCCGCACAAGAATCACATCGTGGTGAAATATGTACAGTCGAGCCCGGGTTCGGTCAATCTACATTCCATAGCAGATTGCTATGGAATGTAGATTGTTTACCCTCTCTCTCTCTAGTGACTCAAGTGACGCAGGAACTACGCGCATATGCGCGTGCGCATGCGCGCCTGCATGGGGGAGAACGGCGAAACATCGTCACTTGCGTCACTTTCGTGCCGCCGGGCCGTGGGGCGCAAGGGCCGCGCCGAGTGACGATGAAGTGACGCAAGTGACGATGCGCGTCGCGCGACACGCGCCGTCGTCGCTTTCCGCGTGTTCCGGCGGCTCTGAACAGGGCGGGGGAGATCGGTCATCGTCACTTGCGTCACTTCATCGTCACTTTCAGCTGTCGCGGTCGAACCCGCCGTAACCACTGTCGTCGCGCGGATTACGCGCGAAACCTTCATCAGCGTCGCGCGGCGCCTCACTGCGCAGCTCGACGGGGTTACTGCGGCGGCGGCTCTGCGGCCGGGGTGTTTTCGGTGACGGCGGCCGCGATCTCTGCGTTGTTGGCGCGCAGCTCGGCGGTGATCGCCGCGATCTCGACAGGGTCGTTCGCCACGGCGTCGAGCCGGTCCGCCAGGGTGTTCACCAACGTGACGACCGATTGCGTCGCCGACGTGTTCGCCGCGATCTCGGCGCGCAGTTCGTTTAACTTTTGCATGAGATTTTTCTCCAGGTGTTTGAAAAGCGGGCGCAACGCGTCCGTGAGTGTCGCTGCATCCAGGCGCACGTGGATGCCGCCGAACAGGCTTTTGATCATGCGCCGCGTCCCGTCTTGGCGCTGTGGCACGGCGTGCACAGCGACTGCCAGTTCTTCCGGTCCCAGAAGAGTTTCCGATCGCCGCGGTGCGGCACGATGTGATCGACGCAGGTCGCAGGCTCGACGCGATCGTGGCGGGCGTGGGCGGCGCAGAGCGGATGCAAGGCGAGGAAGGCGCGTCGCGCCTTCTCCCACTTCGTGTCGTAGCCGCGCTGCCGGGCGGTGCCGCGCGCCTTATCGGCCGCCTGTGTCTGGTGAGAGGGGGCGCGACTGCGGTGCGAAGGAGGCGCAAACGGCATCGACACCCCCCAACGCAAAGCGGCGGAGAGGTTGCCCTCGCCGCCGCATACGACTCACATCGTGGTGAAATATGTACAGTCGAGCGCGCGTTCGGTCAATCTACATTCCATAGCAGATTGCGATACGCTCAAGCGCCGCCGCCAGCAGCGCAGACGCTGCGTAGGTGAGCGCTTTGTTCGCGCGGCACATCACCATTTCCCTCAGCATCGGCAGCTCCAGCGCGCTTTCGATCGTCCGCCCCTGCACCACCACGAGTTGCACCACTCCGCGCTCGACGGGCAGCAGCGTCGACAGGATCCGCCCCACCGCGCGCCTGCACGCGTGCGTGCGCCCGCTCGCCTCGCCGCCGCCGCTGTGATCGACGGGAAAGTCCCACGGCTGGCCGCGCATGGCGTCGAAGCGCGCGCGCTCCCAGTCTTCCATCAGCCGGCACGCGGCGTGGTACTGGCGCTTGGTCAGCCGCCCGCGCTCGTACAGTGTCTGCGGCCACCAGCTGTTGGCCGCGCGCACCGCCTGGCTGAACCGCTGCGCGCCGTCGATCCGCCCCGTGCACACGCGCTCGACGCCGCTCTTCACCGCGCGCTCGATGGTCGGCGTCTCGCCGTGGAAGCCTGCGAGCGTCGCCACCACTGCGGAAGGCGCGACAGCGCGGCCCTTGCGGGCGTGCGCGCGTTCGGCGGCCTTTGTGGCCTTCACATTCGCCGCGCTCACGTCGGCCCGATGGTAGACGTCGGCGATCGAGCCTTTCTGC
>JAWXBS010000069.1:0-4851 GCA_034440275.1 Alphaproteobacteria bacterium
CCATGCGACCGCCCCGATCACGAGGCGCGCCGCGAGGGGGCGGCGGTTCGCCGCGCGTCTTCAGATGCAGTTGAATCCCTTCAAGCGCTCCCTCGCGGCGCGCCTCGTGATCGGGGCGGTCGCATGGTCCTTGCTCATCCTGGTGGTTGGCGGCGTGCTCTTGTCGCAGCAGTATCGCGACAGCGTCATGCGCGGCCTCGACGGGGACCTGCGCGTGGTGCTCGACGGTCTCATCGCATCGGCGGAGATCGATGAAGAAGGCGCGCTGAAGCTGCGCCAGACGCCCAACGACCAGCGCTTCCAGACGCCGAGTTCGGGCCGCTACTGGCAGATCGCGCCGCTGACGCGGGGGGACAAGCCTGCGCCCACCCTCCGGTCGGACTCGCTCTGGGACGAGAGTTCGCTTCCCTGGCCCGCCGGCGGCCCCGAAGCGCTTGTCGCGCGACAGGGCGAAACGCAGTTCACCAATGTCACCGGACCTTTCGACCAGCCCGTGCGTCTCGCCGCGCAGCTTGTGCAGCTGCCGGGATCAGCCGCGCCCTATACCTTTTTCGCCGCCGCCGATCGTCGGCCGGCCCTGATCGATGCGCAGCGCTTCACCACCACGCTGCTCATCGCGCTTGCGGTCATGGCGGCGGGGTTGATCGCCATGGTGGTGCTGCAGGTGCGGGTGGGCCTGGCGCCGCTCAACCGGCTGCGCAGCGATGTCGCGGATGTGCGGCGTGGCAAGATGGCGCGTCTCGACGGCGCCTATCCCACCGAAGTCGCGCCGCTGACGGACGAACTCAACGCGCTGCTCGATCACAATCGCTCCGTCGTCGATCGTGCGCGCACGCATGTCGGCAATCTCGCGCACGCGCTGAAGACCCCGATCTCGGTGCTGCTGAACGAAGCGCGCGTGGAGAAGGGGCCGCTCGCGGAACTCGTGGAGCGCCAGACTGAAAGCATGCGCCGCAACGTCGATCACTATCTGCAGCGCGCACAGGCCGCGGCGCGTGCGGAGACGCTGGGTGCGCGCTGCGAGGTGGCGCCGGTGCTCGACGACATCGCGCGCACGCTGGAACGGCTGTTCGGGCGCCAGAAGGACATGGACATCGAAATCCAACCCGGTCCCGCGCTCGTCTTCCGCGGCGAGCGGCAGGATCTGGAGGAGATGGCGGGCAATCTCATGGAAAACGCGTGCAAGTATGGCGGGGGAACCGTGCGCGTCGCGGTGCGTCCGGCGGGCGACAACGCGCTCGACATCGTGATCGGCGATGACGGGCCCGGCTTGCCGTCCGAAGTGCGCGAAGCGGCGCTGACGCGGGGTGTGCGTCTCGACGAGACGGCGCCGGGCCAAGGGCTCGGCCTTTCCATCGTCGCAGAGTTCGCGCGGCTCTATGGCGGCGCGCTGACGCTTGGCGAAAGCCCGCTCGGCGGGCTGGAAGCGACCCTGCGGCTTCCCGCCACGGATTGAGGGCGCCTCCGGTTCAAGATAAGCCCGCCGGGCGATGGACAGTCCCGGCCAGATGTTTCCCCTGATCGCGCTCGCGGTGCTGATCGGCCTGGCCGCAGCGCTGTGGCCGTTGCGCGCGTATCTGCGTGCGCGTGTCGGCGCCAAGCGAAGCGGCGCGCTTGTCGCGGCGGGGACGTGCGTTGCGATCGCGCTCGGCATCTATCTCGTCACTGGCAAGCCGGGCATGGCGGACAATCCCTTCGCCGCGCGCATCGCCGCTCTGGAAGAGATCGCCAAGACCGCGCCGATGGAACTCGACCCGCAGCAGATGCTGGCCATTCTTTCCGAGCGCGCACGCAAGGCGCCGAGGGACCCGCAGCCGCTCTACTTCACCGGCGTCATCCATGCGTCGCAGGGCGAGTATGAAGAGGCCGCGCGCGCATTCGACGCATCGCTGCGCCGCGATCCCGCGAACCCGCAGACGATGATCGAACTCGGCGCCGCGATGGTGGCGCTCGACGGACGCGTGGTGTCGCCCGAGGCGCTCACGCTGTTCGAGGAAGCCGAACGGCTCCGCCCGGACGATGTGCGGCCGGTGTTCTACCGCGCGCTTGCGGCAAGTCAGAACGGACGCAAGACGGAGGCGCTAGACTTGTGGCCGAAAGTGCTCGCCATGCTGCCGCCGGATGATCCGCGCCGCCAGATGGCGAACATGATGCTTGAACAGGCCAAGAGCTGATCATGCGAAAAAGCAGTCGTCGCCTCATCGTCATCGCCGTTGCGGGCGTTCTCCTGTCGCTTGCGGCGGGACTGACGCTCTACGGCCTGCAGGACTCGGTCGCGTATTTCTACAAGCCGTCCGAAGTGGCGGCAAAGGCCAGGGTCGGCGAGCGCGTCCGTGTGGGCGGTCTCGTGGAAGCCGGCAGCGTGGCGCGGGACGATGGCGCGCTCACCTTCAGGGTCACCAATGGCGAGGGCGTCGTCGCGGTGCGCTACAATGGCGATCCGCCGTCCCTGTTCGGCGAAAACGAGGGCGTTGTGGTGGAAGGCGTCTGGCGCGGCGGCGAGGTGTTCGCCGCAGAACGGGTGCTGGCAAAGCACGACGAGAACTACATGCCGCGCGAAGTCGTCGAGGCGCTGAAGGAGAGCGGCGAGTGGAAGGGTCCGCAATGAGCGTGACATCGTGACAGCGGAACTGGGCGGTTTCCTGCTCGCGCTCGCGCTGGTGATGGCGTTCGCGCAGGGCGCGCTCGGGCTGATCGCGGGCTGGCGCAGGAACGAAGGCCTTGGCGCAGCCGCGGCGGGCGTGGCGCAGAGCAATGCAATCATCCTGCTCGCGGCATTCGCGATCCTGGTGTCGCTGTTCCTGCGCACCGACTACAGCGTCGCCGTCGTCGCAGCGAACAGCCATGTCGCCAAACCCTTGCTCTACAAGATCGCCGGAACGTGGGGAAACCACGAGGGCTCGATGCTCTTGTGGTGCCTGGTCTCCGCGACGTTCGCGGCGCTGCTCGCGTCCTTTCCAGGCGGCATGGGACGCACGCTTTGGAATCGCGCGGTCGGCGTGCAGGGCGTCGTCACCGGCGTCGCGATTGCGTACACGCTGGTTCTCTCCAGTCCGTTCGCGCGCCTCGATCCCGCGCCGCTGACGGGAAAAGATCTCAATCCGCTGCTGCAGGATCCAGCCCTCGCGATCCATCCGCCGATGCTTTACCTCGGCTACGTGGGCCTTTCCGTGCCGTTCTCGCTCGCAATCGCGGCGCTGATGGAAGGCAAGGTCGACAGCGCGTGGGCGCGGGCGTTGCGGCCATGGACGCTGATCGCATGGGTGACGCTGACGCTCGGCATTACGCTCGGCAGCTACTGGGCGTATTACGAACTCGGCTGGGGCGGGTGGTGGTTCTGGGACCCGGTGGAGAACGCGAGCTTCATGCCGTGGCTCGCCGCCGCTGCCTTGCTGCACTCGGCCATCGTCACCGAACGGCGCGGCTCGCTGGCGGCGTGGACGATCCTGCTCGCCATCATCGGCTTCGGCCTCGCGCTGCTGGGCACCTTCCTCGTGCGCTCGGGCGTGCTGACTTCGGTGCATGCTTTCGCCGTCGATCCGCAGCGTGGCTACGCGATCCTCGCCATGCTCGCCTTCTTCGTCGGCGGCGGCTTCATGCTGTACGCGTGGCGCGCGCCGCGGCTTTCCGAGCCGTCGGGATTCCTTCTTGTCAGCCGTGAAAGCGCGCTGGTGGTGAACAATGTCGGCCTCGCGGTCGCCATGGGCACGGTGCTGATCGGCACGCTCTATCCGCTGCTTCTGGAAGCGATGACGGATCGTCTCATCTCCGTGGGTCCGCCGTTCTTCAACGTCACATTCGGCCCGCTGATGGCGCTGCTGTTTCTCGCGCTGCCGATCGCGCCGTTCCTGGCGTGGCGTCGCGGCGACCTGAAAGAGGCGTGGCGCTGGCTGCAATGGGCGGCCTACGCGGCGGCGGGCGTCGCCGTCGTCACCCTCGCGCTGCTGCGCGGACCGATCTGGTCGGCGTTGGGACTCGCGGTCGGCGTGTGGGTGCTGTTCGGCGCGCTGCTCTATGCGTGGAAGCGCGCGGGCTCGTTCGTACGGATCGCGGCGCTGCCACTCGCGTTCTGGGCCATGACCGCCGCGCACGTGGGCGCGGGCGTCTTCACCATCGGCGCCGCGGCCGAGACCGCGTTTCGCAAGGAAGAAGCCGCGCAGATGCTGCCCGGCGCCAGCGTGAGCTTCGCAGGTCGTCGCATCACGCTCACCGACATCACCACCGTCGAAGGTCCAAACTATACGGCGCAGCGCGCGATCTTCCGCGTCGAAGAGCGCATCGTCACCGCTGAGCGGCGCTCCTATACGGTGTCGGCCATGCCGACCACGGAAGTGGGAATCCTTGGCGACTTAACGGGCGATCTCTACATCGCGCTCGGCGCGCCGACGGAGGGAACCATCGGTCCCGCAGCGTGGACCGTGCGGCTCTACTTCAATCCGCTGGTGCAGTGGATCTTCGCCGGCGCCGGTCTGATGGCGCTGGGCGGGGCGCTCGGTCTCGTCGTGCTCGCGCGGCGCAGCCTCAAGCGCACAGTTCCCGCTGCAGCGGCGACCGCCACATGATCCGCGCCGCGCTCTTCGCTCTGGCGCTCGCCACCGGCGCCGCGTTCGCGCAGACGCCCGGGCAAACTTTGGCGCAGGAGGAGCGCGCCCGCGCCCTCGACGCCGAGATCCGCTGCGTCGTGTGCGAGAACGAGCCCATCTCCCAGTCCACCGCCGGAATGGCCGCCGACATGCGCGCGCTCGTCCGCGAGCGCATCGTGGAGGGAGACACCGACGCCGAGATCCGCGCCTTCTTCGCCGACCGGTACGGGGACTTCGTGCTCCTTCGCCCACGCATGTCCTCGGCGAC
>JAWXBS010000070.1:0-52473 GCA_034440275.1 Alphaproteobacteria bacterium
ATTCACAGGGGCGGGCGTGAGCAAGGTGTGGGGGTCGTGGGCGCCGGGGTGGAGAGAGAGCGGTCCCACCGTCCTGTGCCTGATCTGTCGGCCGGTTTCTGACTCCCTATTCACAGACCTCGGACGCTCTGCGAAATCCGACGGCTTGGTGTAAGTACGCACGACATGACACCCAAGATCGGCACCTATTTCAACGTCCACCTCGTTTCCGACTCCACCGGCGAAACGCTGGCAGGGGTCATGCGGGCGTCATGCGCGCAGTTCGACAACATCCTGCCGATCGAACACTCCTATTACCTCGTCCGCTCGACCCGGCAGCTGGAGCGGGTGCTCCGCGAGATCGAGACCGCGCCGGGTGTGGTCATGTTCACCCTGTCGAACGACGAAATGCGCGAGCGCCTGGAAGTGCGCTGCAAGGAGCTGGGCATGGCCTGCGTCGCCGTGCTGGACCCGGTGCTCGATTCGCTCAGCCGCTATCTGGGGCAGGAGCTGAACCACCGCATCGGCGCGGGCCGTGTGCTGGACGCCGATTATTTCCGCCGCATCGACGCGCTGAACTACGCCATGGCGCACGACGACGGGCAGCTGCAGCGGGAGTTCACCGACAGCGACGTCGTGCTCGTCGGCGTCAGCCGCACCTCCAAGACGCCAACCTGCGTCTACCTCGCCAACCGCGGCGTGAAGGCGGCGAACGTGCCGATCGTGCCGCATATCCCGCTGCCGCAGGCGTTGTTTGAGTCCGATGCGCCGCTGATCGTAGGGCTGATGGTTTCCGCGGACCGACTGATAAATGTGCGCCGAAATCGTCTCGCCACGATGAAGGAGACGCGCGAGACCTCCTATGTGGACGAAGCGGCGGTGCGTGCGGAGATCCTGCACGCGCAGAAGGTGTTCGAGCGGGAAGGGTGGCCGGTGATCGACGTGACGCGCCGCTCCGTGGAGGAAACGGCCGCCGCCGTGCTCAATCTCATTGCGGAGCGCCGCCGTGACGTCTGAGATCATTCTCGCTTCAGGCAGCGCCATCCGCGCGAAGATGCTGACCGAAGCGGGCGTTTCCTTCGTGGTCGACAAGCCGCGCGTGGACGAGGAAGCCGTGAAGCTCTCGCTGCGCGCGGAAAAGCTGAAGCCGCGCGACCAGGCCGATGCGCTGGCGCAGGTGAAGGCGGTGTCGGTGTCGAACCGGCGCGGCGGGCTGGTGATCGGCGCGGATTCGATGGTCGCGCTCGGTGACGAGGTGCTCGACAAGCCGCAGACGCTCGCCGCCGCGAAGGACCACCTGCGCGCGATGAGCGGCAAGACGCACACGCTGATTTCCGCCGCGGTGGTCGCGCGGGACGGCACGCCGGTCTGGCGTCATATCATGGCGCCGCGTCTGAAGATGCGCGTGCTGAGCGACGGCTTCATCGACGACTATCTCGCGCAGATCGGTGAGGCCGCCATGCAGAGCGTCGGCGCGTATCAGCTCGAAGGTCTCGGCGCCCAGCTGTTCGAGAGCGTGGAGGGCGATTTCTTCGCGGTGCTCGGCCTGCCGCTGCTGCCGTTGCTGGCCTACCTGCGCGAGCAGGGGGCGATGCCACGATGAGCATCACCGGCAAAACCAAAGTCCTGGCGCTGTTCGGCAACCCCGTCGCGCATTCGCTGTCGCCGCAGATGCATGCGGGATGGATCGCCGATCACAAGCTCGATGCGGTCTATGTGGCGCTGCCGCTGGACGCGAAGACGGCGGACGCCACGATGAAAGCGCTGAAGGGCGTGGGTTTTCACGGCGCCAATGTCACGGTGCCGTTCAAGGACGCCGCTGCGGCCGCCGCCGACTGGCAGGACGAAGCCGCTCTCGATCTCGGCG
The DNA here is from genome assembly GCA_034440275.1 of Alphaproteobacteria bacterium. GTDB lineage: Bacteria > Pseudomonadota > Alphaproteobacteria > Caulobacterales > Aquidulcibacteraceae > VFBF01. Next base: position 1,847 of record JAWXBS010000070.1, read on the forward strand.
CGGCGAACATGCTGCAGTGGCACAACGGTGATCTCTTCGCGGCGAACACCGATGCCCCCGGTTTCGTCGCCGCGCTCGACGAACAGGCGCCGGACTGGAAGGGGCGGGTGAAACGCGCGCTCGTCATCGGCGCGGGCGGCGCGGCGAAAGCCATCGCCTACGGGCTCGCGAAGGCGGGCGTCGCGCATATCGACATCGTAAATCGCTCCGAAGCGCGCGCGGCGGAAACGGCCACGGCGGTGGCGCCGTCGGCTGTCGTCGTGGCGGCGCGGCCCTGGAAAGAACTCTCTGCCGCGTTCGCGGAAGCGGACCTCATCGTCAACGCAACGACGCTCGGCATGGTCGGCAAGGATCGCGCGGACTGGCCGATGGATCACGCGAAAGACGGCGCCATCGTCGCCGACGCCGTCTATGCGCCGCTCGAAACGGATCTGTTGCGCCAGGCGCGCGCGCGGGGTCTCGATGTGGTCGACGGCCTCGCCATGCTGATCCATCAAGGCGCGCTCTCGTTCCAGCGCTGGTTCGAGATCACGCCGGACACGACGAAGGCGCGCGAGCGGCTGATGGCGATCCTCGGAGCGCGCATGAAACTGATCGGCCTCACCGGCTCCATCGGCATGGGCAAGAGCGCGACCGCGCAGATGTTCCGCGAGGAAGGCGTGCGCGTCTACGACGCCGACGCCGCCGTGCATGCGATCTACGAAAAGGGCGGCGCTGCGGTCGCGCCTGTGGAGGCCGCGTTCCCGGGTGTGGTGGTCGATGGGGCAATCGATCGCACGCTCCTGTTCAAGGCCGTGCTCGACGACGCCGAAGCGCTGAAGCGCCTCGAGGGCATTGTCCATCCGCTCGTCGCGCAGCTGCAGCTCACCTTCCTGTCAGAAGCCCGCGCGGCCGGCGCCGATCTGGTCATTCTCGATATTCCGCTCCTGTTCGAGAAGGGCGGGGACAAGCGGGTGGACGCCATCGTCGTCGTCTCCGCCCCCGCAGATGTGCAGCGGGAGCGGGTGCTGGCGCGGCCGGGCATGTCGCCGGAGAAGTTCGAGGCGATCCTCTCCAAGCAGACGCCGGACGCCGAAAAGCGCGAACGCGCGCACCATGTGATCGACACGGGGCAGGGCTTCGACCGCGCCCGCGCGCAGGTCCGATCCGTGCTGGACGCGCTGCGCAAATCTTAATATCCGGCGGGCATGCGTGAAGTCGTCTTCGATACCGAAACCACCGGCCGCGACCCCGACACGGGCGACCGCATCGTCGAAGTCGCGTGCGTGGAGCTGATCAACTACCTGCCCACGGGCAAGACCTTCCACCGCTACATCAACCCGCAGCGCGACGTGCCCGAGGAAGTCGTGCGCGTGCACGGCCTGACGACGCGCTTTCTCAGCGACAAGAAGCTGTTCGGCGATCCCGATATCGTCGATGCGCTGTTCGATTTCTTCGAAGACAGCCCGATCATCGCGCACAATGCGGAGTTCGATCGCAAGTTCCTGAACGGCGAACTGATCCGCCTCGGTCGCCCGATCCTCGAAATGGATCGCTATATCGACAGCCTGAAGATCGCGCGCGCGCTGTTTCCTGGCGCCGCCAACTCCCTCGATGCGCTCAGCCGCCGCTTCCAGCTCGACAGGCTCGGTTTCGATCTTGCCAAGCGCAAAGGCGCCGGCGGCCACGGCGCGCTGATCGACACCAAGATGCTGGCCGAGGTCTATCTCCAGCTGCGCGGCGGACGGGAGCGCAAGCTCTCCTTCGAAGTCGACAAGCCGACCATGGACGCGAGCGGCGCGCCGCTGCCGCAGTTTGAGCGCCGTCCGCAACGCCCGACGCCGCTGGTGCGGGTGGTCCACGCCGACGAACGGGCCTCCCATGACGCGTTCATCGCGGAAATGGGGGACAACGCACTCTGGACGAAAACAGGGTAGGGCCCGGCCAGAAAATTCCGGAGGCGCGTAAGATTTCGGCGTAGGGGAGCGACCAATACGCTGAATGATCGCTCTTACCCCTCCGAAGACCAGCGCCGAGCGCCGCTTTCTCGACTTTCTTGAGGGACAGCGCGGCACGCTCTACAAGGTCGCCTATATCTATTGTCGCGACGCCGAGGAGCGCCGCGACCTGTTGCAGGACATGGTCGTCCAGCTCTGGCGGTCTTTCGACGGCTTCGACGGCCGCGCCGCGCCGGCGACGTGGACATGGCGGGTCGCGGTCAATGTCGCGATCTCGCATCGCCGCCGTCATGGCCGTCGCATCAAGGATGCGCTGCCGCTCGATCTCGCCTTCGATGTCGCCGACCAGAGCTTTGCGGGCGACAGCGACGCTTCCAGACGCCTGCGCGCGCTGGTGGACACGCTCGATGAAATGAACCGCGCGCTGGTCCTGCTCCACTTCGAGGGCTTCGATCACGCCGAAATCGCCGGCCTGCTCGGCACGACCGCCGGCGCCGTCGCCACCCGTTTCAACCGCATCAAGACGAAGCTGCGCGAGCAGCTCGCAAACGAGGAGTGAGTCATGGAACTCGATGATCTGAAGGCCGAGTGGCGCGCGCGCGACGCCGTGCTGGCGCGTGAGCTGAAGCAGCAATCCGCCATGATGCGCGACGGGCTCGTCGAACGTCGCCTCGAACGCATCCGCCGGCGCGGCGCGATGGGGCCGTTCGGCCTCGCAGTCCACATCGCCTTCCTCGCGGGCTTCGGGCTTTATCTCGCGGACAACTGGGGCCGCTGGGAGTTCTTCGCGCCCGGCCTGTTGCTGATGATCTGGACGATCGTCATGGGCGCGCTCACGATCGGCGAGCAGCAGCAATTGCGCGCAGTGGATTTCGGCGCGCCGGTGCTGGAGATCCAGCAGAAGCTTGCGCGGCTCGGCGCGGCGCGGGCGCGCGCGTTCCAGTGGGCGTTCCTGACCGGGCAGATCCTCTGGTGGATCCCGTTCTTCGTTGTCGTGATGTGGGGCGTGTTCGACGTCGATCTCTATCGCGCGTCGGACTTCATGCCGCGCTTCATGGCGATCAATATTGGCGTCGGCCTCGTGCTCGTCCCGGTGCTGTTGTGGGTCGCACATCTCGTCGGCCCTCGGCTTGCGGCCTCGGCCACAGGGCGGTCGGTGCTGGACAGCGTGATGGGTCGCGATCTCGCGGAAGCGCGCGCGCTGGCGCAGCGTCTGGCGCGGTTCGAGGCGGAGGCGGCTTAGGCCGGCGGCGGCATTCCATCGCCGTTCTTGGCCTGCCGGTCACGCAATTGTGCGCGGTAGAGCGCGGCGAAGTCGATCGGGTCGATCAGCAGGGGCGGGTAGCCGCCCTCGCGCGTCACTTCCGCCAGCAGGCGACGGCTGAACGGGAACAGAAGACGCGGGCATTCGATCAGCAGCAGCGGCTCGACGTCCTCGGGCGGCACGTTCACGAACTGGAACACGCCCGAATAAACGAGCTCCGTGATGAACATCACGTCCTCGCCGCGCATGGCCTTGGCGCCGATGCGGAGATCGACCTCATACGCCTCGCCGTCCTGCAAAGGCCGCGCGTTCACGTCGATTCCCATGTCGATGGCGGGCGCAGCCTCGCCTTGGCGCACACCGGCGGCGGCCGTCGGGTTCTCGAATGACAGGTCTTTCACATACTGCGCGAGCACGCGCAGGTGCGGCGTGTCTCCTGCAGCTTGACCGCCGTCTGAACCGCCCGGAGTCGACATGCCTAACTCTCGAATGCTGGAAATTGTTGAGGGTCTGCGGGCTAACATGCGTCGGTGGGGGTCGCAACAGCGCCACACTGTGGCCAGACCAGATGCCCATGGCGCGCATGGTCGCGGGGTTTCCCCGCAGTTTCCCCACAGTTTCCCCTGGGCCGCATACACACTGGCGCCGCCCCCCAGTGCGCACTATCTGTGAGTGTCCCCGAAGTGTTTGAGCAGAGTTTGGAGCAGAGCCGGTGTCCAGGGAGCTGATCGAAGTCCTGATCCTCGCGGCAGTCGCCGTGGTCGTGATCGGGCGGTTTTTCAGCGTGCTGGGTCAGCGACGCGGTTCCGATCGCCCGGCCGCTCCGCAAGAGCCGCGCCCCGCGACTGTCGATGCCGGCGGCTCAACCCAGCCGTATCCCTCGCCGATGCCGACCGCCGCGCCGCCCATGGCGTCTGTTGGCGTTGCATCCATTCTCGCGGTTGACCCCGCATTCGACCCCGCCGCCTTCGTCGGCGGCGCGCGCTCGGCGTATGAGCTGATCGTCACCGCTTTCGCCGCCGGCGATCGCGCTGCGCTCAGCCCGCTACTCAGCCCGCGTGTGTTCGAGTCCTACGCCAAGGCCATCGACGAACGCGAAGCGACCGGCGGGAAAGGACCCGAACTGGTGCGCCTGAAGACGGCGGAAATCGCCGACGCGCGTGTTGAAGACAACATCGCCCGCATCGCGGTGCGCTTCGAGGCCGAACTTGCGGAAGGCGCTCACGGCCTGCGCGAAACGAAGGAGCGCTGGACTTTCGAGCGCGACATTCGTTCGCGCGATCCGAACTGGCGTCTCGCCGGCGTCGCGCAAGCCTGAGTGTGATCGATGAGCCGCCCGCCGAAGAAGGGCGGTCTCTCCGCCGATGAAGAAGATCTGTGGCGCAAGGTGACGCGCACGGTGCGCCCGCTTGCGCGGCGCGATGCGCTCGTCGCCCGCAAAGCGCCCATACTTCTGAGAGCGCCGACGGTCTCCGCTGCAGCTCGTGAACCGACGCCGCTTCTTCCGCCTGTCGTTGCGCACAAGAAGAAAGCGATCGGCACGCTGGCCGATCGTTCGCCGGAAAAGCGTGTGCGGCGCGGCAAGCTCGATGTCGGCGCCAAACTCGATCTGCATGGCTTCACGCAGGAAGAAGCGCGCGGGGTGCTGATGCGCTTCCTGCTGCATGCGCGCGCGGACGATGTGCGCGTGGCGCTCGTCGTGACCGGGAAGGGCGGGCGGTTGCGCTCCGGTGAAACCGCTCCGGGCGTGCTCAAGCAGCGTCTGCCGGAATGGCTCGCGGGCGGTGAGCTGCGGCCGCTGGTCTCCGGCTACGCCGAAGCGCACCAGCGCCACGGCGGCGGGGGGGCCTACTACGTGTTTCTGAAAGCAGGCGACTGAGCGTTCAGAACTGCTTGCGGAAACTCACCTGCACCACGCGGCCGAGCGGGTTGAGATAGCCTTCCTGATACGCGGTCGGCGTCAGGCCGTTGGCGTCGCGCACTTCGACGGCGCTGTCGGTCAGGTTGTCGATGGCGAAGGCGAGGCGTGAGCCCTTCAGGATCGGCGCTGCGCGGATGAGGCCCTCGCGGTTGTCGAGGTTCATGAAGAGGCGCGCGTTGAGTGTCATCTGATCGGAGAAATCGAGCACGCCGCCCGACGCGACGGGCAATTCGTAGCCGTCCGTCCAGCCGCCGCTGAAGCGCAGGCCGATGCCCTTGTTGAACAGGCCGCCTTCGAATTCGATGCCGCTGGCCGTTTCGCTACCGCCGTTAAGGCCGCCGCGATCCAGCAGGTCGATCGGCGCCTGTCCCGCGGCGAGCGTGACGTCGTCGGTCAGGCGCGTCTTGTAGGCGATGGAGATGTTCCAGCGACCACCGGCCTGCTGGCCGCCGCCGAGACCCATGCGCTGCGCGACAGCGGCCGGCGGGCCTTCGCCGCCTTCCGCGCCGGGCGGACGCTGTCGCGGCCCGCCGCCTTGTCCCGGAGGTGGGCGCGTTCCGCCGATAGGCCGAGAGAAATTGAAGCCGATGCGAAGGCTTTCGATGTCGCGTTCAGCGATGCTGATCGGGCGCGCATCGACGGCGGTGAGCACGCCGAGACCGTCGCGGGTGAAGCGCGTCGGGAAGGCCGCTTCCGCTTCTGCGAGCGACGTCGGCAAGGCTGTGGCGATGTCCTGCGAGTTGTTGCGCGCCCAGCTGAAGGTGAGCTGCAGGCCCTGGACTTTCTGCGGCGACCAGTTGGCGTTGAACGTCAGGTCTTCGCGGCTTTCGCTATCGAGCAGCGGATTGCCGCCCGTCGTGCGCGTGATGCGGACGTTCTGCCCAGTCGCGGCGTCGAAGAATGAAACGTCCGGCGTCACGAGCAGCGGATTGCCAAGCTGTTCCAGCGAAGGCGCGGCTTCGCTCGACTCCGCCTGTAGCGACAGGCGCACCGTGCGGATCGGCGCCCAGCTGCCCCCGAAGCCGATGCTGGACAGCGCTGCGAAATCGCTGGGGTCCGCCCATGACGCGGTCGCGTTCAGCGAAATGTCGCCCAGCGCCTGACCGAATTCGGAACGTCGGCTCGTCAGCGGCGCAGCGAGTGTGAAACGTCCCGACGGCGTCGTGCGTTCCAGCTCCGTGCGTTGCAGGCCGCTCGCGAGGCTTTCGGAGAGACTGTCGATCGTGCGATGTTCCACGCCAAGTCGCAGCGCCGAACGCATGCGACCCGCCGGCACATCAAGGAAGCTGCCGTTCACGTTGCCCGTGAGATCGTAGAGTTTCTGGTCGGACTCGGTGCGGGAGGGGGACAGCGAATCCTTCGTCTCGCTCTCGGCGTGCGTGGAGTCGGCGGTGGCGGTCGTTGTCCACTGCCAGCCTTCGTAGGCGCCATCGAAACCCGCCGTGCCGCGCACCGTCTGGCTCTCGGACTCGCGCACGCGCACGGCGTTCGCCGAATTCAGGCCGAGAAGGTCGCGCTGGTCGGAGCCCTCCACGCGGATCGATGCGTTGCCGGTGATGCGTTCGGAAAGCGCGCGGGAGAACGACGCATTGCCGCGCCAGGACTGCGTGTCCGGCGCCAGCGTACGCACGTCGCGGGCATCGGGGCCGACAGTCGGCGCGGCGATGTCGCGCTCGCGTTCGGTGATCGAGGTGGCGTCGTTGAGACTAAGACCGCCGGCGAAGCGGTCACCGTCGTTGATGTTGGTGTAGCTGCCCTCGGCGCGGGTGCTGGCGCGCGCGTCCACGTCGGCTAGGCCGCCGCCCGCTTCCAGCGCCGCTGCAGAGAAAGTCTTTTCCAGCACGAGGTTCACGACGCGCTGATCGGGCGAATAGCCGTACTGCAGCGACAACTGCTCATCGAACACCTCGACGCGGGAGATGACATCCGGCGGCAGGTCGCGGATTTCCTGGAAACCGCTGATGCGGCGACCGTTCACCAGCACGATCGGCATGCCGCCGCCGCGGATCGAGGCCGAGCCTGTCTGCGGCGCGATGGCGCTCAGAATCTGGAAGATGTTTGAAGCGCCATAGGACCGCACGTCCTGCGCGGAGAAGGTCGCCTCCGGCGTGACGTCGCCGGGCACGCTGCCGCGTGGGCGCTCCACGGTGACGACGATCTCGTCCTCGGTGCGGGAGGGGGCTTGAGCGAAAGCGTTGGGGGCGACGGCCAGAGCAGCGACGAGCGTGGCGAGAGAACGGTGATCCATGCCGCGCTCTAATACCTGATTTGTGTCGCAGTCATTTCAACGGCGACGAGCGCGACAGACGCATTTGGCCGCAGCCCTCATCCGTCGGTCGGGATGGTCGTAGGTGCCATACGCTGCTTCTTTTCGTCGTGCCCCGAGACGCCTTTGCGGGCGTGCAACGCGGCGGCGGCCTCTTCGGCCGTGACGCCGCACACCTGCAACGTGACCAGAAGGTGGAAGAGGACGTCCGCCGCCTCTGACGCGAGCGCCGCCTTGTCTCCGGACACAGCCGCAAGCGCAGCCTCCACGCCCTCCTCGCCAAGCTTCTTGGCGCACTTGCCGGGCCCAGCTGCGAGCAGGGAGGCGGTGTAGGAGGTGAGAGGGTCGCCGCCGACGCGCGAGGCAATGATGCCGACGAGATCGTCGATCACGCCACCCAGCGTTCGTTCGTCCAGCGGCTTCACGTTCTCGATCATACGGTCCTCACGGGAACGCCGGCTTCGGCGAGCGCGGCGCGCGCTTCGCCAAGGGTGTGCGTTCCGAAATGGAAGATCGAGGCGGCCAGCGCGGCGCTCGCGCGTCCGATGGTGATTGCTTCGACCAGATGCTGCAGCGATCCCGCGCCGCCGGACGCGATGATCGGTACACGGACCATATCCGCGATTTGTGACAACAAGTCGAGGTCGTAGCCCTTCTTAACGCCGTCGCGGTCCATGGAGGTGACGAGGAGTTCACCAGCGCCGCGCTCGGCGGCTTCCCGCGCGAACGAGACAGCATCCTTGCCGGTCGGCGTGCGACCGCCGTGGGTGAAGACTTCCCAGCGATCGGGCGCGGTCTGTTTGGCGTCGATGGCGACGACGATGCACTGTGCGCCGAAGGCGTTCGACGCCGCGTCGATGACTTCGGGCGTCACCACGGCGGCGGTGTTGATGGACACCTTGTCAGCGCCCGCCGCCAGCAGCGCCTTCACGTCGTCGGGCGTGCGCACGCCGCCGCCGACGGTGAGCGGCGTGAAGCAGCGCTCTGCGGTGCGCCGCACGGCATCGAGCAGGGCGCCCCGGCCTTCAACCGAAGCGGAGATATCGAGAAAGCAGATTTCGTCGGCGCCTTGCGCATCGTAGAGCGCGGCGAGTTCCGCCGGATCGCCCGCGTCGCGCAGGCCGACGAAGTTCACGCCCTTGACCACGCGCCCGTCTTTCACGTCGAGGCAGGGGATGATCCGCGCCGCGAGTGTCATCCCGCAGCAGCCTCCAGCGCGGCTGCAGGGTCAATGTCGCCGTCGTAAAGCGCGCGGCCGAGAATGGCGCCGGCGATGGCGCGGCCGCGCCGCTCGCGCAGGGCGTGGATGTCGTTCACATCGCGCACGCCGCCGGAGGCGATGACCGGGATCGTGACGGAGTCTGCCATCGCCCCGGTGAAGTCGACATTGACGCCTTTCTTCAAACCGTCGCGACCGATGTCGGTGACGATCAGCGCGGCGATGCCCGCGCCTTCGAACTTCTTGGCCAGTTCGATCGCGTCGAGATCGGTCTGGTCGGCCCAGCCGGAGACCGCGACACGGCCTTCGCGCGCGTCGATGCCGACGGCGACGCGTTCCGGATAGAGCCGCGCCGCTTCGCGCACGAAGCCGGGATCCTTCACGGCGGCGGTGCCGAGGATCACGCGTGTGGCGCCGGCATCGAGCCAGTAGGCGATGGATTCCAGATTGCGCACGCCGCCGCCGATCTGCACCGGAATGCTGACCGAGGAGAGGATGCGCGCAACGGCGCCGGCATTCGCAGTCTTGCCCGCGAAGGCGCCGTCGAGATCGACGACGTGAATCCAGTGAAAGCCCTGATCCTGGAAGATGCGCGCCTGCGCGCCGGGATCGCGGTTGAAGATGGTCGCTCGGTCCATGCGGCCTTCGCGCAGACGCACGCACTGGCCGTCCTTCAGGTCGATGGCGGGGTAGAGGATCATGCGGGCCTCCACACAAGGAAGCGCGCGAGCAGATCGAGGCCTGCCGTCTGGCTCTTTTCCGGGTGGAACTGCACGCCGATCATGTTGTCGCGCGCGATGGCGCAGGCGAATGTCGCGCCATAATCGGCGGTAGCGACCACGGCGTCGGCGGAGCTGGGTTCAACGACATAGGAGTGCATGAACACCATATGGCGATGCGGGGCGAGCCCGTCGAGCACCGGATGTGCGCGCGTCGGCGTCACGGCGTTCCAGCCCATATGCGGGAGTCGTTCGGTTGTTTCGAGCAAATGGCAGTCGCCGTCGATCCAGCCGAGACCGGCGTGTTCGCCGTGTTCCAGCCCTTTCGTCATCAGCAACTGCATCCCCACGCAGACGCCAAGGAACGGCGTGCGCTTCACGCGCACCGCCTCTGTCATCGCGGTGAGAAGGGGTGCGTCGGAGGAAAGCGCGCTCATGCATGACGCAAAGGCGCCCTGACCCGGCAGAACGATCGCGTCCGCGTCCGCCACGAAACCGGGATCGCGCGTCAGCCGGATATCGGCCGCGATGCCCGCGCGCTGCGCGGCCTCCGCCAGAGCGCGCTCCACCGAGCGCACATTGCCGGAACCATAATCGATGAGGGCGACGGTTTGCACGGGCGCTTTGGTATCAAGGTTCGGTGGGAGAGGGGACCGAAAAAGCGCGCTCTTTCCGCACCCCCATCGCGAGGACGGACGGAATTTGGTGCTTCGCCGCCAGCATCAATTTCGCAGCTTCCGGAGTCCATATGCAGCCCATGCCAACACCAGCAAAGGAAACAGCGCAATCAACCAGAGAATTGCGAGATCATCAGCAGGTGCATTGGTCCAGCCTCCCCACAGGAATCCGGCGATGCCCGATAGAAATCCGACGGTGCAAAACACCATGAGGACATAAAACCGTCGCCGCGCCTTGTGATCGGCCCAGTCGAAAGTCATGTGGTCGTCGGGGCCCTTTGCAAAGGGACGCAGCGCCACAGCGGCGCCAAATGCGCCGATGCACCCGACCAGAAAACCAATCAATGCGGCGACACTCGCTGCATTCATGCGTTGCATACCTCTGAACTGGCTTCGCGCTTACAGCACACCCTTCGTGCTCGGCAGCGCACCCGAAAGCCTCGGATCGATCTCCGTCGCCGTCCGCGCCGCGCGCGCGAGCGCCTTGTAGCAGGACTCCACGATGTGGTGCGTGTTCTCGCCGTAGAGATTTTCCACGTGCACGCAGGCGCCGGAATGCATGGCGAAGGCCTGGAACCACTCCTTGAAGAGTTCGGTGTCCATGTCGCCGAGTTTCGGACGCGGCAGCTCCACGCGCCAGATCAGGTAGGGGCGATTGGCGAAATCGACAGCGGCGCGCGAGAGCGTTTCGTCCATCGGAATATAGGCGTTGCCGAACCGGCGGATGCCCTTGTGATCGCCGAGCGCTTCCTTGAGCGCCTGACCCATGACGATGCCCACATCCTCGACGGTGTGGTGCATGTCGATGTGCAAGTCGCCCTTCGCGGCGACCGTCAGATCGAACGCGCCATGTTTCGCGAAGCTTTCAAGCATATGGTCGAAGAAGCCGATGCCGGTCGCGATCCGCGATGTACCGTCGCCGTCCAGATTGAGGGATACCGAGATTTCGGTTTCCTTCGTAGACCGCGTTATCTTTGCCGTTCGCATCTTCTTCACTCGGACTAACAAGAGCTGAATGGATCAGCTGTAGTAAAACATACGCGCTCGCAATGATGACGGCAAGATTTAGGTCATCCTAAATCTTTGGGCACCACAACAGTACGCAAGGCGCCGTCCCTCGGATGCGGGGGCGGGAGAGCGTCATCGTGCATTCGGGAACGCCGTTGTCATGTCGGACGAGGTCGAGGCGAGCGCAAGCGTGCGGAAAGGACCCGGGCTCACCGCCCGGTTCGTCCTCGCATTCTGCGGTCTTTTCCTGGTGTTCGGCTCCGGCGTGGTCTTCACCGTCTGGGACAATGATCGGCGCGCGGCTGATCAGCACGTTCGCGGGCGTCTGGATGACCGCGCCCTGACGTTGGCCGAACAGGTCGACGAGGCGCTGGCGGCCTCCGACAGCGCGAGCGCGCAGACGGCGGCGAATGGATTGGGCCGCATCAACGGCGTGGTCGCTGTGCGCCTGGTGGCGCAGGACGGCGTGTTGCTCGCCGACGGCGAGGATCCGGACGCGCGCCGTTTGATGGATCGCCTCGCGAAGGGCGGGGAGCGGTTCGCACGCGACAATGGTCTGGTGGCGACGAAGGTGACGGCCGCCTCCGGTCGCATCTTCGTGGCGGCGACCGAGCGGTCCTTGCGGCAGGGTTTTCATGGATCGGCGGCGCTGATCGCCAGCATTTTCTTCGGTTTCGGCGCGCTGGCGGCGATCATCGCCTGGTTCATGGCGCGCTCGATCTCCGGCCCGCTGCTGAAGCTGACCGAGCTTGCGGAATCGCTGGGCGCGAAAAACACGGCGCCGCCGCTGGAACTGAAGACCGGCGATGAACTCGAAACGCTGGCGCGCGCCTTCAATGTCATGTCCGAACGCGTGCAGGCGGGCATGCGCCGCCTCCAGCGCATGGCCTACAGCGATACTGCCACGGGACTGCCGAACCACGAGCGCTTCACGCGCGACGTCACGGAATTCCTTTCGGTGCGCCAGGATGAAGTCGGCGCGCTCTTCGTCGTGCGCCTCGATCGCCTCGACCGGATCTTTGACGCCATCGGCCAGGACGCCGGCGACGAGCTGCTGACACGCATCGTCGGGCGCCTCTCCTCCGCCGTGCGCGCCATCGACCGGATGGTCCGCACGGAACACTGCGCCGCCCGCCCCAGTCAGCTCGCGCGCCTGCGCGGCGGCGATTTCGGCGTTCTCGCGCCGCGCTTCCGGGGTCCGGAAGACGCCGCGCGCTACGCGCAACTCCTCGCATCGGCGCTCAACCAGCCGTTCGACTGGCGCGAACACAAGCTCGTACTGGGCGCTGTTATCGGCGCAGCGCTACTGCCGCAGGACGGCGCCGACGCCGACGCCGACGCCGACACCGCCATCCGCCACGCCATGCTCGCGTTGACGGCGGCGCGCTCCGACAACGGACGCATGAAGTTCTTCACGAAGGCGCTGGATCGCGAAGCGAACGCGCAGCTCGCCTTCGAGCGCGAAATGCGCGCAGCCCTCGAGCGCAACGAGTTCAAGGCGTTCTTCCAGCCGAAGGTGGATCTGCTTTCCGGCCGCGTGATCGGCGCGGAAGCGCTGGCGCGCTGGGTGAAGCCGGACCGCACGATGGTCAGCCCCGGCCGGTTCATCCCGGCGGCGGAAGAGAACGGCCTGATCGGCTCGATCTCCGAAGTCATCCTGCGCGATGCGTGCTGGAAGGCGGCGAGCTGGGCGCGGGAAGGGTTCCCGCTCTCCGTCGCGATCAACATCTCGCCGCTGCAGTTCGCCGACGAACGGTTCACCGACAAGATCCTGCGCGCCATGGCCGAGGCCGGCCTTTCGCCCGATCGCGTCGAACTGGAAATCACCGAGTCCGTCGCGCTGGAAAACCCCGAGCGCGCGCTGCGCCTGCTGGAGCCGCTGCGAGAATTGGGCGTGAAGGTTTCGCTCGACGATTTCGGCTGTGGCCACTCCTCGCTCGCCTCGCTGACGCGTCTGCCGTTCGACATCATCAAGATCGACCAGCAGTTCGTGCGTGCGCTGGCGAAGGATCGCCACGCGCCGGCGATTATCGAGATGATCCTCGCCATGGCGGCGTCGCTCGACTACACGGTCGTCGCCGAAGGCATTGAGACCGAGCAGGAAGCGGACTTCCTGCGCCGGCGCGGCTGTCAGATCGGGCAGGGCTTTCTCTGGGGGGCAGCCATGCCGGCGCCAGAGTTCCTCCGCTTCAACGCCGAACGCTCGGGCGTCATCACCGGCGGCCAGCGTGGGGTGGCTTGATCCTGCCACGGTGAGGCGCCACCTCAGGGCGCATGAGTTCTTCAGAAATCTGGCACGGCACGACGATCCTTGCAGTGCGCAAGGGCGGCAAGGTGGTGATCGCGGGCGACGGGCAGGTGTCCATCGGTCCGACGATCATGAAGGGCAACGCCCGCAAGGTGCGCCCGCTGGCGGACGGCAAGGTGATCGCCGGATTCGCCGGGGCGACCGCCGATGCGCTGACGCTCTTCGAGCGTCTTGAGCAGAAGCTGGAGCGCTTTCCCGGTCAGCTCGCGCGCGCGGCTGTCGATCTCGCCAAGGACTGGCGGACGGATCGTTTCCTGCGACGGTTGGAGGCGCTGATCATCGTCGCCGATGCGAAGGAGACCTTCGTCATCACCGGCGCGGGCGACGTGCTCGATCCCGAGCATGCCGTGGTCGCGGTCGGCTCCGGCGGCAACTACGCGCTCGCCGCGGCCCGCGCGCTCTACGACCACCTCGACGACGCCGAGAAGATCGCGCGCGACGCCATGGGCATCGCGGCGGACATCTGCGTCTACACGAACCGCAATCTCACTATTGAGACCCTCTCGGCATGACCGACTTCTCGCCCCGTGAAATCGTTTCCGAACTCGATCGCTACATCGTCGGCCAGGCGGAAGCGAAGCGCGCCGTCGCCATTGCGCTGCGCAATCGCTGGCGTCGACGTCGCGTAGCCGAGGGTCTGCGGGAGGAAGTGACGCCGAAAAACATTCTGATGATCGGACCGACAGGTGTCGGGAAGACAGAGATATCGCGTCGCCTTGCGCGGCTTGCGGGCGCGCCGTTCCTGAAGGTGGAGGCGACCAAATTCACCGAGGTCGGCTATGTCGGTCGTGACGTGGACTCCATCATTCGCGACCTCGTGGAGGCTTCCATCGCCATGACGCGCGAAAAGCGTCGCCGCGAGGTGCGCGCGCGGGCTGAAGTGGCTGCCGAAGAGCGGTTGGTTGTGGCCATGGTCGGCGCCGGCGCGTCGGAGGCGACGAAGGAATCCTTCCGCCGGAAGCTACGCAACGGCGAGATGGAAGCGAGCGAAATCGAGATCGAGCTTACCGAAACCGCCCCCGCTGCGATGCTGGAGCTGCCGCCCGGCGCTGGCGGCATGGGCAATGGCCCCGTCAATCTGGGTGATCTGTTCGGCAAGGCGTTCGGCGCACGATCCAAGCGCGTGCGCACGACGGTCGCGGAGGCGCGCACGCCGCTGATCCAGGAAGAGAGCGACAAGCTGCTCGACAGCGACGCCGTCACCAAGGAGGCCATACGCGCGGCGGAGGAGGACGGCATCGTCTTCATCGACGAGATCGACAAGGTCGCCTCGCGCAGCGAGCGGGGCGGGGCGGATGTCAGCCGCGAAGGCGTGCAGCGCGATCTGTTGCCGCTCATCGAGGGCACGACCGTCGCGACCAAGCACGGGCCGGTGAAAACGGATCACATCCTCTTCATCGCATCCGGCGCATTCCACGTCGCCAAGCCCTCCGACTTGCTGCCCGAATTGCAGGGCCGCTTGCCGATCCGTGTGGAGCTGAAGCCGCTGACGCGCGAGGACTTCCGCCGCATCCTCACGGAGCCGGAAGCCAGTCTGATCAAGCAGTATGTGGCGCTGCTCGGCGCCGAAGGCGTGACGTTGGTGTTCGACGAGGGCGCCATCGACGCTATCGCGGGTCTGGCGGCGGACGTGAACGCCTCACTCGAGAACATCGGCGCGCGGCGCCTCATGACGGTGCTGGAGCGCGTGCTCGACGATATCAGCTTCACCGCGCCTGACCGGGGAGGGGAGACCGTGACGATCACCGCCGCCTTCGTGCACGCGCAGGTTGGCGATCTCGCGAAGAACGCCGACCTCAGCCGGTACATACTGTAGCGACCGATTTGCGACTAGGTCGCACTTGCAGTGCGCGGCACGTCTTGTGCTCGGCTCTGCAAAACGGACAAAATGGCGCACGAACGCGTCAGACCGGCACGGAAAGCACGCTCATGCGCGAACGGAAGTCACGAATGCGCCGTCGCCACCGGGACCCCGATGCGCGTTTCGCCCGCACGCCGGGGCGGCTGATCGCTGTCATGTCCGGCGCGACGGCGCTGCTCTTCGCAGCCACCATGGTGCTGACCGCCGACCGCCCGCAAAAGCCGCAGGGCGCGCACAGTCGTTCCATGAAGGGTCCGCCACGCTAAAAGCAGCGGAAAGCCGTTGCCCCATTCAGGGGGCGGGCTCTAAACTGCGCGCAATAATATTGCGCGCCGGCACTTGAGGCGAGCTCACCAGAGGGGAAGCGCCTTGAAGGCCACGGACATCAGCAGTCCGGAGTATTTCCACAAGGTCGTCGATTGCCAGTATGCCTGTCCGGCGCACACGCCGGTGCCGGAATACATCCGGCAGATCGCGGCTGGCCGGTACACCGACGCCTACATGATCAACTGGAAGTCCAATGTGTTCCCGGGCGTTCTCGGTCGCACATGCGACAGGCCATGCGAGCCCGCCTGCAGGCGGGGGCGCGTGGAGGAAGAGCCGGTTGCGATCTGCCGCCTCAAGCGCGTGGCGGCTGACAACAAGGACGATATCACCGCGCGCCTGCCTCAGGTCGCGTCGCGCAACGGCAAGAAGATCGCATGCGTCGGGGCAGGGCCTGCGTCGCTCACCGTGGCGCGCGATCTCGCGCCGCTGGGCTACGAAGTTCACGTCTATGACGGGGAAGCGAAGGCGGGCGGCTTTATCAGAACGCAGATACCGCGTTTCCGCCTGCCGGAAGAAGTGATCGACGAGGAGGTGGGCTACATCACGGCGCTTGGGCCCGTGATGCGGCTCGGCGAAAGGGTCGAGAGCCTGAAAAGCCTTCTGGCCAAGGACTATGACGCGGTCTTCATCGGCTGCGGCGCGCCGCGCGGGCGCGATCTCGATATTCCGGGCCGCGCTGAGGGCGCCGCCAACATCCACATCGGCATCGACTGGCTGTCGAGCGTCTCATTCGGCCACATCGAGAAGATCGGCAAGCGCGTCATCGTGCTCGGCGGCGGCAATACGGCGATGGACTGCTGCCGTACGGCGCGTCGTCTCGGCGGCGCGGATGTGAAGGTGGTCGTGCGCTCGGGCTTCGACGAGATGAAGGCGTCTCCTTGGGAGAAGGAGGATGCGATGCACGAGGACATCCCGATCCTCAACTTCCTCGTGCCGAAGGAATTCCTGCACAAGAACGGCAAGCTGACGGGCGTCGTCTTCGAGAAGGTCGCGCCGAAATACGACGACAAGGGCAGACGGTCGCTCGTGGCGACAGGTGAGCCTGACCAGCACATAGCCTGTGATGACGTGCTGGTGGCCGTGGGGCAGGAAAATTCCTTTCCCTGGATCGAACGCGACGCTGGGCTCGAGTTCGACAAGTGGGACATGCCGGTGGTCTCGGCGAAGACCATGCAATCGTCGAATCCGAAGGTCTTCTTCGGCGGCGACGCGGCGTTCGGTCCGAAGAACATCATCTGGGCGGTCGCGCACGGCCATGATGCGGCGGTGTCGATCGAGAAATTCTTGAGCGGTCTCGATGTCGAGGATCGCCCGCCGCCGGGCGTCACCGTGGTCAGCCAGAAGATGGGCATCCACGAGTGGAGCTACGACAACGATATCGCCAATGACCTCCGCTACAAGGTGCCGCTCGAAAAGAAGGAAATCGCGCTCAAGAGCGTGACCACGGAAGTCGAACTCGGCTTCACTCCGGATCTCGGCTTCAAGGAAGCGCAGCGCTGCCTGAACTGCGACGTGCAGACTGTGTTCAGCGCACCGGCCTGCATCGAGTGCGATGCGTGCGTTGATATCTGTCCGATGGACTGCATCACATTCACCGAGAACGAGGAGGAGAGTGCGCTACGTCATCACCTGAAGGCGCCGGCGCTCAATCTCACGCAGGACATCTACGTCGCGGACGGCCTCAAGACGGGCCGCATCATGGCCAAGGACGAAGACGTCTGCCTCCACTGCGGTCTCTGCGCCGAGCGCTGCCCGACGGGCGCGTGGGACATGCAGAAGACGCTCATCGACATCACGCACGCGGGGACCGCATGCCGGAACACGTAACCACGGCGCCGCTGGCGGCCGTCAACGACTTCGTCGTCAAGTTCGCGAACGTCAACGGTTCGGGCTCGGCGAGCGCGAACGGGCTCTTTGCGAAGGCGATCATCCGCATGGGCGTGCCGGTTTCGGCGCGAAACATCTTCCCGTCCAACATCCAGGGCCTGCCGACGTGGTACGAAGTGCGCGTCACGGAGGCGGGCCATCTCGGGCGACGCGGCGGCGTGGACATCTCCGTCGCGCTCAATCCACAGACCTGGGACGATGATGTCGCCGAGATCGTGCCGGGCGGCTACCTCTTCTACGACAACACGCGGCCCATGCCGGCGTCGAAATTCCGCGACGACATCACCGTCATCGGCGTGCCGCTGACGACGATCTGCAACGAAGCCTACAAGCTTCCGCGCGAACGCCAGCTGTTCAAGAACATCGCCTATGTCGGCGCGCTGTCGTGGCTGATCGGCATCGACACCGAAGTGGTCGAGAAGGTGCTGGCGGAGGAGTTTGCCTCCAAGGCCAAGCTGATTGGCGCCAACATCCAGGCGTTCAACCTCGGGCGCACCTGGGCGAAGGAAAACCTGAAACCCATCGGCCTGCAATTGCGTCACGCGGATGCGGTCGGCGATCGCATCTTCGTCGAAGGCAACAACGCCGCCGCCCTCGGCGCGGTCTATGGCGGCGCGACGGTGTGCGCCTGGTATCCGATCACGCCGTCCACCTCGCTCGCCGAAGGCTTCATGGAGCACTGCGAGGCGCTGCGCACGAACGAGGACGGCTCGAAACGCTACGCCATCGTGCAGGCGGAAGACGAGATCGCCTCCATCGGCATCGTTGTCGGGGCAGGCTGGAACGGCGCGCGGGCGTTCACCTGCACCTCCGGTCCCGGCATCTCGTTGATGAACGAGTTCATCGGGCTGTCGTACTTCGCGGAAATTCCGGCCGTGATCTTCGACGTGCAGCGCGGCGGCCCGTCCACGGGCATGCCCACACGCACGCAGCAGTCGGACCTGTTGCTCGCGGCGTATGCCTCGCACGGCGACACCAAGCACATCATGTTGCTGCCCGCCGATCCAAGCGAGTGCTTCGAGATGGGCGCCGTGGCGTTTGACCTTGCCGATCGCTTCCAGACGACCGTATTCGTCATGCTCGATCTCGATATCGGCATGCAGGAATGGCTCGTCGAGCCGTTCAAATGGGACGATGCGCGTGAAATCGATCGCGGCAAGGTGATAACGTTCGAGGATCTGGAGGCCGGCAAGGAGTTCGGGCGCTATATGGACGTCGATCACGACGGCGTGCCGTACCGCACCTATCCCGGCACGCACCCGACGCGCGGCGCCTTCTTCACGCGCGGCACGTCGCGCAACCGCGCGGCGGGTTATTCGGAGAAGGGCGTCGACTACCAGTACAACATGGAGCGCCTGCTCGCGAAGTTCGCGACCGCCGCGCGCACCGTGCCGGCCCCGGTCGTGCGGCAGGCCAAGCGCAAGACGAAATCCGCCGTGATCTATTTCGGCTCCACGACGCCGGCCATGCACGAGGCGCTCGAAGCGCTGGAGACGCAGGGCCATCACCTCGACGCCATGCGCGTGCGGGCCTTCCCGTTCCCGCAGGAAGTGTTCGACTTCATTCACGCGCACGACGAAGTCTTCCTCGTCGAGCAGAATCGCGACGCCCAGCTGCGCACGCTCGTCGTCACCGAAGGCGGCATAGACCCCGCGCAACTCACGCCCGTGCTGCACTATGACGGCGCGCCGATCACCGCGCGCTTCCTGATCGACGCGATCGGCAAGCGCATGAGCGCCTCCAACCCCATCCGGGAGATGGCGGAATGACCTACATTCTCAAGCCGAAAATGCACCACCCGGATCTGCCGAAGAACGCGCGCGGATTCACGCGGCGCGATTACGAGGGCAGGGTGTCGACGCTCTGCGCCGGGTGCGGCCACGACTCCATCAGCGCCGCGATCGTGCAGTCCTGTTTTGAACTCGATATCGAGCCGCACCGGCTGGCGAAGATGTCGGGCATCGGCTGTTCGTCGAAGACGCCGGACTATTTCCTCGGCCAGTCGCACGGCTTCAACTCGGTGCACGGGCGCATGCCGTCGGTGCTGACCGGCGCCAATCTCGCCAACCGCGATCTCATCTATCTCGGCGTGTCGGGGGACGGGGACTCGGCGTCGATCGGCCTCGGCCAGTTCGCGCACTCGATCCGGCGCGGGGTGAACATGTGCTACATCGTGGAAAACAACGGCGTTTACGGGCTCACCAAGGGCCAATTCTCCGCGACGTCGGACAAGGGTTCGAAGTCGAAGAAGGGCGTCGAGAACACCGAGAGCGGCATCGATCTCGTCGCGCTCGCGTTGCAACTCGGCGCGACCTATGTCGGGCGCAGTTTTTCGGGCGACAAGGATCAGCTCGTCCCGCTCATCAAGGGCGCACTCTCGCACCACGGCCCGGCGGTGCTCGACGTCATCAGCCCGTGCGTGGCGTTCAACAATCACGCGGGCTCGACGAAGAGCTTCGACTATGTGCGCGAGCACAACGAGGCCGTGAACCGCCTCGACGTCATTCTCGGCCGCACGCCCATCACGGCCGACTACGCGCCCGGCACGGTGACGGAGGTGACGCAGCATGACGGCTCGACGTTGCGTCTGCGCAAGCTTGAGGAAAGCTATGACGCTACCAACCGCATCGGCGCGATGAACTATCTCCAGGAACGCCACGCAGCGGGGGAGGTGGTCACGGGGCTTCTCTTCGTCGATCCCGACGCGACCGATCTGCACGACCGCCTCGGCACCACGGATGTCGCGCTGAACAAGCTCGGCACGAAGGAGCTGTCGCCGGGCGCTGCGGCGCTGGCGAAGATCAACGACGCGCTGCGCTAGATTCTGGCCAGCGCCTTCAGGCTCGTCTCCGGACGCGGGCCCATGTGCGAAATCACTTCCGCAGCGGCGACGGAACCGAGACGCCCGCATTCCGGCAGTTCGCGTCCCGTGGCGTAGCCGAACAGGAAGCCGGCCGCGTACTGGTCGCCGGCGCCGGTGGTGTCGAGCACCTTGGCGACGGGCTCGGCTTTCACAACGTGCGTCTCGGCACCCGCCGCGATCACGGAGCCCTTCTCCGAGCGCGTCACCGCTACAACCGGGCACACTTCGCGCGCAGCGGCGAGCGCCGTCTCGAAGTCGTGCGTCTGGTAGAGATTGATGATCTCGTTCTCGTTGGCGAACAGGATGTCGATGTGATGTTCGACGAGATGGCGGAAGCTCTCGCGGTGACGTTCCACACAGAAGACATCCGAAAGCGTCACCGACACCTTGCGGCCTGCCGCCTTGGCGATTTCCGAAGCGTACACGAACGCGGCCTTCGCCTCGTCGCGATCGAAGAGATAGCCTTCGAGGAAAAGCACGGTCGCGTCCTCGATCAGCGCCTTGTCCACGTCCTTGGCGTCGAGCAGCGTGGAGGCGCCGAGGAAGGTGTTCATGGAGCGCTGGCCGTCCGGCGTCACAGCGATGAGGCTGCGTGCGGTCGCGGGCTGGCCGGGGCGGGGCGGGGTGTCGAAGCGCACGCCTTCGGCGCGGAAGGCGGCGGTGAAATCGCGGCCCAGCTGGTCGTCGGCGACCTTGCCCATGTAGCCGGCCTTGCCGCCGAAGCTCGCAACGCCCGTCATCGAGTTCGCCGCCGATCCGCCGGGCGCAATGACCTTGTTCGGGAACAGGTCCGTCAGCGCAATGGCGCGGGGCTCGTCGATCAGCGTCATCGATGCCGGCACGAGGCCGTTGGCTTCGATGAAGGCGAAATCCACCTGCGCGAGGACATCGACGATGGCGTTTCCGACGGCGACGACGTCGTAGGCGGCTCTGGACATGGGGGCTCCCGGAAAGACCGCGCGTTCTGGCCCGCGACGGCGGGCGGCGCAAGCGATTGCGCCAGCGGACGGGCGTGGGCATGGTTGGCAACCATGCGACCGATCCTCGCGCCCCTATGTGTACCAGTGGCGGCCTTGTTTCTGCTGGCCGCGTGCGCCACCTCCAGCCCGGCGCCGGTTTCCACCGGCGGCTCTGTCCGCCCGCCGCCGCGCACCTCCACGGGTCCGCGTCTCGAAGCAGCCAACGCGCTCGCACGTGCGGGCGCTGCCGATGCGATCACGACAGCGCAGGCGCGCACGCTCTTTGGTGCGCCGGATGTGGAACGTCGTGACGGCATCGGCGCGCTCATGATCTGGACGACGCCGGGATGTGCGCTCGCACTGGGCTTCGCGAATGATCGCCTTGCCACCGTGGAGCCCGGTCCGCGCCGTACCGGAGATCGTGCGCCGGGCATTGCGGAGTGCCTCGCAGAGTTGCGCGCCCGCGCGGCGACGTCGTGAAGCGCGTCGCTTACCTCACTGGATCGCGCTGGCGTGGCGGCTTCGTACCCGAGGGCGAACTGCCGGGGCAGGACGCGCCGGACTTTGCGATCCTCAAGCCGCAGGCGGCGGAGAAGGGGATCGCGCTCGAGATCAAGCGCTGGGATGCGCCGGACTTGGCGGATGCAGGATTCGATGCGGCGGTCGTGCGATCGACATGGGACTATGCCGATCGCGTCGGCGAGTTTCTCGACCGGCTCGATGCGCTGGATCGCGGCGGCCTGCGGATTTTCAATCCGCCGGATGCGCTGCGCTGGAATGCGCGCAAGACCTACCTGCAGGAACTCGGCGAGAAGGGCGCGCCGGTCATCCCGACGGTGTGGTCCGACACGGTCGACGCCACGATCATCGGCCGCGCGTTCGACATGTTCGAGGCGGCCGAGCTTGTCGTGAAGCCCCAGCTCGGCGCCGGTAGTCGCGACACGATCCGTTTGAGGCGCAATGGCTGGTCGGAAGGCGATCTCGCGCTCGCGCCCCGCGGCGCGGTGATGATCCAGCCGTTCCTGCCGGGCATCGAGACGACGGGGGAGCGATCGCTGTTCTATTTCAACGGCAAGCCAGCGCACGCGATCCGCAAGCTACCCGCTGCAGGCAAGTGGTACGCCAACGTGGACGGCGCACAGTTCGCGCGCAGCGAGGCGACGGCCGCCGATCGTTCTGCCGCAGAACAGGTCCTCGCACTGGCGCCGAAGGGCATGCTCTATGCACGAGTCGATCTCGTCGATGGTCCCGACGGTCGCCCGCACCTGATCGAACTCGAAGCCATTGAGCCCTATCTTTTCTTCGCCTTCGCACCGGAAGGGGCGGGCTTCTTCGCCGACGCCCTGGCGGAGACTTTGACCTGAGCGCCGGTCTTGTGCCGGTAGAGACATATCTCGTTCACCGGGCACACGAGGCATTTCGGTGTGCGCGCCAGGCAGACATAGCGCCCATGCAGGATCAGCCAGTGATGCGCGCCCTGCATGTATTCCGGCGGCGTGATGCGCAGGAGTTGCTGCTCGACCGCTTCCGGCGTCTTGCCCGCTGCGAGTCCGGTGCGGTTGGCGACTCGAAACACATGCGTGTCCACGGCGATGGTCGCTTCGCCGAACGCTTCCGCCAACACCACGTTCGCCGTCTTGCGGCCGACGCCGGGCAACGCCTCCAGAGCCGCGCGATCGTGGGGGACTTCGCCGCCATGCAGATCAATCAGCTGCTGCGAGAGTGCGATGACGTTCTTGGCCTTGCTGCGCCAGAGGCCGATCGTCTTGATGTGCGCGGCGAGACCATCCTCGCCGAGCGCCACCATTTTCTCCGGCGTGTCGACGATCTGGAAGAGCGGGCCGGTGGCGCGGTTGACGCCCTTGTCCGTCGCCTGCGCCGAAAGCGCGACGGCGACCACCAGCGTGAAGGGATTGACGTAGTCGAGCTCTGTCCTTGGTTCGGGTCGTGCTTCGGCAAGACGCGCGTAGAGGTCGGCTGCGGCGGCGCGCGTCAGTTTGCGCGGTCGTGTGATCGATTGAGACTGCACCTTGCTCCCCGCAGAAATCGCGCCATCCTTAGCCCATGACACCGCGCTGGGAAAACGTCGCCGCACCGCCCGAGGACACGGGCGTGGCATACATCGATGCGGTCCTGACGCCCAACCGTTCGCTGACGAGCGGGGCGTTCATCAAGGTGCTGTGCGTCTTTTCGGCGATGAATGTGCTGATCGCCGGGTATTGGGCGTTTCGCGGCGCGTGGCCGGTGCTTGGCTTTCTCCTGCTCGACGTGGCGCTCTTCAGCCTTGCGTTTCACATGAACTATCGCGCCGCCAGGTCCTTCGAGCGCGTGCGTGTCGGCGTGGATGTGGTGCACGTCACCCGTCAGCCTGCGCAGGGTGCGGCCCGCCACTGGGTGGTCAGCCCGGCGTGGGCGCGGGTCGAGGATCGCGAGGATGCCGTGCGCATCGCCGCCGGAGACCGCGCGATGCTGATAGGCGCCTTCCTGTCGCCGCCGGAGCGCGGAGAGCTCGCCGCCGCCATACGCGACGCGCTCGCCCGCGCGCGGCGCTAGAGGCCGAGCACATCCTGCATGGAGTAGAGGCCCGGCTTTTGCGCCGCCGCCCACACCGCCGCATGGACCGCGCCGCGGGCGAAGAGTGACCGATCCGCAGCCTGGTGCGTGAGCCTGAGCGTTTCGGTTTCCGTTCCGAAGATGACTTCGTGTTCGCCGACGATGCCGCCGGCGCGCACGACCGCAAAGCCGATGCCGCCTTCGGGACGCGATCCTGTAATCCCCTCGCGTGCGGGCAGACGCAGAGCGGAGAGCGCCTTGTCGCCACGGCCTTGTGCCGCCGCTTCGCCGAGCATCAGCGCAGTGCCGGACGGCGCGTCCACCTTGCGACGGTGATGCGCCTCGACAATCTCGATGTCCCAGTCGGGACCGAGCCGCGCGGCGGCCTGACGCACGAGCCCCGCGAGCACGTTCACCCCGAGGCTGAAATTGCCTGATTGCACAATGGCCAAGCGACGACTTGCGTCCGCAATGACGGCTTCCGCATCGGCTTTCATGCCGGTGGTGCCGACGATAGCGGCGCGTACCTTTGTGTTGGCAAGCGCGGTGATGGCGGCGCGCGTGGCGTCGGGCGTCGAGAAATCGATCCACACATCGGCGTCGCGAGCGGCTTCGGCAGCGTCCGCGAGAATGGTGACGCCGGGCGCGATTTCCTTGCCGATAGCATCGGAGCCGGGCCGTTCGTTGGCGCCGCAGAGCATAACGTCGGTGCGTAGCGCAATGGCGCCGGCGAGCGCTGCGCCCATGCGGCCGGCGGCGCCGGCGATCGCGATCCTGATGGTCATGGACGCGGTGGTAGCAGAGTGGCGTCCGCGGATGAACCCGTCGTGTTGTTCGCGCCGTCGGCGGGATCCCGGGGGAATACGTACCGCTGGAAGCCGATGAAGGCGCCCGCAGCGGTAGCCGCAAGCAGCGCATAGACGGCGTACTTCACCACGCCCTCGATCTGCTGCGCGTCGACGACGAGCGCCTTCGCGAACGCGGCGATCGCCAAGGCCGCGGCTGCATAGCGGAGGGAAGGCGCTTTTCGATACCAAGACAGGGCCAGCACGGCTGCCGCCACGAGCGCAAGTGTCAGCGAATAGACGGGCTGTTCGAACCCAGACGCCGTCGCGCGCGCCATAGCGTCACCGTGGAAGCTGTGACGCACGGTCAGGATCGCCCACGCCATAGTGGCGACGATGGCCGCAGCGCCCGAAACCTGGGCTGTGACCGGCGCACCTATGCGCGTCTTCAGGAGCGCGTAGCCGGCGAAGAGCGCGCCCGGGATGGCGTAGGCGACAAGCAGATTGTTGAAGAAGGGCGGCCCCAGCACACTCGTGGGCTGCATGCCCCACCACGGCGCCAGCAACACAAGTGATGCGAGGGCGGTGTGCAGGAGCGCGCCGCCGAATGCGACCCGTTCCGTCCAGTGCAGCAGCGGCCTGTCCTGGGCGCCGAACCGCCACGCGGCGATCAGGGCGACGCCAAGCATAGCGCAGGTGTGGGCGCCCGCTTCCCAGAGGGACGTGTAGGGCGCGGCCAACACGCCGTCGTTGAGCAGGTGACGGATTTCAGCCCACAGGAAGCAGGCCATCAAAACAATGAGCGTCGCGCGCAGGGTGACGGTGACTCGTCCGAGGTATCCGGCGGGCCCCGTCGCAAACAGGCGCGCACCAATCCATACAGACGCAATCGCCATGATGAATGTCGGCGCGAGCGTGTTGATGATGAGCGTTGTCTCGATCGGCGGGGCGTTCAAGAGGGCGAGCGGCGAGAGAAGAGCGACGGTCGCGGCCGCGACGAACATCGCTGCAATCCGTGTGGGCGGCAGGTTGAGGCGCTTGTCGAGCCAGCCCAGCGAGATGATGAGGATGGCGACGCCTGCGGCGAGCCGTACCTGATCGAGCGCGAAGAAACCGGCCATGACAGCACAGGCTGCTGCGGCTAGGGCGAAGGCGCCTGTCGCCAAGGGGGCTTTGGCTGCGCCGCCCACGGCATGCGCGATGCGATCGAGCGCGACGGCGTTGAAGGCGGCGAGCGCCAGAGCCGCCAGTCCCCATGCTAGGGGTTGGCCGATGACGCCGCCGAGACGTGTGTGCGCTACAAACATGGCGGCGGCTGGCAGGATCGCGGCGACCAAGGCGCCGGCTCCGGGTGCGGGATTGCGCGCCATCATGATCCAGCCACCGAAACTGGCCGCGAGGCCGACGGCGCTGGCGAAGGTCGCATACGTGCGCGCAGAACCGCTCGTGTCGATCTCAGGCCAGAGCGAAAGCGCCGCAACGGTGAAAGCGCCGACGATCAGCGGCGCGCCCGCGAAACCAGGGCGCAGCGCAGCGGCGCCGGTGAGCAGGGCGGTGGCGCCGATCAACGCCAGTGCCGCGGGCATGCCAAATCCGCGTGCAGCAACAAAGAGGAAGATCAGTGCGGCGGCGGCGAGAACGATGGTCGTCGCGCCGATCCACATGGGTACGGTGCGCGGCAGCGGGACGCGCTCGGCGGTGCGCGCGCTGTCCCAGGCAAAGGCGAGACCGAGAATGATGACGGCGACCAGATATCCCGAAGTTGCCGAGATGCCGGAGGGCGAGAGCCAGCCGTAGGTCCACCAGACGCTCCATCCCACAGCGGCGATCGCCGCCGCGATGCCGACGCCGTACCAGCGCTTGTGCCGCGACAGCGCGAACGCGCCTGCGCAGATGGCGAAGAGATAGGCGAAGAGCGCCGTGGCGGGCGTCTCGGCCGAGCCGATCAACGCCGGCGCGCCGAAGCCGCCGAGTATCCCGAGCCATGCGGTCAGGCGGCCGTGCCAGAGCGAGAGCGCAAACGCTGCGAGCGACAGCGCGCCCATGAGACCGATCGTGGCGGGCGGCGGCAGCAAGGCCAGCCGCGTGAAGCCGACGTAGGTGATCCCGTACGCACACACGAGTCCCGCAGCAGCCAGAATTTTCGGCGTATGGCGCGATTGTAAGTCCCGCGGCGGGTGCGTCTTCGCGCGGCGGCGCAGAACTTCGGAACCGCCGACGAGACATGCGGCGATCACGTAGCCGAGCAGCAGTTGCGAGGCCTGGTTGAAGAAGCCCTGATTGTAGGCGTTGTTCAGGAACGCGATGATCGCCACCGCGATGCCTGCGCCGGCGCCCCAAGTCAGCCACCCGGTGATGTCGAGCGGCTTTGCGGGTTCGGGCGGCGCTGCAGGCGCCATCGGGCGTCGCGGTGGCGCGCCGGGTACGGGGAAGATCGGCTCAAGCGGCGGCGGGCGCTGCACCTCGGGGCGCACCAGCGTTTCGCCGTGCGCTGTTGCGGGCGCCTCGCGTCGCGGCGCTTGAGGGGGCGCGAGCTGCGCGGGTTGGTGGCCGGGTTGCAGAACGGGGAGGGGACCGTAGCCGGCGAGCGCAGCCTCGAGCGCATCGATGCGCGCCTGCTGTTCGACCAGCGCCTTGCGGTAGCGTTGGCTGCGCAGGAAGGCGATCACGCCGAGGGCCAGCCCACCGGTATAGATGCCGACCGCCACGAGGCCGAGAACGAGGTACTCCAAGACTTCCCCCGACGGGCGAGCGGCGACCGCGCCGACCGCGTGAAACCATCGTCAAGTCCGCAGGTTATGCCCCGTCACCGGTTGGGAGTCTCGCCTCCACCCTCGAAAAAGCGCTTCATGATGTCGAAGAATCCGTGGGTCTGCGGATCAGTTTCGACGCCGGACTCGGCCGCAAAATCCTGCAGCAGTTTCTTCTGCTTCGAGGTGAGATTCATCGGCGTTTCGACGAAAATCTCCACATGCAGGTCGCCCCGGTCGTTGGCCCGCCCCTGCAGACGCGGCATGCCCTGGTTCTTGAGGCGGAACCGCCGGCCGGTCTGGGCGCCCGAGACGATGGTCAGGCTCTGCTTGCCGCCGTCGATGGTGGGCACCTCGATGTCCCCGCCGAGCGCGGCCTTCGTCATCGGCACCGGGATGCGGCAGAATAGTTCCATGCCGTCACGCTCGAAGAGTTTGTGCGAGCGCACCGACAAGAAAAGATAGAGATCGCCCGCCGGGCCGCCTTTGGCGCCGAGATCGCCTTCGCCGGACAGTCGGATGCGGGTGCCGTCCTCGACGCCCGGCGGAATTTTCACCGAGAGCGTGCGCTCGCGCTTTACGCGGCCACGACCGCTACATGCCTTGCACGGACTGCGCACCAACGTGCCGCGGCCGCCGCAGGCATGGCAGGTGCGCACGATGCGGAACATGCCTTGCGCTGCGCGTACCTGGCCCGAGCCGCCGCAGGTGCTGCACGTTTCCGGCTGTGTGCCGGGCTCGGCGCCGGTGCCGGTGCAGACCTCACACGACATTTCGCGCGGCACGACGATTTCACGCTCAAGTCCGGTGAACGCTTGCTCAAGAGTGATCTCGATATCGTAGCGCAGGTCGCCGCCGCGCTCGGGGCCGTTGGCGCGACGACCCCCGCCCTGACGTCCGCCGAAGAGATCGCCGAAGGCGTCACCGAACACTTCGTTGAAGACGTCGGAAAAATCCTGATAGCCCGCGCCGCCCTGGGCGCCTTCGAACGCGGCTTTGCCGAAGCGATCGAAAGCGCTGCGCTTCTCGGGGTCCGAGAGCACGGCGTAAGCCTCGTTGATTTCCTTGAACTTGTCCTCGGCCGCCTTGTCGCCCGGGTTCTGGTCAGGGTGATACTGCATCGCCAGCTTGCGGTAGGCGGCCTTGATCGCCGCCGCTTCCGCACCGCGCTGTACGCCGAGAATTTCGTAATAGTCGCGCGAGGCCATGTGTCAGGTCCGCCAGAAAATGGCCCCGGCGTAAACCGGGGCCACGCGCATCAAGCGCTTTTCTTGTTCTGGCCGTCGACTTCCTCGAACTCGGCATCGACGACGCCGGGATCGTTCGGCGAGGAATCGTCGTCATCACCGCCGCCATCCTTCTGCGCGCCGTACAGGGCTTCGCCGATCTTCATCGACGCCTGCACGAGAGACTGCGTCTTCGCCGCGATATCGCTCATGTTGTCGCCGGGCAGGGCGTCCTTCAGCGCCTGGACGGCCTGCTCGATGGCGGTCTTGTCGGCGGCGGAAATCTTGTCGCCGTTCTCGGTGAGCTGGCGTTCCACGTTGTGGATCGTCGCCTCGCCGGAGTTCTTGGCCTCGACCAACTCGCGGCGCGCCTTGTCGTCGCCGGCGTGCTCCTCGGCTTCCTTGACCATCTTCTGGATGTCGCCTTCCGAAAGACCGCCGGATGGCTGGATGCGCATCGACTGTTCCTTGTTCGTCGCCTTGTCCTTCGCGGATACGGAAACGATGCCGTTGGCGTCGATGTCGAACGTCACTTCGATCTGCGGCATGCCGCGCGGGGCGGAGGGTATGCCGACGAGATCGAACTGGCCGAGCGGACGGTTGTCAGACGCCATTTCCCGCTCACCCTGATAGACACGGATGGTCACGGCCTGCTGGTTGTCCTCGGCGGTCGAGAACACCTGGCTCTTCTTGGTCGGGATCGTGGTGTTGCGGTCGATCAGGCGCGTGAATACACCGCCGAGCGTCTCGATGCCCAGCGAAAGCGGCGTCACGTCGAGCAGCACGACGTTCTTCACGTCGCCCTGTAGCACGCCCGCCTGGATGCCGGCGCCGATGGCGACGACTTCGTCGGGGTTCACGCCCTTGTGCGGCTCACGCCCGAAGAATTCCTTCACGACCTGCTGCACGCGCGGCATGCGCGTCATGCCGCCGACGAGAACAACTTCCTGGATCTGGCCTGCCGAGAGACCGGCATCCTTGAGCGCCGACTTGCACGGCTCCAGCGTGCGCTGAACGAGGTCTTCCACGAGCGCTTCGTACTTCGCGCGCGACAGCAGCAGGTCCAAGTGGAGCGGGGTCTTGCTCGACGGATCGAAGCTGATGAACGGCTCGCTCATCTTGTACTCGGTCGTCGTCGAGAGCTCCTTCTTGGCCTCTTCCGCCTTCGAGCGGAGGCGCTGTAGGGCCATCGCATCTTGACGCAGGTCGATGCCGTGCTTCTTTTTGAATTCGTCGGCGACGTAGTTGACGATGCGGCTGTCGAAGTCTTCGCCGCCGAGGAACGTGTCGCCGTTCGTGGAGCGCACTTCGAACACGCCGTCGCCGATCTCGAGAACCGAGACGTCGAACGTGCCGCCGCCGAGGTCATAGACGGCGATCGTCTTGTTGGCTTCGGACTTGTCGAGGCCGTAGGCGAGCGCCGCTGCGGTCGGCTCGTTGATGATGCGCAGGACATCGAGGCCCGCGATGCGGCCGGCGTCCTTGGTCGCCTGACGCTGGGCATCGTTGAAGTATGCGGGGACGGTAATGACGGCCTTGTCGACCTTCTCGCCGAGATAGGCCTCCGCCGTCTCTTTCATCTTTTGCAGGATGAACGCGGAGACTTCCGCTGGCGCATAGGCCTTGTCGCGGCCCTGCACATAGGCGTCGCCGTTCGGCGCCTTCACGATCTTGTAGGGGACAAGACCCATGTCCTTCTTCGTCACGGGATCATCGAAAGTGCGCCCGATCAGGCGCTTGATCGCGGAAAAGGTGAATTCGGGGTTGGTGATCGCCTGACGGCGGGCCGGCATGCCGATGAGGCGCTCACCCGATTCCGTGAAGGCCACCACCGACGGGGTCGTCAGCGCGCCTTCTGCGTTCACGATGACCTTGGGTTGGCCGCCTTCCATGATGGCGACGCAGGAGTTGGTCGTGCCCAGGTCGATACCGATGACCTTGCTCATGTCTCTAGCCCTCTTTCTCGTCTCTCGGCGACGTGGCCTTCGCGAACCAGCCTGAAACTCAGCGCCAGTCCAGCCCGAAGCGGGCGCCACGTTCCAAATGGATGGACCGCCTCCGAGAAGCCCCATTGGGAGCCCCGGCGGCGTGGTTAGCGCTCATATGGGAGGCCCCATACCGCTCACAAGATGAAATCACCTACGTCGCATGCGCTTTTTCGGCCCAGCCGGGAAGGGACCCGCGCCCGCTTTGTCGGCGAACGAACATTCGGCGAACAAGGGCGTTGCATGGTCCCTTGTCGCCGCTCTACCTCACCGCCATGAGCGGACCAGCAGGCTTGCGCCTTCTCCCGGGATACTTCGGTGCCGAAGCGCAGCGCGCCCTGGTCGAGGCGGTGATGGCGGCGCAGGCCGTCGCGCCATTCTACACGCCACGACTTCCGCGCACCGGGGCGGCCATGAGCGTGACGCAGACCAATCTCGGGCCGCTCGGCTGGGTGACGGATCAGGCGCGGGGCTATCGGTATCAGTCGACGCATCCGGAAACCGGCGCGTCATGGCCGCCGATCCCGCAAATGCTCCTCGATCTCTGGGACGCCGTTTCGCAATACCCTGCGCCGCCAGAGGCCTGCCTGATCAATCTCTACCGCGAAGGCGCGCGCATGGGATTGCATCAGGACGCCGATGAGCATGACCAGGATGCGCCGGTCGTGTCGGTCTCCCTCGGCAATACCGCGTTGTTTCGGGTGGGTGGTCCCCGGCGTGGGGGCGCCACACGATCCTTCAGGCTGACATCAGGGGACGTGATCGTTCTGGGCGGAGAGGCGCGACGCTGTTTTCACGGGGTCGATCGCGTAATGCCGGAAACCTCCCGCCTCGTACCGGGCGGCGGCCGCATCAATCTCACGCTGCGCCGCGTGACCGCGCCTTTGCGGAGCGCTTAAGTGGAGACGCCACGCGCGCTTTTCAACGCGTAGCGCGACGACCATTTTGGCGCTAATGTCCTTCCGATAGTCGGCCTTGGCGATCGCTTTCAACATCACCTGACTTTACCCACCCCTTAGCGGGGCAGGGCGCGCATGTGACATGCGACCTGCGGGCAAAGGCTTTTCAACTCAGGAGCTTTCTCATGCGCTACCGCAAGCTCGGCCGTACCGGCCTGGTCGTGTCCGAACTGTGCCTCGGCACGATGACATTCGGCGGCGACGATTTCTGGAAGGTCATCGGCGCGCTGCAGCAGGACAGCGCCGACGAACTTGTAAAGCTCTCCTTCGATGCCGGCGTGAATTTCTTCGATACAGCGGACGTCTATTCGAGCGGACTATCGGAGACGATCCTCGGCCAGTCGATCAAGAAGCTCGGCGTCGGTCGCGACGAAGTGGTGATCGCGACCAAGGCGTTCGGCCGTTTCTTCCCGCCGGGTCCGGACGCGCCGGATGACGTGCGCGCCGCATTTGCTCGTCGGCAGAAGTCGCACAACACTTGGGGTCTCTCGCGCAAACATCTGTTCGACGCTGTCGACGCGAGCCTCAAGCGCCTCGAGATGGATCACATCGATCTCTACCAGATCCACGCCTTCGATCCGGTGACGCCGCTGGAGGAAACGCTGGGCGCGCTCGACGACATCGTGAAATCGGGTCGCGTGCGCTATATCGGCCTGTGCAATCTGGCAGCCTGGCAGATCGCCAAGGCGCTCGGCATTTCAGCGCGCAAGGAGATCGCTCGCTTCGAGTCAGCGCAGATGTACTACACCATCGCGGGTCGTGATCTGGAACGCGAAGTGGTGCCGCTGGCGGTAGACGAGGGCCTCGCCATCCTGCCGTGGAGCCCGCTCGCGGGCGGCTTTCTATCCGGCAAGTATCAGCGCAACACGGCGGGGCCGAACGACGCGCGCCGCGCCAGCTTTGACTTCCCGCCCGTGAACAAGGATCGCGCGTTCGATTGCATCGACGCGATGAACCCGATGGCGCAGGCGCGGGATACTTCTGTCGCCGGCGTCGCTCTGAGCTGGCTCCTGCACAAACCGTGGGTGACGAGCGTCATCATCGGCGCACGCACGCCGGAACAGCTGAATCAAAACCTTGCGGCGGCGGACGTGAAGCTCTCCGCCGAAGAAATGGCGACGCTGGACAAGGCATCGGAGCTGCCGCGCGAATACCCCGGCTGGATGCTCGAGCGGCAGGGCGGGGAGCGGACGAGCGGCATAGCCTGACGAAATCAGGATTTCGGCGAAAGGGTCTCTTCGGCGGCCTTTTCGCTGATCTTGCTGAACGCGCGAGGTTCAGCGTGGTGATAGCTGCCGCGCCGACGCCCAGCTGGACGAGGCTCGCGAACCCGCCCGCGTCGAAGAAGCCAAGCACGGTGGCCCACAGCGCTGCGACTGGCCGCAGTACGACATGTGCGTCGGACTCCCTGAGCGCCGCGAGGAACGCGGAGCTCGCGCCAAGTGGGCTCATGACGCCAGCTGCGTCCAACCACGCCGTCTGCAGGGCATAAAGGCCCCGCAAGGTTTCCGCGTCGAGAAGCGTTTCGGAAAACCGCTCGCAGAGCAGCGGCACGATGACGACCCCGATCGCGGCCCAGCCTTCTTTCGGATGCGCCTCCATGGGCAATTACCCTCCGGCGACAGCGTATACAGCGGATGGCGCGCGCCCCAATGCCGCCACGCTCCCATGGCGACCTGACCTTCTCATGGGAGCAGCGGCGATGAAACGGACCATACTTCTTGCAGTCGTGTTCGCGGCGTTCGCGGGCGCATCCGCCGTCGGCAAGGAAATTCCGCGTGCAACGCAAGCGCAGCCCGCGCAGAACCGGCAGGTCGACTACAACGGTTTCGCGGCGCTGACCGCTGATCTTGCGCCATACCGCGAAGCGCGGCGCGTCGATCTTGCGCGCTTCAAGACGATGGCCGGGGAGGACGACACGCTCATTCTCGACGCCCGTTCAGCCCGCGCCTACGGCGAAGGCCACATCGCCGGCGCCATCAATCTGCCGTTCACGGAATTCACCGACGAAAGCCTCGCAGCCGCTCTCGGGCCGGACCGGAATCGGCGCATTCTCATCTACTGCAACAACAACTTCTCCAACAACGCGCAGCCGGTGCCCGTGAAAGCCGTGCGCCTCGCGCTCAACATCCCGACCTTCATCAACCTCTACGGCTACGGCTATCCCAACATCTACGAACTCGCCGACATCGTCGATTTCAACGATCCGGCGGTTGGTTGGGTGAAGGCGTCGGCAAAGCCGTAGACGCTTGACCGGAGGGGGCGGCGCGCGCGACTAGGCGCCATGTCGCCGACACTTTCCGCCCTCTGCGTCGTCCACAACGGCGAGGCTGATCTGCCCGAGTGCCTCGCGTCCGTGGCGTTCGCGGATGAGATCGTCGTCGTGCTCGATCGCTGCACCGATGGGTCCAAGGCGATCGCCGAGGCGGCCGGCGCGAAGATCATCGAGGGTGCCTGGCCGATTGAGGGACCGCGCCGGAATACGGGGCTCGCGGCCTGCACGTCGGACTACACACTCGAAATTGACGCCGATGAACGTGTGCCGTCAGAACTCGCGCTGGAGATCCGCGCGGCGCTCTCCCAGAAGCCGCAGGGCGGCGTCTTCGTTCCGTTCGACAACCGGATCGGCGGCAAGCCGATCCGCCATGGCTGGGGCGCCTATAACGGCGTCGGCGGCAAGCGGTGCCTGTTCCCGAGCCACACCAAGTCCTGGGGTAATGAACGTCTGCATCCGCCAGTGAAGCAGCTTCCAGAAGTGGCGAAGTTGCAGTCGCAGATGATCCATCACGTCTATCGGGATCTGCCCCACATGTACGCGCGGCTCCTGCGGTACGCGCAGCTAGCGGGCGAGGACATGGTGGATCGCGATACGATCCCGCAGCCGACCAAGACGATCCGGCGCTTCTTCTCGCGGTTCTGGAAATCCTACGTCTCGCGGCAGGGGCGCAAGGAAGGGTTCTACGGCGTGGCCCTGGCGCTTTATTCCGCGCTCTATCCGGCGCTGTCGCATCTCATGGCGCTGGAAATCCGCGCCCGCAGGCGCGGCTAGCGCTCGATCCGCTTGCGCGGCGTGTCGCCGGGATCGGTGACAGCCGGCGACGAGAGATCGGCGGTGGCGACTGCCGGCACGAGTTGCGCGACCTCGCGGGTGCGCGCTTCCTCAAACCACGCCGTGCCCATCAGCGCCATCGCGCAGAATACCACCGTCAGAATGCTGGGCAGCGGACGACGCGGTGCGTGCTGGGGAAACTCCGGCTCGTCATAGTGGTAGTCGATGGTCGTCGCGGCCTGGAAGTAGGCGCGGTCATGTTCGCGGTGCTGGCGATGGCCGTGATCGTTCGGCGCAACGGCCACGTATTCGTCTACCGCTGAGAGCACCGAGCCGCCGCCATGATCGTAGCCGTGGTGCCGGTCCATCTCGTTGTGCGCGGTGGCGACGAAGTGCGGCTCGTAGGACGGCTGTGCGTAGCCGTGCTGTGGCGCGTGCCAGTCGTTGCGGGAGTCGTATGGCGCTTCGTACGACTGCCCATAGGATTGGCCGTATTGGGGATCGTAGCTGATGCGCGGAGTCTGGCGCGCGCCGTAGGCGTCCTGCAGCTGGGTGCGATGCGCGGGCGGCCCAAGCTCCGGGCGACCCGGGAGGCCGGCGAGGCGTTGGGCATGGTAGGCGATCGCCTGGACGACGCGGTCGTCCTCGGCGCCATCCCAAGACGACAGGTCATGCAGGGCGACGCCCGCGAGACGGTCGGGCAGGCGGCAGAGATTGACGAAAACGGGGATGAGCTTGCCGTAGTCCATGGCGCGTTGGGCCGTGCCCATGACGAGCTCGGAGCGCGCGGCGCCGGGCGAAAGCAGCACGATCACCGCGCCGTAGCCCTGGAAGTCCTCGAAGACGGAGGCCGACCGGCAGACCGAAAAACCGTACCGCTCCAAAGCGCCCGCGAGCTGGTCCGCCTTGTAGGCGTCCTCCCGCATGCAAACGAGCGATATGTCGGCCATTGACCGCTACTCCCCTTGATCTGTGAATTTCTAACACGGCTCAAGCACCTGCGCGAGGCCTCACGGTGTTTCGAATGCGCAAGAAACAGCGGGACCGTTTCGGGTACGCGCGTGAGGCGGATGCCCGGCGAAACGCGCGTTGCGCTGGCGAGAATTTCGCGACCTTGGGACGCATTTCGCCTGCGCCGGAGAGAGCCCACGGAAGCGCCGTGCTCCGTATGATCCGCCACCGCCGTCATTGGGCGCTGCATCTGCTGATGCTCTGTGCGCTGGCGGCCGTGATCACGCGCGCCCTCATTCCGACCGGCTACATGGCCGTGGCCGACGGTGACCGGATTTCGGTCACCCTCTGCGGATAGGGTCAGGCCGCCATCATCGATCTCGACGGCGATCAACCGACGCCCGCGCTGGGAAATGACGCCGCCTGCGCCTTTGCGGTGGCGGCCGTTTCTGCGCCACCACCTGCGGCGCCTGCGATGGTAGGCCCGGCGTTCCCGCCTGTGGCGGCCACCTTTGCGCTCCTGACCGGCGTGCGCGTCGGCCATGGACTTGCCGCGCCGCCACCGCCCGCACGCGGTCCGCCTCTTCTGATCTGACATCCCGAACCCGACGGACGCGCCGCGCCCGTCGCCCCTACACGTCAGATCTGCGGACATCTCCATGCGCAAACTGCATCGCAGCCTCGGCTGGCTAGCCGGCGTTGCGGCCACCTTCTGGGCCCTTACGGGGTTTCTGCATCCGATCATGACGTGGAGCGCACCGCGTCCCGCTCTTCAGGCGCCGCCGTCGGCGGCGGTATCGCTCGATGGAATTGTTGCGCCGGTAGGGTCGCTCCCTGCACAGGCGCATTTGCTGCGTCTGGTCGAGCACCAAGGCCGTCGCTACCGGCAGGCGATGACGTCCGACGGCGTGACGGCGGTACAGAACGTCCACACGCTGAAGTTTCTGGAAGGCGTCGAACCGCTGCGCGTCGCGCTTATCGCTTTGCTGGTGGGTTCGGTGCTGGCGACCACGCTCATCGGCATGTCCTTGCTTGTCGGGTCGCGGGGCAGGGGCGTGCGGATATGGCATCGCCGACTGGCGTGGGGCGCTGCGCCGTTCTTGCTTGCATTCACGATCTCGGGGCTGTTCCATCTCTTCGCAACGAGCGCGCTGACGCCGCCGGGCTCTGCAGCGCTGTTCCGGATTGCCGATATCGTCGCGATGCCGCGCATCGAAGGCGTGGACCGTTCTGATGTCAGCGCGGTGGCGGGCGCGAATGGGATGCCGCTCTGGCGCGTGCTTCCGCAGGGATCAGAAGTTGCGCTCTACTTCGACGGCGAAGGCCGCGCGCTTCCGACGGATGACGCGTTGCGGGCGCGCGTGATTGCGGGATCGGCTGAGACAGCGCCTGTCGTTCAGATATCGCGCTTCAGCGCGGACTATGGCTTCGTCAACAAGCGCCTGCCGGTGATGCAGGTGGGCGAAGGCGCGAGCGCGACGTTCGTCGACTTGCGTGAGGGTCTCATCGCCGCCCGCGCGACGCCCGGCGCGGTCGCGTTCGAGGGCTGGTTCTTCGACACGATCCACAAATGGGAGCCGGTGGCGGAACTGATCGGTCGCCGCACCCGGGATTATCTGACGATGATCGCGGTTGCGCTCATCGCCGTCATGGCGTCGTTCGGCCTCGTGCTGGCCGCGAACCGCCGCAGGAAAGGGGAAGTGCAATGAGGAAGTTTGTTGTGGCCGCTGCGTTGCTGGCTGCGGCGTGCAGTCCGGCGGCGCAGAAGCCGCCTGAAGCGCCGCCCGCCGATGCGTCGCAGGCCGTCACGGTTGTGGGTCTTTCGATCACTGACGCGACAGCCAGGCCGCCGGTGGAGGGCCAGACGACGGGCGTGGGCTACTTCACGCTGCGCAACACCGGCGAAACGTCGGACAAGCTGATCGCGGCCTCTTCGCCAGCGACGAGTTCCATCGAACTCCACACGCACCGCGACGTGAGCGGGATGAAGCGGATGGAGAGGGTCGACGCCGTCGAAGTCCCCGCAGGCGCGGCGGTCGTCTTTCAGCCAGGCGGGTTGCATCTGATGCTGTTCGGCTTCGCGCCGACCGGCGAAGAAATCCCTGTGACGCTGACGTTCGAGAAGAGAGGGGAGGTCGCGGTCCCCTTCAAGATCGTGGCCCGCTCCGCCGGTCAGGGCGAAACGGGCCACGGTATGCATCAGGAACATGCGCACTAGCGCAGACCCAAAATAGGCGCCGGCGGGAGAGCGCCGACCTTGCGGCTCCGAGGCTTTGCCCGGAGCCGCAATTCGTTCGCGCTTAGCGGACCGCTTCGCGCATCGTCGCCGACTGACGGAACGCCAGTTTCTTCGACGCCTTGATCTTCACCGGTTCGCCCGTCGCCGGGTTGCGACCCATGCGCGCCTTGCGGGCGCGGATCATGATCATGCCGATGTCGCCGATCTTCACCTTCACGCCCTTCAGGACGTGGGCTTTCACGACGTCGAGGTAGTTCTCGATGAAGCGCTTGGCTTCAGTGCGGCTCATTTCGGTGTGGTCCGCCACGGCCTGCAGAAGCGCGCTGGCGGTGATGGTCTTGCCGGCGACCGCGGTGACCTTGATCGGCTTGGACGGCGGAGCCGTCTTCGCGGTTTTCGTGGCGCGCTTCACCGTCTTGCGGGCGCCCGTGGGCGTGCGCGGGGCGGCGGCCTTCTTCACGGTGGACTTCTTCGCCGGCAGCTTCTTCGGCGTGGCCTTGGCGACCTTTTTCTTCGCGACGGTCTTCTTCGCAACTTTCTTAGCCATGGTGGGATCTCCAATTCTCGTCGAGCGATGATTGCATGTCGAAGCAACAGCGCTTCGGGTCGCTCAGTCTCTACCCTTGCAAATCAACTGAAATGCTTGCCATTGAGTTGACCGAAACCGCCTATACGGGTTTTCGAAAGCCAAAACTGCGACAAAATAAGCACTTTTCGCATGTGATCGCTCAAAAAGCCCCGTCATAGGCCTGTTTTGCGAGGGCGATCACGTCGGAATCGACCTCCGACGAATCACTCAGCGCAACGATGTATTGGCACATTCCGCCCGGTGGAACAGGCTTTGCGCGTCCATTGGCGGCCGCGCCCTTGATGTTCAGGCCGAGTTCGAAACGGTCGTTTGTCTTGGGACCAAGCATGGCGAACTGCTTCTTGCGGCGCAGCGAAACGTAGCCTTTCTTCAGCGAAACCTCGTACGCGCCGAAGCCTGAAATGGCTGTCATGAGCGCATCGTGGATAGCGCGCATATGCGCCTTCTTGCCCGAATAGATGGCGTTCAGGACATCGTCGTCCGAGGCGCCGGCGGCCTCCGCGGCGCTCTGGCCATCGGTTTTCATGGCGATATGGACCAGCGTGTTGGCGTCGCCGTGACCCAGGCCGAACGTCTCCATCACCCACGCGCGGCGCTCGGCGTGCTTTTCCTTGCCGGAACTTTCGAGCGCCTTTCGCAGCGCATCGAGGCTCTTGCCGGTCTTCTTCTCGATGTTGGCGATCTGCGTCGCGCGGGCCTGATCCGGGTTCGTCATGGCTGTCCTCCTGCAGCAAGGAGGGTGCGAAATACCTGTGGATGCAAGCGGATTGCGATGATCAGACCGGGCTTGTTCCATCCCGGACGGCGTCCGCGCGGGCCCGGATAGCCGCCCGTTCGTCCGCGCTGAAGTTGGCCAGTGCGCGATAGGGCATGGCCAGCCGGATGTTGCCGGAGAGCTTTTCGTCCTGCCGCATCAGGAAGTCCCAGTAGAGCGTGGTGAAGGGGCATGCGTCTTCGCCGGTCCGCTTTTTCGGATCGAACCGGCAACCGCCGCAATAGTTGGACATGCGGTTGATGTAGGCGCCGCCGGCCGCATAGGGCTTCGACGAAAGTGCGCCGCCGTCGGCGTAGAGGGCCATGCCGTGGACGTTGGGCAGCTCCACCCACTCGAACGCATCCGCATAGACGGCCAAATACCACTCCTCGAGTTCGGCTGGTCGCACGCCCCACAGCAGGCCCAGAGCGCCCGTCACCATGAGCCTCTGGATGTGATGCGCGTAAGCGTAGCGGCGGGTCATGGCGACGACGTCGCGCACGCAGGCCATGTCGGTTTCGCCGGACCAGTAGAACCAGGGCAAAGGTCTATCGCCGCCGAGGACGTTGGTCAGCGCATACTCGGGCATGCGCGACCAGTAGACGCCGCGTACGTATTCCCGCCAGCCGAGGATCTGGCGCACGAAGCCCTCGACGGCATGGAGCGGCACGGCGCCGTGCGCATGCGCATTGACCGCAGCATCTACGACCTCGCGTGCCGTGAGCAGGCCTGCATTGAGATAGGGCGACAGCATCGAGTGGTAGAGAAACGGCGCTTCGGCCAGCATGGCGTCCTGATGGTCGCCGAAGTCGGGCAGAGCGTTGGCAATGAACCATTGCAGCGCGACGAGCGCATCGTCCCGCGTCACCGCCCAGCCGAAGGCTTCGATGTCGCCGAAGTGGTCAGGGAATCGACCTGCGACGAGCGCGAGCACGTCCTTCGTGATTCGGTCCGGCGCGAACTCGATACGTTTCGGCGGCGTGCGCTTCTTCGGCCACGGCTTGCGGTTCTCCGCATCGAAGTTCCACCGGCCGCCGACGGGATCGGCGCCGTCCATCAAAACGTCGAAGCGGCGGCGCAGGTCCCGGTAGAAGTATTCCAGACGGTAGCTCGACTTGCCCCTCTCCCAGCGGCGGAAGTCGTCGATCGAGCAATAGAAGCGGTCGTCGGACCGGATCTCGACGGGGGCCGGCGCCATCGCTTCCCAGCTGCGCATCATTTCGAGGACGCGATACTCTCCCGGCTCTGTGACGATCACGCACGTGGCGTTTGTGCTTGAAAGTGTGCTCATGAGAGCATCGGTGAAGGACGCGCACGGCGCCTCCTCGTCGAGGCGGATGTAGCGGACGTCGAACCCTTCGGCCCGCAGCGCATCCGCGAAGTGACGCATGGCGGAAAAGAGGAAGGCGATCTTCTGCTTGTGGTGGCGGACGTAGGTGGCTTCCTCCATCACCTCGGCCATGAGGACGATGTCTTCGCCCGGCGTGGCGTCGCGGAGCGAGGAGATGTCGCGGGTCAGCTGGTCGCCGAGGACGAAGCGGAGCGTGGTCATCTCCGCTTTACGCGCCGGCGAGCGCGAAGGTTCAGCCCTTCAGGTTCGCCAGCATATTGCCGAGGCCGATTCCTGCGATCTCGGGCCCCATCTTGAAGATGCCGCTCGCGCGACCGCACGGCGCGCCGTCGGCTGTCACGAGGCATTGCGCGAAAACCAGGTTCTTCGTCTGCCGCAGGCACTCCGCCGTGCCCTCCACCCACGACCCCAGCGGCGCAGGCGCCAGAAACTCCTGCGAGAGATGGATCGTCGGCAGGAAGCGCCCGCTCATCTTCGTCTGCCACATGATTCCAAATGGCATGAGCATGTCGATGAAGGTCGCCATCATGCCGCCGTGGGCGATCTTCATCGGGTTGCAGTGGCGCATCTCGACGCGGAAGCCCAGCTTCAGCGCCTTCTCGTCCTCGATGTTCACGTAGAGCGGCCCGTTCACGCCGATGAAGCCGATTTCGATCGGGATTTCGCGGAAGCCGGGCGGCGGCGGAGCAGGGGGCGCTTCTGTCATGGCGCGGCTGTAGCGATGGTGACGCTACGGCGTCCAGATCAGACCTTGATGTCCACGCTGCCGCCGCCCTCGGCGGGCGGGGGACTTTCGTTGGCGGCAGAGCCGAGGCTCACCGCGACCATGGCCGCGCGCAGGGTGCGATCGCCCAGGACGTAGCCGGGCTGGAACACGTCGGCGATGGCGCCTGCCGGCGCGTCGGACGGAATTTGCGCAACCGCTTGGTGGACGTTCGGATCGAACTTGTCGCCCCGCGCGCCGACGCGCTTGAGCCCATGACGGCCGAAGATCTCGATCAGCGCGCGCTCCGTCATCTCCACGCCGTCGATGACGGTCTTCAGGCTCTCGTCAGCCGCAGCGCGTTGTTCCGGCGACATGGCCAGCAGCGCGCGGCCGAGATTGTCGGCGACCGCCAGCAAGTCCCGCGCGAACCGGTCGATCGCATAGACGCGGCCTTCGGCGGCTTCGCGCTCTGCGCGGCGGCGGGCGTTTTCGGTTTCCGCCAGCGCGCGCAGCATCTGGTCTTTCACCTGTGCAAGTTCGGCCTCGACGTCGGCGACGGTGCGCTCCGCTGCGACGGGCTCTGCGACGGCTTCGATCTGCGGCTCGTTCTGATCAGGCGTCTCGTTCATGGTCTCTTCTATCTCTTCTCTGGCGCGCGGCCGTCGAGCATGCGCCCGATCACCTGCGCGGTATAATCCACGACGGGGATGACGCGGGCGTAGTTGAGCCGCGTCGGCCCGATCACGCCCAGCGCGCCCACCACCTTGCGCTCGGCGTTCATATAGGGCGCGACGATCAACGACGACCCCGAGAGTGAGAAAAGCGGGTTCTCGGAGCCGATATAGATGCGCACGCTCTCGCCCTGGCCTGCCACGTCGAGAAGCTGGACGAGTTCCTTGGTGCGTTCGAGGTCGTCGAAGAGCTGGCGAACACGCTCAAGATCGGCGGTGGCCTGCGGATCGGCCAGCAGGTTCGCGCGGCCCCGGACGATCAGCGCCCGGCCGGCGAGGGGGTCTTCGCCGGACCATTCCGCAAGCCCGCCCTGAACGAGACTGGCGGCGGCGGCGTCCAGCGCATCGTGATCCTGACGGACGGCGTCGGCGGCCTCGGCACGGGCTTCGGCCAGCGTCTTGCCCTTGAAGCGGGCGTTCATGAAGTTCGTCGCCTCGGTCATCGCCGAAGGCGTCATGCCGGCGGGCGTCGAGACGAGGCGGTTCTCGACCGAGCCATCTTCGAACACGAGCACCATCAGCGCCTGACCTGGCCCGACGGCAACGATTTCCGCGTGCTTCACGGGCGCTTCGCGGGATGGTGTCAGCACCAGCCCCGCGCCGCCGGCGAGGCCGGAGAGCAGCTCCGACGCGCTCGCGAGCACTTCGTCCTTCGAGCGCCCCGACTGCGCGATGCGACCCTCGATCGAGTGGCGTTCGCCTTCGCCGAGATCGCCGAGTTCCAGCAGACTGTCGACGAAGAAGCGCAAGCCGGCCTGTGTCGGCCGACGCCCCGCCATGGCGTGCGGACTGTCGAGCAGACCCATCGCCGCCAGATCGGCCATCGTGTTGCGGATCGACGCCGGCGAAAGCGTCACCGCCCCCCGACGCGATAGCGTCCGCGAGCCGACCGGCTCGCCTGTCTCGAGGTACGCCTCCACGATGTCGCGAAACACGTCGCGCGACCGGCGGTCGAGACTGGAAAGGGCGTCACGCGGCTCTGTCATCGGAGGCGCATAGGTAGCGTGCGGGGGCGGGGGCGCAACCTTGCAGCGCCGCCACTCACTTCACGCCCGCTTCCGCGAGCTTCTGCAGCAGGTCCCAATCTCCCGGCGAGCGAATGTTGGCGATCTTCCAGAGGCCGCCCTCTTCGACGAGGTCATAGACGACGAACTTCGTCTGCCCCGCGTTCTGGAACCGCGCGATCACCGCGCCGCCAGCCGCTTCGTACGCGATCTGGCCGAGTTGGTTTTCCTTTCCCGACAAC
The DNA here is from genome assembly GCA_034440275.1 of Alphaproteobacteria bacterium. Classification (GTDB taxonomy): domain Bacteria; phylum Pseudomonadota; class Alphaproteobacteria; order Caulobacterales; family Aquidulcibacteraceae; genus VFBF01. Next base: position 44,937 of record JAWXBS010000070.1, read on the forward strand.
GCGGGATCAAAGTCGAGCACGGGCGTGTCCGCGCGGCGGCCCATCGCCGACTGCATTTCCATCAGCGGGCGCAGCCCGTTCGAGAACGCGGCCCAGCGGTGCAGCGGCTCTGGTTTCTCCTCGGCGGCGTAGCGCGCATAGATCGCGCGCACCGGCGCTTCCATGGCAGCGGGATCGCCGGCGGGTTTCAGATTGTCGGCGATCTGCTGGCGGAAGTTCGCGCCTTCGCTGCGGATGTTGTCGATCTTCCACGCGCCGTCTTCCTGGCGCAGGTCGTAGAAGACGGCGGACGTCGCGCCCATGTTGTCGAACCTGGCTTCGACCACGGCTGCGCCATCCTTCGGCGGCGAGGTGATGACGACGTCGACCGATTTGATCGCCTCGTCCTGTCCGCTGATGATCGGATCGTAGTCGATGATCGGGCCGTCGAGCAGGCGGCTATAGACCTCCGCATTGTCCAGCACCGCCTTGAAGTCGGCGGTGAGGTTGCCGTCGACCATCAGGCCCATGTCGCCTTTCGCGTCGGCGATGTAGGGCGCGTAGACGCTACGCACGAACGCAGCCGGGCCGTTCGCGGACTCCCCGCACGCAACCGCCAGCAACACGGCGGCGAACGCCGCGATCTGTTTCACGTCGATCATTCTTCCCTCGCTCAAGACCCCCATGGACGGGCGCTCCCGCCCGGTCCAGATAGCGCCCTCATAACAGGAGAAATTCCATGCGTCCCTCCGCCCGCGCGCCCGACATCATGCGCGCCGTATCCCTCGAGCTCGGCGTGTCGCGCTATGCGGAAGGCTCGTGCCTCGCGAAGTTCGGGCACACGCATGTGCTGTGCGCGGCGTCCGTGGAGCAGGGCGTGCCCGGCTGGCTGAAGGGGCAGGGCAAAGGCTGGATCACGGCCGAGTACGGCATGCTCCCGCGCGCCACCCACACGCGCGGTCGTCGCGAGGCCGCGCAGGGCAAGCAGTCCGGCCGCACGCAGGAAATCCAGCGCCTCATCGGCCGCGCGCTGCGCTCGGTCACGGACATGAGCGCGCTCGGCGACCGCACCATCACGCTCGACTGCGACGTGATCCAGGCCGACGGCGGGACGCGGACGGCGGCGATCACCGGCGCCTGGGTCGCGCTCGCGCGGGCGTGTGCGTATCTGCAGGAAGAAGGCGTGCTGAAGAAAAACCCGATCATCGGGCAGGTGGCGGCGGTGTCGTGCGGCGTGTTCGAGGGCGCGCCGGTGCTCGATCTCGACTACGCGGAGGATTCCAACGCCGAAGTGGACGCAAACTTCGTGTTGTCTGGCGACGGCAATCTGATCGAAGTTCAGGCTACTGGCGAAAAGCGGCCCTTCTCGGGCGCGGAATTCGACGCCTTGATTTCCCTAGCGCGAAAGGGCGCAGGGGAACTCTTCGCCGCGCAGATGGCGGCTGCGAAACAGAAATAACGGGAGACGTCCGATGAAAGCGATGCGGGTCAGGAAGCCGGGCGGTCTGGACAACATCTATCTCGGCGAATGCGAGGCCGGCGCGCCAGGGCCGAACGAGATCCGCGTGGAGCTGCACGCGACGTCGCTGAACTTCCACGACCTCATGGTCGTGAAGGGCATGATCCCCGCAGAGGAAGGCCGCATCGCAATGTCGGACGGCGGCGGTGTGATCACCGCCATCGGCTCCAACGTCCGCGACTTCGCGGTCGGCGACAACGTCGTGAGCACCTTCTTCCCGGAGTGGCTCGGCGGCGAAGCGGTGCCGGAGTTCCTGCGTCTCGTGCCGGGCGATCGTTCGGACGGCTATGCGCGCGAGGCGGTCACCGCGCCGGCGCTGTGGTTCACCAAAGCGCCGAAGGGTTACACGCACGCCGAAGCGGCGACGCTGACGTGCGCGGGTCTCACGGCTTGGCGTGCGCTCGTGGTCAACGGCAATCTGAAGGCTGGCGATGTCGTCCTTGTGCAGGGCACCGGCGGCGTGTCCATCTTTGCGCTGCAGTTCGCGAAGGCCGCAGGTGCGATCGTCGTCGCTACGTCGTCTTCGGACGAGAAGATCGAACGGCTGAAAAAACTCGGCGCCGATCACACGATCAATTACCGCAGCGAACCGGCTTGGGGCGACGCAGCGAAGAAATTCACCGGCGGGCGCGGCGTCGATCACGTGGTCGAGATCGGCGGCTCGGGCACGATGGCGCAATCGATCCGCGCCTCGAAGCTCGGCGGGCACATCTCGCTGATCGGCGTGCTGGCCGGCTATCAGGGCGATGTCAGCACGGTCACGATCATGGGCATGCAGCTGAAGGTGCACGGCCTCACGGTCGGGTCGCGCCAGCATCAGCAGGACATGGTGCGTGCGATCGAAGCCAATGGCGTCAAGCCGGTGATCGATTCGAGCTTTCCGATGGAGGGTCTCGCGGACGCCTTCCGCCACCAGGAATCGAACAAGCACTTCGGCAAGATCTGCGTCGAGTGGTGATTGCGGGCCCTAAGTCTTAGGGGCAGGGCGGCGGGATTATTCCGCCGCCATTTCCTGCTCTTCGACCTCGTCCTCGGCGCTGGCTTCCCAGCTGAGAATATCGCCGGGTTGGCACGCGAGTTCGCGACACAAGGCATTGAGCGTCGAGAAGCGGATGGCCTTCGCCTTGCCGGTCTTTAGGATCGACAAGTTGGCGAGCGTGATCCCCACGCGGTCGCACAGCTCGGTCAGCGACATGCGTCGCTCCAGCAGCATGCGGTCGAGGGTGACGCGGATCGCCATCAGATCGTCAGCTCCTGTTCCTCGCGGAGCCGCGCGCCCTCACGGAACACTTCCGCGAGCACGATCAGCACGAGAATCGAGGCCCACGTCATCAGGTCCACGTTCAGTCTGAACGTCATGTCTGCGCCGGACGGCTCGCCGAACGCGGTGATGATGAGGCCAGTCAGGGCCATGATCGCGTAGCGGGAGAGCTCGATCACCATCATCGTGATCCAGATCACGCGCAGATGCGTTGCGTTTTCCTTTCGGAATGGCTCGCCCGAGCGGAAACTCTCGAACAGTTTCAGCAGCCGCCGCACGATGATCAGTCCGCCCGCGATGGCCACGAGCGCCGATAGCAGCGCCGGAGCCACCACCTGCCAGGCAAGGCCGGAGTCCATGTCGAAGGTCGCCTCGAAACCGCTGCCCTCGACCCGCCCGCGCTCGCCGGCGAGGATGTCGGGGGACACTGCGCCCGCCGCGATCAGCCCGTTCAGCACGGCATAGGCCAGCGCCGCCGCCGCTACGCACCCCAGGAAAACCCAGAGCACGACCGCGGTGATCTTCAACGCGACCTCCATGAAGGAGGCGATGGATCCCTTGCCGAGCGCCTTCATGCTGCTGTCCCCGGGCCTCCTCTGCGATCGATGGGGTACATTGGGTGATTCCTGTGGGTGGCGTAATGTTTCTGCCACACAACTTATTGATAATCGATATAGACCACAAATGCCAGCGTCAAAGGAGGACATGCGACAAATGACAGCCGCCCCGCGACGACTGGTGGTCGCCAGCCACAATGCCGGCAAGGTCCGCGAAATCGGGGCGCTGCTGGCCCCGTTCGGCTTTGACGTGGTTTCCGCCGGGACGCTCGGCCTGCCCGAGCCCGAGGAAACCGAGCCCACCTTCGTCGGCAACGCCGTTTTGAAGGCGAAGGCGGCGGCGCAGGCTTCCGGCCTGGAATGCCTCGCCGACGACAGCGGCCTCGAAGTCACCGCGCTCGACGGCGCGCCGGGGATATATTCAGCGCGCTGGGCGGGGGCGGGGAAGAACTTCCACCACGCCATGCAGCGGGTGTGGGACGAACTCGGCAAGCGTGGCGCGGCCGATCTTTCAGCGCGTTTCATCTGCGTGCTCGCGCTCGCGCGGCCCGACGGCGCGGTGGAGACGTTCGAAGGCGCGGTGGACGGTTCGCTCGTGTGGCCGCCGCGCGGCGACAAGGGCTTCGGATACGATCCGATCTTCATCGCGGCCGGACAGACGCGCACCTTTGGCGAAATGGAATCAGCCGAAAAGCAACCGCTGACGCACCGCGCCCGCGCGTTCGCGAAACTCGCGGACCGTTTCCGATGACAGCGCCCGCGCGGTTCGGCGTCTATCTGCACTGGCCGTACTGCGCACGCATCTGTCCGTACTGCGACTTCAACGTCTACCGCGCGCGTGGCCGTGACCCCGAACCGCTGCTCGCGGCGATCGTCGCCGATGTGGAGTCGCACGCGCAGCGGCTGGGCAAACGCCCCGTCGATACGCTGTTTCTCGGTGGCGGTACGCCTTCGTTGCTCGAAGCCCCGCACATTGCACGGCTGATCGAGGCGGTGGATCGCGCGTTCGGATTTGCGGCGGCGCCGGAGATCACGCTGGAATCCAATCCAGAGGATCACGCACGCTTTGCATCGCAGGTCAGCGCCGGCGTGAACCGGCTGTCGCTCGGCGTGCAGGCGTTCGACGATGCGGCGCTGAAAAGTCTTGGCCGCGCGCACGATGCTGCACAGGCGCGCGCGGCGGTGCATGCGGCGGCGCGAACGGGCGCGCGTGTTTCGCTCGATCTCATCTATGCGCGGGAAGCGCAGACGTCGCATGCCTGGGCGATGGAGTTGCGCGAGGCGCTGACGCTGCCGGTGGAACACGTCTCGCTCTATCAACTCACCATCGAGCAGGGCACGGCGTTCGCCCGCGCGGTGGCGCGCCAGAAGCTCTTTCCGCCGGATCCCGATCGCGCGGCGGCGCTTTACGAGACGACGCAGGCGGTCTGCGACGATGCGGGTTTTCCCGCCTACGAGATTTCCAATCACGCACGTGGCTCAGCGGCGCGCTCGCGACACAACGAACTCTACTGGACCGGCGGCGACTGGCTCGGCATCGGCCCCGGCGCGCACGGGCGCATCATGCTCGACGGCGCCCGCGTCGCGACGAAGGCGTACGACGGGCCGGAAGACTACGCTGCAGCGGTGCGCGCGAACGGCGTCGGCTGGGACACGCGCGAGACGCTTGACGCCGAAGTCATCGCCGACGAGGCGATCCTGATGGGCCTGCGTCTCGATACGGGCCTCGATCGCAGCGCGGTGGAACGACTGCGCGGACGACCGCTCGACGAAGCCGCGATCCAGGCCTTCACGCGCGACGGCTATCTCTACGAGTACGCCGGACGTTTGCGCCTGACGCAGGCGGGGCGGCTGCTGGCCGATCATATTGCGGCGAAGCTGGCGGGGTAGAAGAAGCCGGTTTTCATGCCGGACCTCGCAGGTCCCAGTGTGCAAGCGGAGGCGCCGCGAGACTCCGAAGAATCTCGCGTGATCTGAACATGGGTATGCGCAGCGGGAGCTGCGCGGTCCGGCATGAGTAGTAATGATGTGTCTGCGGCTTCTGCAGCGGGTGTGAGCGCAGACGTGCTCACCGCAATCATCACAGCAAGCACCGTGACGACAGCGCCGGACACGGCGCCGTTCTTCGGGAGACGCGCCAGCGCGCGCTTCACCGTCTTGTCGAAGTTCTTCAACGCATCGCGCATCTGTTGCGGCGTGCGCAGCGGAATGCCGCGCGTGAACGCATGCACAATGCGCGCATGACGCCGCTGGAAACCGAGGACGCCGTTCGGTCGGCGCGTGAAGCTCGATCTGTCGACGCGGAACGTCAGGCGCGAACACATCGACATGAAAATCAGTCGACGGATGTCACGGCGCGCGGTGCGGATGTCGGCCTGGAATTCAAGACGCCACGCACGCGGAAGGCGCACGCGGGCCATCAGCCATGCGACGACTTGCAGGAGCCACAGGTGCAGGTCGCGCGCAGCGGCGGCGTAGGCGGCGCGGCGGTGACGTAGCGGTCTGGCGACTTGCATCTCTTGCTCTCCTCTTCGAAACACCTGGACCATCCCGGCATGTCGTGAGGAGGAGTGTCAGTGAGGCCGTGACCCGGTCGGATTGTTTTGCTGAAAAAAGATTGGCTGGAGCGCCGGATGACCGCCGGCCCCTTGTGCGCCATGAAAAGAAAAATGCCCGCGGTCAGCCGGCGCTCCCGGAATCGAGGGATGAAGGAGTCCGTAATCGGACTACCTATCTGCAATGTCCGCGTTTCTTCCCCCGCCTGCGCGGCCGTAGCCGCTTCGGCGGGCGAAGGCCCGTATCGCTTCGCTCACGGAGGAGGAAAGGGGCGCTGGCGGGGGAGAAGGGCAATCAGCGCCAAGTCGTTCACCCTGACGCTTGCGCTCGCGCGCGCCCTCTGCCATACCGCCGCCCTTCCTGATGGCCCCCAATGACGAAGTTGGCGGTCGGCAGGTACCCACGGATGCGGGCGTAGCTCAGGGGTAGAGCACAACCTTGCCAAGGTTGGGGTCGGGCGTTCGAATCGCCTCGCCCGCTCCAGTTTTCTCGAAAAGCCGCTAGAAGCGCTCCGGCGCGGAGGTCCTCCGCGAACGGAGGACGCTTGTTGAAATTCGCCGGACTTTTCCTCGCCGCCGCCCTTGCCGCCTGCGCCTCCACGCCGGACGCGCCGCGCCGCACCTCCGCAGAGATCGACGCCTTCGCGCGGGCGGCCATGGCCGGAACGGGCGCCAAGGGCCTCGCGATCGCGGTCGTCGAGGACGGTCGTGTGGTCCATGTCGGCGCGTATGGCGATCGCAACGCGAAGGGCGATCCGCTGACGCCGGACACGATCATGTACGGCGCGTCGCTGACGAAGGCGGCGTTCGGCTATGTGGTCATGCAGCTGGTCGAGGAGCGCAAGCTCGATCTCGACGCCTCCATCGCGACCTATCTCCCGCGACCCTTGACGAGCTACGGCGATGCGCAAACGGAGGACGCCTATGCGCGCTGGAGCGATCTCGCGGGCGACGAACGCTGGCGCAAGCTGACGCCGCGCATCCTGCTGAATCACGCATCGGGTTTTTCCAATTTCGGTTTCCTCGAACCGGACGGAAAGCTGCGTTTCCACTTCGATCCAGGCGCGCGCTACGCCTATTCCGGCGACGGGCTGATGCTGTTGCAGTTCGTCATCGAGAAGGGGCTCGGCCTCGATCTGCAGGCGGAGATGCAGCGACGCGTTTTCGGCCCGCTCGCCATGACCAATACCAGCCTCATCTGGCGCCCGGACTTCGCCGCCAATCTCGCCGACGGCTGGAAGGAAGACGGCAGCGTCGAGCCGCACGACGAGCGCAGCCGCGTGCGCGCGGCGGGTTCGATGGACACGACCATCGCCGACATGGCGAAGCTCGCGGCGGGGTATGTTTCCGGCGCGGGACTTTCCCCGGCGGGCCGCGCGGAGCTGGCGCGGCCGATGCTGCCGATCACGACGCGCAGCCAGTTTCCTTCGCTGCAGCCCGAAGTGCCCGCCGACGCCCGCATTCCTGGCCTCGCGGCGGGCCTCGGCGTTGTCGTGTTCGATGGTCCGCAGGGGCGCGGCTTCTACAAGGGCGGCCACAACGACTCGACCGGCAACACCTGGGTCTGCGTCGAACGCGGCAAACGCTGCTTGGTGATCCTCGCCAACGACGTCCGCGCGGAGGCGGCCTTTCCGGCGATTGTGCGCTTCGTGCTGGGGGAGACGGG
>JAWXBS010000071.1:0-21639 GCA_034440275.1 Alphaproteobacteria bacterium
CCTGCGCCACCCCGAGATCCTCGATGCCGCGCACGGCGCGTCGATCGACGGGATCACCCGCGTCGTCGAGTACGAGCACGCCGCGCCCGTTGAGGAGCATTTCCGGGTCTATGTGGCGCCCATCGCGTGGGGCGACGACACCGCCGCCCTGATGATCTTCCACGACCAGACGACCCACATCGTCACCGAGCGCATGCGCGCCGATTTCCTCGCCAACGCCAGCCACGAACTGAAGACGCCCGTCACCTCCATATCGCTGCTGATCGAGACTCTCGGCGGGGCCGCGCGCGACGACGTCACGGCGCGGGAACGCTTTCTGGGCTTGATGGAGCAGCAAGTCGACCGCATGCGGCGTCTGATCGACGATCTGCTCTCGCTTTCCAAGATCGAGATCAACGAACACGTGCCGCCCAACGAGCGCGCCGACATGGTCATGGTCGCGCGGGAGGCGGCTGACGCCATGACGACGGTGGCGAAGGGGCGGAACGTCACCATCAATGTCGCACCGGAAGCGGCTGTGCTGCACGTCACCGGCGATCGCTTCCAGCTCACGCAGGTGGCGCAGAACCTGATCGACAACGCCGTGAAATATTCGCCGGAGGGCGGGACGGTGCAGGTCGAGATCGGCGTCGCCGAGGGGCGCGACACGGCGGCGGACCGCGCGTCGCGCCAGTGGCCTGAGGCCTCGCGCATCTCGCTGCTGACGCCCGGCGCGCCCGCGACCCGGCGCTTCGTCTATCTGCGCGTGACCGATCAGGGGCCGGGCATACCGCGCCGCCATCTCCCTCGTCTCAGCGAGCGCTTTTTTCGCGTGGAACGCGACCAGCAGGCCGTTGAACGCCCGGGTACAGGCCTCGGCCTCGCCATCGTCAAACACATCGTCAATCGCCACCGCGGCGGCATGGCGGTGGAAAGCGAGCCGGGGCGGGGCTCGGCGTTCGCGATTTACCTTGAGCAGGCGCGCCCCGATGCCAGTGGCGCGTGACATGCAATTCACGATAGTGTCACGAAACCTCGGTACTGACCGCTTATTCGCGAGCAGGACGGGCGATTCCATGCCCGGACCACGGGGACGCGCGCGGATGCGCCGGGATTTCGAGGAGCATTCGTCGTGAATTTCCAGGCGCCGCAGTCGGCCGACACCACCGGAGCGGTGCAGGCGCCGACGCCGACCGTCCAGAGCGCGCCGCACCAGGCCGGCGCGCCGGTGAAGGTCGAGGCGCGGGACGTGAATGTCCACTATGGCGACAAGCAGGCGCTCTTCAACGTCTCCATCACGATCCCCGACCACGCGGTGACGGCGTTCATCGGCCCGTCGGGCTGCGGCAAGACGACGTTCCTGCGCTGCATCAACCGCATGAACGATCTCATCCCGGGCTGCCGTGTGAACGGCATCGTCGAGATCGACGGCAAGAATGCCTATGCAAAGAACGTCGATCCGGTCGTGCTGCGCGCGCGCATCGGCATGGTGTTCCAGAAGCCCAATCCGTTCCCGAAATCGATTTACGAGAACGTCGCCTACGGCCCGCGCATCCATGGCATGGCGGCCAGCAAGTCCGATCTCGACGTGATCGTGGAAAGGTCCCTGCGTCGTGCGGGACTGTGGGAAGAGGTCAAGGATCGCCTTGCGCAGTCCGGGGCCGGGCTTTCGGGTGGACAGCAGCAGCGTCTCGTCATCGCACGTACCGTCGCCGTCGATCCCGACGTGATCCTCATGGACGAGCCGTGCTCGGCGCTCGATCCGATCGCCACCGCGCGCATCGAGGAACTGATCGACGAACTGCGCGCAAACTATTGCATCATCATCGTCACACACTCGATGGCGCAGGCCGCACGCGTCTCGCAGAAGACCGCCTTCTTCCATCTCGGCACGCTCGTCGAGACCGGCAGCACCGAGGAAATCTTCCAGAATCCCCGCGACAAGCGCACACAGGACTACATCACCGGCCGTTTCGGCTGAGCTGACAGAAGGACGGAACGCCGCTTATGGGCGACCACATCGTCAGGGCCTACGATCAGGCGCTGGAACATCTCTCCAGCGACCTTGCAAAGATGGGCGGGCTAGCAGAGTCGCAGGTCAACGACGCCATCACCGCGATCACGCGCCGCGATACGGCGCTCGCGCAGACAGTCATCCAGCGCGACGCCAAGATCGACGCCGCGCAGAAGGAAGTGGAAAAGCGCTGCACATCGCTGCTCGCGCTGCGTCAGCCTATGGCCAACGACCTTCGCGAGGTCATGGCCGCGTGGAAAATCTCAAGCGACCTCGAACGTGTCGGGGATCTCGCCAAGAATATCGCCAAGCGCACACTGGTCATCAACCAGTCCGACCCGATCCAGCTCACGAAGTCCATCGAACGGATGGGCCGGCTGGCGGCCGCGCACCTGAAGCAGGCGCTGGACGCGTATTCCTCGCGCGAAGTCGCGCCGGCGCTGGCGATCTGGTTCCAGGACGAAGACATCGACGCGCACTACAATTCGCTCTTCCGCGAACTGCTCACCTACATGATGGAAGACCCGCGCACGATCGGTCCCTGCGCGCATCTCCTGTTCGTGGCCAAGAACATCGAACGCATCGGCGACCACAGCACCAACATCGCCGAGACGCTGCACTACCTCGTCACTGGCGAGGAAATCGCCAGCGAACGCCCCAAGGCGGATGACGACCGCGCAATGGACACCTGACCCCATGCAGATGAACCCGCACGTCCTCATCGTCGAAGACGAAGAGCCGATCGCGCAGCTTCTCAAGTACAACCTTGAGAAGGAAGGCTACCGGGTGTCCGTCGCCGGGGACGGCGAGGAGGCGCTGCTGCTGGCCGACGAAGGCAAGCCCGATCTCGTCGTGCTCGACTGGATGCTGCCGAAGCTCGCGGGCATCGAGGTGTGCCGGCGCCTGCGCAGCGCGCGCGACAGCCGCAACACGCCGATCGTCATGCTCACCGCGCGTGGAGAAGAGGGTGATCGCATCCGCGGTCTCGACACCGGCGCCGACGACTACATCGTCAAGCCGTTCCAGATGAGCGAGCTGCTCGCGCGCTTGCGCGCCGTGATGCGCCGCATCCGTCCCGCGCTTGCCGACGACAAGATCGCCGCCGGCGACGTCACGCTCGATCGCGGCTCGCACCGCGTGAAGCGCGACGGCAAGGATGTCCATCTCGGCCCGACGGAATTCCGCCTGCTTGAATACCTGATGCAGCACCCCGGCCGCGTGTTCTCCCGCGAGCAGCTGCTCGACGCCGTCTGGGGTTCGGAAGTGTATGTCGAGGCGCGGACCGTGGACGTCCACATCGGACGCCTCCGCCGGGCATTGAACGCCGGGTTCGAGTTCGACCCGATCCGCACCGTGCGCAGCGCCGGCTACTCCTTCGACACCGAGGGCTGAGGCTGTAGCGACGGCTTGCGCGCTGGGCGGCGTTCAAGCAGGCATGCCGCTGATGATCACCCGCCGCGCGCTCGCGCTGTCCGCCGCTTCCGCGTTTCTCGTAGGGCCTGCCTTCGCGCAACTCGGGGTGCGCCGCACCTTGCGCTATGCCCAGACGCCCGGCGCGCCGGCGGCGCTACAATCGCTCGATCTCTATCCGTCAGTGAACCGCAATGCGCCGCTCGTCGTCTTCATCCACGGCGGCGGCTGGCGCATCGGCGACAAGCAGAACGGCGCGGCAGGAGCGGAGAAGGCGGCGTTTTTCAATCCACTGGGCTACGCCTACGCCAGCCTCAACTACCGTCTCTCACCCGAGGTGCGGCACTCCGCGCATGTCGAAGATGTCGCCGCCGCCCTCGCATGGCTGCACGACAACGCCGCCGCGCAAGGCTTCGATCCCGACCACATCTACATCATGGGCCACTCCGCAGGTGCGCATCTTGCTGCGCTCGTCGCGATCGATCCGCGCTATCTTGCGCGCCACAACAAGCCGCTCTCCATCGTGAAGGGCGTCATTCTGCTCGACGGCGCCGGCTACGACGTGACGCGACAGGCGCCCGCCGTGATCGCGCGCGGCGGCTTCATGGGGGAGATGTATTCCGGCGCGTTCGGCGCCGATCCCGCCGGTTGGCGCGACGCATCACCTACGCTTCTCGTCGAACGCGGCCGCGCGATACCGCCGTTCCTCATCGTCCACGCCAGCCGCCCCGACTCGACAAGCCAGTCCCGCGCGCTCGCCGCACGCCTGCGCGACGTCGGCGTCGACGCCCGCCTCTACGAGGCCCGCGGCTACACCCACGCCCAGGTCAACCGCCGCATCGGCGAGCCGGGCGAGGCGGTGAGCCGGGAGATCACGGGTGCGCTTTCTCTTTGGTCGCGCTAGGTGCGCTCCGTGCGCCACTCACGACGTTTTGCACGAGCGTCCGATAGAGCGCGACGCCCGCTGTGGTGTCACGGGTGTTTCCGAAGTCTGCGGTGATCATGATCTGCTTGCCGGCGGGCGTGACCACGTAAGTTACAACCGTGTTGGACTTTACTTCCGTCATCGATCCGAATGAGCGGCAGATCCCCGTGATGCGGATTGTCAGGTGATCGGCGACGCGCCCGCTCTCCAGTGTCGCTTCACGATCGGAAATGTTGCAGGCGCCATAGCTGCGAGCGAATCCTCGCCACATGTCGTCCATGCCGCCAGTGCGCGCCTTCGTCGCCAGTTCGTTCAGACGCTCGCGGCGGCCAGCGCGAGACTGCGGTGCGTCGCGGTCCCGGAAGAGGTAGAATTCCGGGTGCATCCCTCCGCCACAGCGCCTGAGGAGATAGGCGCCGTCATTCTCCAGACGTCAACACAGCCCCTCCGGAGCCGTAAACCTGCTGTCGTTCCAAGCGGTGACGTCCTGCGCTGCAGCGATGGTCGCCGACAGCAGGAAGACGAACGCAAATGCGAGGCTGCGAACCATGCTGATCCCCTGTGCCCGGGTTAACATGACTCAGGGCTGCTGGAAGGGGAAGGCGCGGCGAAGAGCGGGAGGTGGCGAGGACCCCTCCGCAGCCGCCTCTTGACCCCGCCCGGCTCCCGCGCGACACGCCGCGCGATGGAAACGCCGCCGCCGCAAGCCCCGCCAGAGGGCGTCCCGCCTTCTGCGCCGCCGGCGAAGCCCGGCCTCGTGGACTTCATCAACAACATGGACGCGCGCGCGTGGCGGGCCGTGTGGGTCACGCTCATCATGTTCGTGGTGGTCGGCGTCATGCTCGTCCTTGGACGGCTGGTGTTCGGCGACCAGATCGAGACGACCGTGCGCGCGTGGCTCGGCGGAGCGGAGCGGGGACACTGGGGGCTGCCGGCGGCGATCCTGGCGTTCACGATCGCGGCCTTCATCGGTGCGCCGCAGTTCGTGCTCTACGCCGCGTGCGTGCTCGCCTTCGGGCCCGAGAAAGGCTTCTGGTACGCGCTGATCGCTGTGATCGGGTCGGGCGCCGTCACCTACTTCACGGCGCGTTTCTCCGGCGCGCAGAAGCTCGTCGCGCGCTACTCGGGCGCGACCGGGGGGCGGTTCACGCGGTTCATCCAGTCCTCGCGCAACGCCTTCTTCGCCTCGATGATCGTGCGCATGCTGCCGACGGCGCCGTTCATCGTCGTCAATATGAGCATGGCGGTGGCGGGGATGCCGTTCCTGCCGTTCATCGCGGGGCTCGCCGTCGGCTCGGCGCCGAAGATCGCGATCGTGGCTTTCGCCGGCGACGGGATCATGGATGCGCTGGAGGGCAATGTGGGCGCTGCGGCTCTGGCCGGCGTCATCGCCATCGCGATCTGGTTCGTGGCGGTGGTGCTGGTGCGGAAATATGTGCGCAATCCGGTGACCGAGGGCGAAGAGCCACCGAAGCAGGGCTGAATCCGCCCGGCACAGCGTTCAAACCGGCCTGCAACGCAATAAAGTTGCGCGAGGGGGCTCTGTGAGCTATCACGCACGCATGATCCGTCCCCGGACCCTCCTTGCGCTTCCCCTGCTGGGCCTTATTGGCCCCCGGGCGCGCTCGTCCCTGGCCTGAAGGCCACGCGCTTCGGGGGTTTCGGTCTTCTACCCCATCCTGAAAGCGCACCTCATGTCCGACCACGTAAGAATTTTCGACACCACCATGCGCGACGGCGAGCAGTCGCCCGGCGCCTCCATGACCCTCGACGAGAAGCTGGAACTCGCCCAGTGGATGGACGCCATGGGCGTGGACGTCATCGAGGCGGGCTTTCCCATCTCCTCCAACGGCGACTTCGAGGCCGTGCGCGCGGTGGCGGGCGTGGTGAAGGAGAGCGTCGTGTGCGGCCTCGCCCGCGCCGGCGCCAAGGATATCGACCGCTGCTGGGAAGCCATCAAGGGCGCCGCGCGGCCGCGCATCCACTCGTTCCTCTCCACCTCGCCGATCCACATGAAGCACAAGCTGCAGATGGACGAGGCGCAGGTGCTCGACGCGGTCACCTTCTCCGTCACGCACGCGCGCAATCTCTGCAACGACGTGGAGTGGAGCGCCGAAGACGCCACGCGCACCGAGCGTGATTTCCTCCGCCGCTGCGTCGAAGCCGCGATCAAGGCCGGCGCCACGACGATCAACGTGCCCGACACCGTGGGCTATTCGTTCCCTCAGGAATACGGCGAGATTTTCGTGGACCTGATCGCCAACGTGCCGGGCGCCGACAAGGTCGTGTTCTCCGCGCACTGCCACAACGATCTCGGACTCGCGGTGGCGAACTCCATCGCGGCGGTGGCGGGCGGCGCGCGCCAGATCGAATGCGCGATCAACGGCATGGGCGAGCGCGCGGGCAATGCGGCGCTGGAAGAAGTGGTGATGGCGCTGCGCGTGCGCGGCGATGCGCTGCCCTACACGACGCAGATCGACGCCACGCGCCTGATGCGCGCGAGCCAGATGGTTTCGCGCATCACGGGTTTCCCCGTGCAGTACAACAAGGCCATCGTCGGCAAGAACGCGTTCTCCCACGAAAGCGGCATCCACCAGGACGGCATGCTGAAGAACGCGCAGACCTACGAGATCATGACGCCGGAAGATGTCGGGCAGGGCGGCACGTCGCTGGTGCTGGGCAAACTCTCGGGCCGCGCGGCGTTCAAGGACAAATTGCGCGATCTCGGCTACGAACTCGCCGACAACGAATTCCAGGACGCGTTCGGCCGCTTCAAGGAATTGGCCGACCGCAAGCGCCACGTTTATGACGACGACATCGTAGCACTTGTCGACGACCAGATCGCCCACAGCCACGACGCCTATCAGGTGAAGCGCCTGCGTGTCGTCGCCGGCACCGACGGCCCGCAGACCGCCGAACTCGATCTCGTCATAGATGGCGAACATCGCTGGACGACCGCGCGCGGCAACGGTCCGGTGGATGCGATCTTCGCGGCGATCCGCGCGCTCATTCCGCACGAGGCCAAGCTCGATCTCTATCAGGTCCACGCTGTCACCGAGGGCGCGGACGCGCAGGCGGAAGTCAGCGTGCGTCTGGTGGAGAACGGCCGCGTCGGCGTCGCGCGCGCGGCGGATGCGGACACGCTCGTGGCCAGCGCGAAAGCGTACGTGGCGGCGCTGAATCGCCTCGCGGCGAAGCGGCAACGTGGGCCCGATGCGCAGGAAAGCGCGGCTTAGCGCGGTTTTTCCCTTCTCCCCCGCGAGGGGGAGAAGGTGTCGACGAAGTCGACGGATGAGGGGGCGTTCCGGCGATTGTCCTCGGCGCCCGACCTCATCTTGCATCTCACCCCCTCATCCGTCCCTGCGGGACACCTTCTCCCCCTCGCGGGGGAGAAGGGCTGCCCTTCGACCAATTGCGCGTTTCTCGCCGCTGAATTGCAGAAGCCAACGCCCCCAAATCACGCCAGAACGCTTCGCAACGAAAGTATGAGCCGTGCAGGTCAGTCTCGTCTGGATTCCCATCGTCGTGGTCGGCGCCGCGCTGCAGACCGCGCGCAACGCGCTGCAGCGGACGCTCGTGGAGACGGCGGGGCCGTGGGGCGCGACGCTGGTGCGGTTTCTCTTCGGCCTGCCGTTCGCGTTCGCGTGGTGGGGGGCGGCGGCGTTGATCTGGGGCGTGCCGTCTTCAGGGGAGTTTCGATTTTTGCCGTTCGTCGTAGCGTGCCTCGTCGGCGCGCTCGCGCAGGTCATCGCCACGGCCGCGCTGTTGCAGTCCATGCGCAAATCCAACTTCGCGCTCGGCTCGTTCTTCTCGCAGTCGACGCTGCCGCTCACTGCGCTCGGCGGGTTCTTCGTCGGCGACTTCCTCAGCTGGCCGGCGGTTCTCGGCGTCGCGATCACGACGCTTGGTCTCGCCGTCGTCTCGTGGCCCAAGCGCGTCGACGGCGCCGCGCGCAACTGGAGCGCCGCGCGCTACGGCGTGCTTTCGGGGGCGATGTTCGCGGTGTCCGGCAACGCCTTCCGCGAAGCGGGACATGCGGTGTCGCTCGACAGTCCGTTCTATGCGGCGGCCGTCGCGGTGGCGGTGGTGCAGCTGCTGCAGTCGGCGGGCCTCGTCGCATGGCTCGTCGCCACCGATCGTCCGGCCTTGCGCAGCGCGTTGTCGACCTGGCGCGTTTCCCTCGGCGCGGGCTTTTGCGGCTGGGCCGCTTCGGCGTGCGCCTTCACCGCGCTCGCCATGGTTCCGGCAGCGATGGTGCGGGTGGTGGCGGTGGTCGACATGCCGATGGCCGCACTCGCGGGGCGGGGGCTTTTCCTCGAACGCCTCACCGCGCGCCAGATCGGCGGGGCGCTGCTGATCGCGGGCGGCGTGGTCGCCACCGCGCTCGGTTCACTTTAGCCCGCGCACCCGCTAGAACCCGCGCCCTCATGGCCAACCTTTCCCTCTCCCGCGTGTCGCAGGTTCTCGATCGTTTCGAGGCGGTCGAAGCGCGCCTCGGCGCCACCATGGATTCGACCGAGATCGTGAAGCTCTCCAAGGAGCGCGCTGAACTCGAGCCGGTGGCGGCGGTGATGCGCAGGCTCATCGATGCGCGCAAGGAAGAGGAAGACCTCGAAGCGCTCGCCGCCGATCCCGAAATGGGCGCCATGGCGAAGGAAGAACTCGTCGCCCTGCGTGCACGCCTGCCGGAGATCGAACGCGCCGCGCAACTGATGCTGCTGCCGAAGGACGAAGCGGAAAAGGCGTCGGCGATTCTCGAAATCCGCGCCGGCACGGGCGGGGAAGAAGCCGCACTTTTCGCCGGCGATCTCTTCAAGATGTATTCGCGCTACGCGGCGACGCGCGGCTGGAAGGTCGAAGTCGAGGACATGAGCGAGAGCGATCTCGGCGGCTATCGCGAGATCGTGGCGAGCGTGACGGGCGAGGGCGTCTTCGGGCGCCTGCGCTTCGAAAGCGGCGTGCACCGCGTGCAGCGCGTGCCGGAAACGGAAACACAAGGCCGCGTGCATACGAGCGCCGCGACCGTGGCGGTGCTGCCGGAAGTCGAGCACGTCGATATCGAGATCAAGGACGCCGACATCCGCATCGACACGTTCCGTTCGTCGGGCGCGGGCGGCCAGCACGTCAACAAGACGGACTCCGCGGTGCGTATCACCCATCTGCCAAGCGGCATCGTCGTCACATCGAGTGAAAAGTCCCAGCACCAGAACCGGGCGCGCGCCATGAAAGTGCTGCAGGCGCGCCTCTACGACCAGCAGCGCGAGAAGCTCGACCGCGAGCGCGCGTCCGATCGCGCCGCCCAGGTCGGCTCCGGCGATCGCAGCGAGCGCATCCGCACGTATAACTACCCGCAGGGCCGCGTGACCGATCACCGGATCAATCTCACGCTCTACAACCTGCCGGACATCGTAAACGGGACCGCGCTAGACGAAGTCATCGAGGCGCTGCTGGCGGAAGATCAGGCCAAGAAGCTTGCCGCGCTCGACGCCGACGGCTGAAAAGCCCTTTCGCAACCGCGAAAAATTCAAAGTCCTGTTATGGCAAAACAGTCGATAGACCGTCCGTCATAGTGCATTTAAGCAATAGTTCTCCTGAAAATTTCAAAACCCGCTATGCACGCGCGTCAATTTTGTTAATGCTTCCCGCTGCGGAAGACGAACGATCCACCGGGTCGGCGCGCTGCGGGAGGAACGACATGTTCAAATCAAAGACGGGGAAGGGTGCGTCCTGGCTGGCCCTCGCGGCGGCCTTCGGCGCGGGCGGCGTGGCCACACAGGCGCAGGCTCAAGAGACGCCTCAGGCGCCGGATGAGAATGAAGTCGTCGTCACGGGCTCGCTGATCCGCGGCACGCCCGAGGACGCCGCCCTGCCGGTGGACGTGTTCACCGCTGTCGACCTGGAGCGGATCGGTTCGCCGACGGTGAACGAGCTCATCAAGTCGCTTGGCGTCTCGAGCGGCATCGACGGCGAAACCAACCAGTTCACGTCCAATGGCCTCGAAGGCCTGAGCAACGTGAACCTCCGCGGTCTCGGACCCTCGCGCACGCTGGTCCTGTTCAACGGCCGCCGCATGGTTCAGGCGCCTTACGTGATCGGCGAAACGGCGCAGTCGTTCGTGGACACCAATCTCATTCCGCCCTCGGCCATCGGGCGCATCGAAGTGCTGAAGGACGGCGCGGCCGCGACCTATGGCTCTGACGCCATCGCCGGCGTGGTGAACTTCATCACCAAGCGCGGCTTCGAGGGCTTCGAAGTCGGCGGCGACTTCTCCTTCATTGATGGATCCGACGGCGACTACACGGCCAATGTCGCGTGGGGCTGGACGACCGACACCGTCGAACTCTTCCTCGCCGGCGGCTTGCAGCACCGTTCGGAACTGTCGACGCGTGAGCGGGACTGGGCGATCCGCCCGTTCGCTGAAAACCCGCAGGGCGGCTACTCCAGCATCAGTAATCCCGGGCGGTTCCTCGCCCTGCCCAGTTTCACGTCGTTCAACGATCCCGGATGCGTTCCCCTGGGCGGTACGTTGCCGACCGGCGGCACCTGCCAGTTCCAGTACGG
The DNA here is from genome assembly GCA_034440275.1 of Alphaproteobacteria bacterium. GTDB lineage: Bacteria > Pseudomonadota > Alphaproteobacteria > Caulobacterales > Aquidulcibacteraceae > VFBF01. The sequence goes on from JAWXBS010000071.1 coordinate 10,890, forward strand.
CAAGTTCGACAATCTCGTTGAAGAAGAGAACCGCTTCCAGCTCTTCGGCTCGCTGAACGTCGAACTGACGCCGACCCTCAACTTCTTCGCCGAGACACTCTACGGCTACACCGACATTCCGGAGTGGAAGACGTCTCCGTCCTATCCGCCGCAAAGTCTCACATCCCAGTTCGTGCCGGCGACCCACCCGGGTCTCATCAACATGATCGCGCAGAACCCGTCGCTGGCGCCGCTCGGCGTCAACGGCGCGCTGTTCATCGGCCGCACCTTCGGCGAAGGGGGTCTGGCCCCCAACGGCACGGCGCAGCAGGGCTCGCGCAACTACAACGCGTTCCGCTTCGCCACCGGCTTCAACGGCGAGATCGGCGAAAACATCTCGTGGGACTTCGGCGTCACCTACATGGAGGACGTCGGCGAGCGGAAAACGAACGACACCTACATCGTGCGCCTCAATCAGGCGCTGCTCGGCTTCGGCGGGCCGAACTGCACGGGCGTCGTCGCCGGCGCGGGCGGTTGCCAATACTACAACCCGTTCTCCAATGCGATTCCGCGCGGGGCTTTCGGCGGGGCGGCGAACCCGCAGTACGTGCCCGCGCTCGCCAACTCGGCGTCGCTCGTCGACTGGCTGACAGACCCCAGCTACACGGAGGCGACGACACGGCTGACCACGGTCGATCTCGTGTTCAGCGGCCAATCCGGCTTTGAGCTGCCGGGCGGCACGATCGGCTGGGCTGTCGGCGCGCAGGCGCGCTTCGACGCCTACGAACTCGACCCCAATGACGTCGCTGACCTGACGATCTTCCCCTGTCAGCAGCCGGGCCAGACGGTGTGCGCCAATCGCACCGGGCCGTTAGCGTTCCTGGCCGGCACGTTGCCGGCCGATCTGAGCCGGGATGTGAATGCGTTCTTCGGCGAACTCAGCGTTCCGATCTTTGAAACGCTCGATGTGCAACTCGCCGTGCGCTACGAGGACTACGGCGGGAAGGTGGGATCGACCGTCGATCCCAAGATCGCGGTGAAGTGGCAGGCGCTTCCGGTACTCGCCCTGCGCGGGTCCGCGCAGACCACGTTCCGCGGTCCGACCCTGAACCAGCTCACCGGACGGTTCACGTCGCTGCAGTTCGTGGCGCCGACGAGCGCGTTCAAGGCGATCGACACCTTCGGCAATCCGGATCTCGCGCCGGAAAGCGCGTTCACCTACAACTTCGGCGTCTTGCTCGATGCAGGTGGGTTCCAGGCGTCGGTCGACTACTGGAGCTATGATTTCGAAGATCCGGTGACGGTCGAGCCGTTCGACGCAATTCTCGCCAACGTTCTGGGGACGGCCTGCTCAAACGCTCTCGCATCGCGCGTGGTGTTCTCTTCCGGGTGCTCAGGCGCCAACGTGCAGCGGGTCAACGTCAACATCATCAACGGTCCGAAGATCAAGACGACCGGTGTGGATGCAAGCGCGGACTACACCCTCGAAGACGTGTTCGGCGGCGAGCTGACCTTCGGCGGCGGCGCCACCTATCTGGAGAAGTACGAAGTCGGCGCGCTGCGTATCTCCGGCATCCAGATCGCTGCGGCGCAGGACCTTGTCGGATTCCTCAATCGCGGCACCGGCTATCGCTCCATGCCGCAGCTGAAGGGAGAGATCTTCTCCAACTTCAACATCGGCGACCACAACCTGCGCTTCGTGTCGCGTTACACCGACAGCTATGTCGATCAGCGCGCAACGATCGTGGGCGTCGGCAAGACGATCGACAGTGTCTGGACGCACGATCTCCACTATGTGTGGGACATGCCCTGGGGCTCGCAGTTCAGCGCGTCCGTCACCAACCTGCTCGACGAGGATCCCGCGTTCGCGCGGCTCGATCTCAACTACGATCCCTATACCGGCAATCCGATAGGCCGGGTGTTCAAGGTCGGATTTTCGCACAAGTTCGGCGGGTAAAACCGATCTGACGAAACGGGGCGGTCCTCTGACCGGGGCCGTCCCCTGATCCTTCCCCTAAAGGAAACTCTGCGCGTCGCCCTGACCCGGCGGCGCGCATTTTCCGTTGCTCGATCAGCGCAAAGAAAGGGGCCGACCGGGAAGGGCGGGTTTCATGTTTCAGCTGGATTAGCCCTAGCGCGACGGGGGCAGCGCGCGACGCGTTTCTGTTTCGATCTTGGCGCGCGCCTCGATGATCGCGACCTCGGTGGAGATTTCGCCGTCATTGCTGCGATCGGCGAGACCCGGCGACCGCGCACGATGGCGGCGTCCCAGGCGGCGCGCACGGTGGCCCAGTAGGTGTCGGCGGCGGCGAATGAGCTGCAATATCAAACAAGGAGCGCGAAGGCGGCCTGACGTCCGCCCCGCTGCTCGAACAGCGGCTAGTTGAATACCGGGAAGAAGTGCCCGCCGGCGTGCAGGATCAGGCCGACCAGCCCGCCGATGATCGTGCCGTTGAGACGGATGAACTGCAGGTCGCGCCCCACGTTCTGCTCCAGCTTCTGGACCACTGTGTCGGCGTCCCACGCGCGGATCGTATCCGACACCAGACGTGACACGTCCTTGCCGTGACGATCGGCAAGCTCGACGATGAGCGCACGCAGACGTTCGTTGAGCGCCTCGCGCACGGTCGCATCCTCCGTCAAGCCTTCACCGACGCGCCGCAGACCTTCCACGGCCCACGTCCGCAGTTGCGAGTCTTCCTTCGCGAGATCGGCGCGCAGCGCAGCCTTCACGTGCGCCCAGGCCGCGTCGAGCGCTTCCGACACCGCGGGGTGCGCGAGCACTTCCTCGGTCATCGCGCTGATGCGCGCGTGCATGACCGGATCGTTCTTCAGCTCTTCGGCGAATTTCGCGAGAATTTCCGTCACGCGCTTGCGCAGCGGGTGATCGGCGTCGTTGGCAGTTTCGGCGATCAGGTCTTCCATCGCGCCGATCATGGCGTCGGCGGCCTGCGCATCCACCGTCAGCATGCGCCACAACCATCCCGTGCGATTGCGCACGCGCGCGCGGATCGTTTCCTGGTTTTCCTCCAGCCACTTCCAGCCTTCGTTGAGCGCGGCGTCCAGCAAGGCCTGGTGTTTTCCCTGCGCCGCCAGCGCTTCCAGCATGTTGCCGATGGCCGGCGCGATTTGCTGCGTGGCGAGCGGGCTCGACGCCTGCTGGCGCAGGAAGGCTGCCACCGTCTCGTCGTCGAGTGTATCGAGGATGGACGGCACGGTGCCGACGAGACCGTCGGCGATCTTCGTCACCTGTGCGGGATCGGAGAGCCAACGGCCGAGCGCCATCGCCATGTCCTGCTTCGCCACCCGTTCCTGCACCAGCGCGGGCGCGAGAAAATTTTCGGCGATGAAGTCCCCCAACGCGTCGGCGATGCGGCCCTGACTTTTCGGAATGACGGCCGTATGCGGAATCGGCAGGCCCAGCGGATGGCGGAAGATCGCCGTCACCGCGAACCAGTCCGCGAGCCCGCCGACCATGGCCGCTTCGGCGAACGCGCGCACATAGCCCCAGCTGATCTGGTCGCCGCCGAACACGTGCGCGACGAGGTAGAGCAGCGTCATCGCCACCAGCAGACCGGTCGCCGCCCGGCGCATGCGGACCAGCGACGGCGGATCCGGCACGCGCGGAACGAGGGCAAGTTCCGGGACCTGGTCGGGCGTGATCGAACTCATGGGGTCTCCGGCGGCGAGAGGCCGCATTCGGTCTTCAACGCTTGGGCCTGCAGGATGGCGCCACAGCCCTTATATGGGCGCGATGACGCTCACGCTTGTCTCCGCCTGGACAAAAGCCCGCCGCACACTTGAAGCGGCGGGGGTCGATCTGCCTGTCTTCGACGCGCGCCTGCTGCTGGAAGCAGCGACGGGCGTCTCGCGCCTTGATATACTCACCGACCCGCATCGCGCCATCACCGACGACGACGGTGCGCGCCTCGATGCGCTTGTCGCCCGCCGCGCAGCGCGGGAGCCCGTGGCCTACATTCTCGGCAAGAAGGCCTTCTATGCACTCGACTTCGCCGTCGGCCCCGCCGTGCTGACCCCGCGCCCCGACACCGAAATGGTCGTCGAGGCCGCGCTCGCTGCGCTGCCGGGGGATTTCCCCGCTGACGTCCTCGATCTCGGCGTCGGCTCGGGCGCGATCCTGCTGTCCATTCTTTCCGCGCGCCCCGAAGCGGCCGGCATCGGCGTCGACGCCAGTCGCGACGCGCTCGTGTATGCTGAGAGCACCGCCGCAGCGCTCGGCCTTTCGAACCGCGCCACCTTCGTCCACGGCGACTGGGGGGCGGGCGTTACAGGCCCTTTCGATCTCATCGTGTCCAATCCGCCGTACATCCCCAGCGGCGACATCGCGGGTCTGGAGCCTGAAGTTTCGGTCCACGAGCCCCGCCTCGCCCTGGACGGCGGGGATGACGGGCTGGAGGCCTATCGCCAGCTCTGGCCTGATGTGGCGCGGCTCCTGAAGCCCGGCGGGCGTTTCTGCGTGGAGATCGGCGCGGGGCAGGGCCCGGATGTGTCGGCGCTCGCCCGCGCGGCAGGGCTTGAGGTCGAGGCGATCAAGCCCGATCTGGCCGGGATCGGACGCGTCGTTCTGGGACGTCGGCCACCCGTCTGAAAAAGAGGTTGGCGGCGGGGCTGGGGAGAGGTATCTTTGCCCCGTAGGCGGAATCGCCCGGTAGCCTTTTCGGCCCATGGAGGGCTGGCCCTGACAGGGAAGGCAGTCGGCGGTTGCCCCAGCTGCTCCAAAGGCAAAGGCATCTTCCCGCGCGGTGTGCGTCAGTCGCGGGATAACGTCCCGGCGCAAGATCGCCCTGGACGCCAGCCGACCAAACCCCGGCCCAGCCGGCCGGAACAACAGTCTTCGTGGACGATTGATCGAAGAGCGTAAGCGCAAGCGACCAGACGCAAGTCCCCTCAAACCGAACGACCCCCGCCGGTCGCCCATGGATGGGCGCGCGGCGCAACATGAGCAGGAACCCTATGGGCCCCCACAACCACATGAAGCACCAGCAGCGCCAACGCGGTCGCGGTCGCAAGCCAGGCGGCGGCAACCACAACAGCGGTGGCGGTGGCGGCGGGCATTCGTCCGGTCGCAATTTCGAGTCAAACGGGCCGGACATGAAGGTCCGGGGCTCAGCCTCCACGATCTACGAGAAGTATCTGCAGCTTGCGCGCGATGCGAACTCGTCCGGCGACCGCGTCATGGCGGAAAGCTATCTGCAGCACGCCGAGCACTATTACCGCGTCCTGCGCGCCAGCCAGCCGGCGCACCAGCCCGCCCCCGTCGAACACCGCTACGAGCGGTTCGGCCACGATCCCGACCTTGACGACGACGAGAACAATGAAGAGTTCGAGGCCGGCGCCGAGCAGCCCGCGCGCGAAGGCGGCGACCAGCAGGACGTAGAGGCCCGCGACAACGACCGCCCGCCGCAGCCGCAGTATCGTGACGACCGCGGCCCCCGGAACGATGGACCTCGTCAGGAGGCCCCCCGCGCCGAAGGCGACGACGAATTCCGTCGCGGCCGCCGCAACCGTCGCAACCGCTTCCGTCCCGACGGCGAGCGCGGTCCGCGTCTCGAAGGTGAAAGCAACGAGGCCTACGACGCCCGCGAACCACGCGAAGTCAGAGAACCGCGTGAAGAGCGCGCACCGCGCGAGGATGTCGCCCGCGAGCCCCGCGAAGAACGTGCGCCCCGTGAAGCGCGTGAACCCCGCGAGCCCCGCGCTGAAGGCGAAGAGCGCCCGCCGCGTCGCGAACGCGCGCCCCGCCGCGAACAGCCCGAAGCGCCCGAAGGTTTCGCCGACAGCCCCAAGCCGGCATTCCTCGCCGGGGATTGAGCGTCCGGTACGCAAATAGCCACACACCCCTTGTGTGATATTCGCGCCACACCTACCTCCGTCGAGCTTCGGGCGTTTAGCCTGAAACCAGCATCGGAGGTGTCGCATGGATCTCGAGAAGTTCACGGATCGCGCGAAGGGTTTCGTGCAGGCCGCGCAGACGATTGCGATGCGCGAAGGCCATCAGCAGCTTGAGCCGCAGCATCTGCTGAAGGCGTTGCTGGATGATCGCGAAGGTCTCGCCGCAGGCCTGATCCGCACCGCCGGGGGCGATCCCGTCCGCGCGATCAACGATGTCACCAACGCCGTCAATGCGCTGCCGAAAGTGCAGGGCGGCGGCGACAAGTTCTACATGGGCACCCCGCTCGCGCGCGCGCTCGACGCCGCCGAGCAGGCCGCGACCAAGGCCGGCGACAGCTACGTCACGGCGGAGCGGCTGCTGTTTGCGCTCTCCCTCGGCGCCGACAAGGCGGGCGAAGCGCTGAAGAAGGCCGGCGTCACGCCGCAATCCATCGAGAAGGCGATCCAGGAACTGCGTCAGGGACGCACCGCGAACTCGCCGAGCGCGGAAGACCAGTACGAAGCGCTGAAGAAATACGCGCGCGATCTCACGGAAGCCGCGCGCGCGGGCAAGCTCGATCCGGTGATCGGTCGCGACGAGGAAATCCGCCGCACGATCCAGGTGCTGTCGCGCCGAACGAAGAACAATCCCGTGCTGATCGGCGAACCCGGCGTCGGCAAGACCGCCATTGCGGAAGGCCTCGCGCTGCGCATCGTCAACGGCGACGTGCCGGAAAGCCTGAAGAACAAGAAGCTCCTGTCGCTCGACATGGGCTCGCTCATCGCCGGCGCGAAGTATCGCGGCGAGTTCGAGGAGCGGCTGAAGGCCGTGCTGACGGAAGTCACGTCTGCGGACGGCCAGATCATCCTCTTCATCGACGAGATGCACACGCTCGTCGGCGCCGGGAAATCCGAAGGCGCGATGGACGCGTCGAACCTGCTGAAGCCGGCGCTCGCGCGCGGCGAGCTGCACTGCGTCGGCGCCACCACGCTCGATGAATATCGCAAGCACGTGGAAAAGGACGCAGCGCTCGCGCGGCGCTTCCAGCCCGTGTTCATCGACGAGCCGACGGTGGAAGACACCATTTCCATCCTGCGCGGCCTGAAGGAGAAGTACGAGGTCCACCACGGCGTGCGCATTTCCGATGCGGCGATCGTGGCGGCGGCACAGCTCTCCAACCGCTACATCACCGACCGCTTCCTGCCGGACAAGGCAATCGACCTCATGGATGAGGCGTCGTCGCGCCTGCGCATGCAGATCGATTCCAAGCCCGAAGAACTCGACGAGATCGATCGCCGGCTGATGCAGCTGAAGATCGAATCCGAAGCGCTCAAGAAGGAAACCGACCCCGCGTCGAAGGATCGTCTCGGCAAACTGGCGGAAGAAATCGGCAAGCTCGAAACGAAGTCGGCGGAAATCACCTCAGCGTGGAGCGCGGAGAAGTCCAAGCTCGCCGGCGCGACCAGGGCCAAGGAAGAACTCGACCGCCTCCACGGCGAACTCGCCGACGCGCAGCGTCGCGGCGATTTCGCGCGCGCCGGCGAGATCAAGTACGGGCGCATTCCCGAACTCGAAAAGCAGATCACGACGTCCGAGAGCCAGGGCGGCGGCCTGATGAAAGAGGTCGTCGACGCGGAAGCCGTTGCGGGCGTCGTCTCACGCTGGACGGGCGTGCCCGTCGAGAAAATGCTTGAGGGCGAGAAGGCAAAACTTCTGGCGATGGAAGACGCGCTTCGTGGCCGCGTGATCGGGCAGGAAGAAGCGCTGCGTGCGGTGGCCGATGCGGTGCGTCGCGCGCGTGCGGGCCTGCAGGATCCCAACCGGCCGATCGGCTCCTTCATGTTCCTCGGGCCGACGGGCGTCGGCAAGACCGAGCTGACGAAGGCGCTCGCGTCGTTCCTGTTCGATGACGACAGCGCGATGACGCGCATCGACATGTCGGAATACATGGAAAAGCACTCGGTCTCGCGTCTCATCGGCGCGCCGCCCGGTTATGTCGGTTACGAGGAAGGCGGCGCACTCACCGAGTCCGTGCGTCGTCGTCCGTATCAGGTCGTGCTCTTCGACGAGATCGAGAAGGCGCACCCGGACGTGTTCAACGTGCTGTTGCAGGTGCTCGACGACGGGCGCCTCACGGATGGTCAGGGCCGCACGGTCGACTTCAAGAACGTGATCCTCATCATGACGTCGAACGCCGGCGCGCAATTCCTCGCAGAGCAGGCCGAGGGCGGCGACATCGAGGACGTGCGCGATCTGGTGATGGGTGAAATCCGTGCGCGCTTCCGCCCGGAATTCCTCAACCGTATCGACGAGATCATTCTCTTCCGTCGCCTGCAGAAGGCGCAGATGGGACAGATCGTGACGATCCAGCTCAAGCGGCTCGACAAGCTCCTGGCCGATCGCGACATCACGCTCGATCTCGACGAACGCGCGAAGGCCCGTCTTGCCGTGCTCGGCTATGATCCGGCCTACGGCGCACGGCCGCTGAAGCGCGTGATCCAGCGCGAAATCCAGGACCCGCTCGCGCGGCTCATCCTGGAAGGCCGCATCCACGACGGGGAAACCGTGCGCGTCAGCCATGATGGCAACGACTTCCTCTTCAACGGCGCGACGCAGAAAAAGGCGGCGTAATATACCCCTCTCCCGCGTGCGGGAGAGGGACAGCTTGAGCAAAGCGAAAGCAGGGTGAGGGTCCGGCCTCTCAGGACGAGACTCTTCCTGCGCCACTGTGCCCTCACCCTGATCGCTGCGCGATCTTTCCCTTTCCCGCGTGCGGGAGAGGGGTGCGCGTTACCTTTGAAGTAATTGTCCCGCAGCGCATCGCGCCGCACGATCCGTCTCGCAAATGGAAACGGAGAGATGGCGTGTCGGCGTTCTGGCGTTCTTGGATGACGGTCTGGTGCTGGGTGGTGGTGGTGTTCGGCGTCGTGCTTCTCGGCGCGGCGTTCGAAGCGACGAGCGGGCCCCTGCGCATGCTCTTCGCCATCCTCGACGGACCGGGGGAGCCTTCGTTCGACGCGCACCTGCGGTTCACCATCGGACTCATGGGCGCGGTGACGCTCGGCTGGGGGCTCACGCTCTTCGCCACGGTCAACGCCGCGCACGAGCTGGGCGAGCGCGCAGCGCCCGTCTGGCGCATGCTCACCGCGAGCGTCATCGCGTGGTACGTCATCGACAGCACGATCTCGATCGCGACGGGCTTTGCGCTCAACGCGGCGTCGAACACGGTGCTGACGCTCGGCTATCTCGCGCCGGTTATGATGACGGGCGTGATGACCGAAAAGCGCACCCTCGCGCGCGTCTGAGCACGATCAATCCCCGATAGGCGTCTGCGGCGCCGGCGCCACGCGGGTGCGCTGTTCTTCCCACGCCGCAAAGAGACATGCCGCGATGATGAGCGCCGCACCCGCATACACCTGCACGCGCGGGAATTCGTCGAAGAACAGGAAGCCGAACGCGGACGCCCATATCAGCGCCGTGAATTCGATCGGCGCCAGACGTTGCGCCTCCGCGCGCGCATAGGCCTTGATCAGCACATACCAGCCGAGCGCGCCGAGCGTGCCCATCACCAGGAACCAGCCGAGATCTTCGACAGGCGGAAACGGCGAGAGGGCAATCGCGGGGCCCGCGACGATCGCCATGGGCAGCAGCGTCTGCATAAGACCGACGACGGGCGCGCCGTCCCTGTCTGCGCGCTGGCGCAGCAGTGCGATGGAGAAGGCGTAGGTTACGGCCGCCGTCAGCGCCGCTGCAATGCCGGTGAGGCGTTCAGGCGACTGCTGTTCGATGGGTGCGCCGTTGGCCGCGATGAGCGCGCCGATGAAGCCGACGACGCCCGCTGCGAGACTCGTGGGTCGTGGTTTTTCGCCGAGCACCAGCCAGGCCGCGAAGGGAATGAGCAGCGGCGCGAGAAATCCGATCGTGATCGCTTCGACGAGTTCGAGGACGCCGAGCGCGTAGAAGAAGCAGAAAGCCGACGTCGCGATCAGCACGCCGCGCACCGCATGCGCGCGCACCATCTCCATCGTGATCGCGGGTCGTCCCGCCGCATTCCAGATGGCGCCCGCTGCCGCAGCGCCGAACACATAGCGTCCGAATGCGATGGCGATGGCGCCGTTGGTGTACGACAGCTGCTTGATCACCGCGTCCATGACGCACAGCAGCGCCGTGCCGAGGATCGCGAGCGCGACGGGGGAGAGACGGGAAAGCATCGGCGCTTCTAGCGCGTCGGCTGAGTCGAGCGAGAGGGGAAAATAAACCTAGATATGCGTTGCATTTTCTGGCAAGCTTCGTCTTCACCCCATTCGCGCCTGCCGGTCGATCTCCAGCGCGAAGGCGCGGTTCTCCGCCATCGATGTCCCGGTCCGGCAGAGTTCGGCTCCGTCTTTCCGTCTCACTCCGGCAGAGTCTGGCAGAGTCTGGCGCAGTCTGGCGCAGTTTTCAGGGGATGAGTTCCACGCGCAAGGCGAGCTTGTCTTTTAGTATGGGGTGCTTGACATCCGCGGTTGAAGCTGTAAAAGACGCTTGTCATTCAGTCACGGAGACTTGTCCATGGGCCCGCTGCCCGCCACGCCCTCAGCGCCCGCCGCGCGCTCGTCGCTGCTGCGGCCCGTGCTCTCCGCCGGGGCCGCCTTCACACTACTCTCCGCCACCGGCGCGCCGACGGCGAAGACAGTGACCCGGCTCACCGATGCGGGCCTTTCCGCGGACCAGGCCGCGATCGCCTTGCACGCGGCCCCCGTGATCATCGCCATGGTCGGACTCGCGCTCGGATTGATCGCCGTGCGCGAGTCCGACCATGGCGATGATCACGGGGGCCGCGTGCAAGGCGATCGCGGCCTGGTCCGCGGAAAGGCCCGCATCGGTGAGCCGGGTCAC
>JAWXBS010000072.1:0-8634 GCA_034440275.1 Alphaproteobacteria bacterium
AGAAAAATCATCAAAACAATCCGACCGGGTGCGAACCCCAAGGACACTCCTCCCACGTCGCGTCCGGATGGTCCGGTCGCCGCGAAGAGGAGAGCACCAGATGCAAGTCGTTCGACCGCTACGTCACCGCCGCGCCGCCTACGCGACCGCCGCGCGCGAACTGCACCTGTGGCTGCTCCAGGTATTGGCGTGGGTCGCAACCCGCGTGCGCCTGCCGCGCATCCTGCGGCTGGACTTTCAGGACGAAGTCCGCAAAGCGCGCCGCGACATCCGCGTCCTGATCTTCCTCGGCATGTGCTCGCGCATGACGTTTCGAAAAGATCGACCGAAATTCACGCGAAGGCCGCACGGCATTGCAGGTTACCAACGCAGGCGCGCGCGCCTTCTGCGCATCTACACGCGCGGGATTCCATTGCGCACGCTCCGCAACATGCGCGATGCGCTCGCGAATTTCGACAAAGTGGTGAAGTGCGCCATCGCGCGTTTGCCCAAGCTCGGAGTCGCGCCCGGCGCTGTCGTCACGGTTGTGGATGTGACGATTGCTCTGAGCACGAGCGCTCTCGCACCTGCCGCCGAAGCTGCAGATACGTCATGACCAGTCATGCCGGACCGCGCAGCTCCCGGTGCGCATACCCATGTTCACACCACGCGAGATTCTTCGGAGTCTGGCGCCGCGACCGCATGCGCAGCAGGAGCTGCGCAGTCCGGCATGTCTACCGGCGCTCTATGCCCCCGCCGCAAATTCACGGATGCTTCCACCATGACAGACCTGCTCGAAGGCCTCTTCCGACTCATCGGCGAAATCCTGAAGCTGCTCTGGCTGCCGATGATCGTCGTGATGCTGATTTCGGTCGTGGCGACGCCGGCCTTGCGCCATCTGCCGATCCGCGCCGAACTTCGCCAGCCGTTGCAGCGCTTCTTCCGCATTGCAGCCTTCGCCTCGACGGCGCTCGTGCTGCTTGCATTCGTGCTTCTGTTTGGAAGTCTCTGGCTGATCGGAAAACAAAATCCTGCGCCGCCGGCCTAGAAGCCGGCGTCGACACGGCCGCCCAAGGATCCAGCCCTCAGCTGAGGCTGGCGAACTGCATGGCCTGCGCGCTGACGACCATCATGGCCCCGAACCCGACCGCGAGGGTCAGGACGACCATGCTGACAGCCATGACGCATTCGCCAAATACGCGAATTCTTTTCACGGGTCGCTCCTCCGGCCGCCATCCCTCTGACGGGGACGGTCATTCCTTGGACAGAAGCATGATCCGGGCCGCGGGGTGCGTCAAGCCGCCGCGCCCGTTTGGGACGCCCTATTCGGCCGGATGGTGGACTGCGGGATCGCTTTCGCGGGTCGAGAAGCGGCCGAAGAAGGGTTTGATGACCCGTTCGAACCGGTCGACCAGGACGAAGACCGCCGGGACGAAGACGAGCGAGAGCAGCGTCGAGAGCATCAGCCCGCCGATCACCGCCACGCCCATGCCCTGGCGCAGCGCCCCGTCGACGCCCCAGCCCGCCGCCGCCGGGATCATCCCCGCCGACATGGCGATGGTGGTCATCACAATCGGACGCGAACGTTTCTCGCCGGCTTCAAGGAGCGCCGCGTTCCGCGACTTGCCGAGGCGGATCTGCTCGATCGCGAAATCGACGAGCAGGATCGAGTTCTTCGTCACGATGCCCATGAGCATCAGGAAGCCGATGAAGACAAAGAGCGACAGCGGCTGCCCGAAAATCATCAGTCCGAGAAAGGCGCCGCCGATGGAAAGCGGCAGAGCGGTCATGATCGTGAAGGGCTGGAAGAAGTCGCGGAAGAGCAGCACCAGCACGCCGTAGATGAGGAGGATCCCCCACAGCATCGCATTGCCGAACGCGCCGACCGTCTCGGCCATTTCCTCGGTGTCGCCGGCGGGAAGAAGCGCGACGCCTGCCGGCGGCTTCGACGCCTCGGGTAGCTCCATCACCTTCTTCAGCGCAAAGCCGATTTCGCCCTGCACGACGTTGGCCGACACCGTGACCTTGCGCTGGCGGTCGCGCCTTTCGACGGACGCTTCGCCTGAACCGAAGCTCACATCGGCGACGGCGTCGAGACGCACGCTCTCGCCGTTCGCCGTGGGCACGCGCAGCGCACGCACGGTGTCGAGATTTTGCCGCGAGTCGGGACGCAGCAGGACGCGGATCGGAATCTGGCGGTCGGGCAGCGTGAACTTGGGCAGGTTCTGGTCGACGTCGCCACCGGTCGCGATACGCACGGCGTTCGCGAGCGTCGCTGCGGAAATACCCATCCGGGCCGCTTCATCGGTGCGCGGGCGAATCTGGATTTCCGGTCGCACGAAACTCGCCGACGACTTCACGTCCGCCATTTCCGGCATCGCGCGCATCTTGGAAACAAGCGCCTCCGACGCGATGCGCAGAGCTTCCGGATCCTGGCCCACATACTCGACGGTGATGTCGGAGCCGCGCCCGCCGCCCTGGAACTGGAGGAACGACATCCGCACGTCGGCGATGTCCTTCAGCAGCGGTCGCAACTCGCGCTCGACTTCGTTGGACGAACGATTGCGCGCTTCACGCTCGACGAGCTGGATATTGAGGGACCCCTCGCTCACGCCGCCGTCCGTGCCGGACGCAGTGACGTACACGCCCTTCACTTCCTCGACAGTGCGCACGCGCGTTGCAATCGCCGAGAGTTTGCGGTCGGCGTCTGCGAGCGGCGTGCCCGGCGGGAATTCGACGTTCATCGAGATCGTGCCGTTATCGAGACGCGGAATGAACGTCATTGGTACGAGACCGAGAACGACAGGGACCAGCGACAGCACAAAGACACCAAGCCCCATCGCCGCCGCGATGAACGGACGCCGGATCGACCAGCCGAGCGCCTTCAGATACGTTTTCGTCAGCGTGCCCGGCGGGCGCTCCTCGTGGCCGCCCTTCATGAAGAAAGCGGCCATCATCGGCGTGATCAATCGCGCGACAAGCAAGGAGAAGAACACGGCGAACGCCACCGTGATGCCGAACTCCTTGAAGAACTTGCCGTTGACGCCGGTCATGAAGCTGACCGGCAGGAAGACCACGATGATCGTTGCGGAGGTGGCGACGACCGCGAGGCCGATTTCGTCCGCCGCTTCGAGCGACGCCTGGTATGCGCTCTTGCCCATGCGGATGTGGCGCACGATGTTCTCGATCTCCACGATCGCATCGTCGACCAGCACCCCCGCCACGAGGCTGAGCGCGATCAGCGTGATCATGTTGAGCGTGAAGCCCAACGGTTCGATCGCCGCGAACGTCGGAATGATCGCCAGCGGAATGGCGACGGCCGCAATCAGCGTCGCGCGCCAGTCACGCAGGATAAGCAGCACCACGAGCACCGCCAGCAGCGCGCCCTCAAGCAGCGCCGCGATCGAGGACTTGTGCATGCCCTTGATGAAATTGACCGGCGTGCCGAGCAGGCGGAAATTGAGACCGGCGTTGGTCTCCTTCATTTTGTCGAGCCGCGCGACGACAGCATCGAACACGGCCACGTCGCTAGTGCCCTTGGCGCGCTGAAGCAGGAAGCCGATGACGGGTTGGCCGTTGTATCGGGAGATGGATGCAAGCTCGCTCGATGCGTCCGTCACCGTGCCGAGCGTATCGAGGCGGACCGAGCGCCCGTCCGGCAGAACGATGAGGCTGTCGGCGAGGCCTTCCACCGACGCTGCGGCGCCAAGCGTACGGATCGACTGCGCCTGCCCGCCCACTTCAGCGCGGCCGCCGGGAAGATCGGCGTTCTGGGACCGGAGCTGCGAACTGATGCTCGACGCCGTGATGCCAAGCGCGATGAGCTTTTCAGGATCGAGTTCGACGCGGATCTCGCGGTCGACGCCGCCCAGACGACGGATGGCGCTCACGCCCTTCACCGCAAGCAACTCGCGCGACATCTCGTTGTCGATAAACCAGGAAAGATCGCGGTCGGACTTACCCGGCCATTCGGCGGCGAAATACGCGATCGGTTCGGCAGCCGTATCCTGCCGCTCGAGAATAGGTTCCTCAACGTCGGCCGGCAGATCGGTGCGGATGCGGTCCATGCGGTCGCGCGCGGACTCCACGGCCCGCGAGAGATCGGCGTCGCTCTGCAACTCAACGATGGTGGTGGACACGCTGGGCGAGACGTTCGACGTGATGCGCTTGACGCCCTCAACGTCGGTGAGCGCCGCCTCCACCTTCTGCGTGATCTGGGTTTCCATCTCCGTCGGCGCAGCGCCGGCCTGCGTCACCGTCACAGTGAACACCGGAAACTCGATGTTCGGGATCTGGTTGATCGGCAGGCGATTGTACGCCGTGACGCCGGCGAACATCAGCGCGAGGAAAAGCACGATCGGCGGGATCGGGTTCTTGATCGCGCCGGCAGAGATATTAAGGGCCATCAGGTCGGTCCGGTCATCTGGTGTGGTGTGGCGTCAACCGCCGGAGCGGCCGCGCAAGCCCTCTTGCTTCGGCGGTGCGGCATCAGCGGTCGCGGCGGCCTTGACGGGTGTGATCGCATCGCCGTCCTGCAGGAAGGCTGCGCCGCCGGCGACGATCGTCTGCCCAGCCGTGAGACCGCTTTCGATGGCTATGAAATCGTTGGCCCGCGCGCCGAGCGTCACCGGCGTGCGCTTCACGCGATTGTTCTCGGCCACGACGAACACGAAGGACTTGCGATCCTCGAACGCCACCGCCGTCTGCGGCGCGGCGATCATGTTTCGTGGCGGCAACTCCGCTTCGCCACGCAAGAACATACCGGCGCGGAGTTTCGGATCGACGGGAAGATCGAACACCGCTTCCCCCGTGCGCGTTTGCGAGTTGATCGCCGCAGGAATGCGGCGCAGGCGCGCCGTGATGGCGGTGCCGTCTACGAGATTGAATATGGCGCTCTGGCCGGGGCGCATGACGAGCATGTCCGCCTCGCCGATTTCCGCGCCGACTTCGAGCGCGTTGCCGCCGACGATGCGGAAGAGCGGCTGCCCGTCCACGAGCCGGCCGACTTCGGCGGTGCGCTCGATAACAAGGCCCGCGTTCGGTGCGCGGATGTAGCCGCCTTCGAGACGCGCGTTCACCTCGGCAAGCTGAGCCTGTGCTGCAGCGAGACGCGCATCGGCGGCCTTGGCAGCGGAGCGACGCGCTTCGATGGCTTCGGTGGACAGCGCGCCGGAGTCGCGGATCGACTCCGCCCGACGCAGTTCATCGGCAGCGCGCACCTGCGCAGCGCGCGCCTCAGCGACGGAGGCCTGCGCCGCACTGGTCTGCGCATTGGCGACACGCGTATCGAGTCGCGCGAGAGGCTGCCCCTCACGCACCATCGCGCCTTCATCGACCAGCAGCGCGGTGATGCGCACGCCCGTCACCGGAGCGAAGACGCGGACGTCGACCTTCGGTCGGGCTTCGCCGGAGAGCGAGAGCCGCTTGGCGAAGGGCTGTTCGGAGACGGTCATCACCGTGACGCTCTGCGCCGCCGCCGCTTCCTTCTTTTCTCCGTGACCGCCGCCATGGCTCAGGAAGAACACCGCCGCCAGCGCGACAAGAATCCCAGCGGCCCCGCCCCACACGACCCACGGGCTGGTCTCGTTGGTCTGGTGCGGTGCGACATCGTCGCCTTCGCCGTGCGGATGTTCGGTCGTCATATGGTCAGCTCGATCCTGCGCCGTGCGGTAATCGTTAACACCGTTCCAACTTCTCGGGCGTATGCGGAATGGGCGCAAGGGTTTGCGGACTTGTCACAAACCTGTTGCGCGCCAAGGGCATGCGTCGAGATCGAATCGGAACCTGCGGAGTGACCGTGCACACGAAACCCTTTCTTATGGTTACCGTCGGCGCCCTTGCGCTGACCGCGTGCTCCACCATGCCGCGCCGCGAAGCGACCGCCCCGACCCTGCCGTCCGCATGGACGGACGTCGAGACCACGCAGAACGAAGCTGCGCTCACGGACTGGTGGAAGGGTTTTAACGATCGTGCCCTCGACGGCCTCATCGCCGAAG
Organism: Alphaproteobacteria bacterium; assembly: GCA_034440275.1. Taxonomy (GTDB): domain Bacteria; phylum Pseudomonadota; class Alphaproteobacteria; order Caulobacterales; family Aquidulcibacteraceae; genus VFBF01. The sequence goes on from JAWXBS010000072.1 coordinate 5,976, forward strand.
GGCTCGCCAACGGCCCGAGCATTCGACTCGCGGCACTGCGCATCAAGGAAGCGCGTGCACTTTCGCGCCAGACACTGGGCGACTTCCTCCCCGAGATCAGCGGCCAGGTCGGCGGACAATACACCCGCGCCATCGACGGCCCTCAACTCACCGGCTCCTTCCAGTCCTTCGTCGCCGGCGGCGGAACAGGAACCGTGGTGCGAGAGTCCGAACAGTTCATTGGCTCCTACGGCCCACAACTGTCGTGGGAGATCCCGCTCTTCGGCCGCGTCGAAGCGTCTGCCATTGGCTCGCGCGCCAACACGCGCCTCGCCGTGGAAGACCTGCGCGGCGTGCGCGTGGCCCTCGCCGGCGACGTTGCGCAGGCCTACGTTGATTATCGCGCCGGTCAGCAGCGGGTAGCCGCGCTGCAGGAAGCCGTCGCGCTCTCGAAGCAGCTCGCCGACATCGTGCAGATCGGCGCCGACGCGGGTTTCTCGGCGCCGGCTGACGCCGCCGATGCGCGGCGCCTTGCCGAGTCCACCCGTGCGCAACTGCCGGACGTCGTGCTCGCCGCCCGTCAGGCTGCTGCGCGTCTCGCCGTGTTGCGTGGCCGTGCGCCCGGGACGGAGCCCGAGAGCGTGCTCGCATCGCTCAACACCGTTGCCCCCGTACCGTCCTATCCTCTCAGCATATCTCCAGCTGCGCCGGCCGATCTTCTGCGTTTGCGGCCCGACATCGCGCAGGCGGAAGCGCGCACGCTCGTCGCCGCCGCCACGCTCGGCGTTGCGCGCGCTGACCTGCTGCCGCAAATCCGTCTCACCGGCAGCATCGACGTCACCGACAACATAGTCGGCTCCGGCGTGCCCGAACGCCTCGTGCAGGGACAGCTTGGTCCGGGCATTTCCATTCCCCTGCTCGATTGGGGACGACGCTGGGCGGCGACGAAGGTGCGCGACGCGCAGTTCGAGCAGGCGCTTGTGAACTACCAGTCCGCCGTGACGAACGCCGTGAGCGAAGCCTCGCTCGCGCTTGCTTCACTCGCACAGGGACAGGAACGCCTGGATGCCGCGCGCAAGGCCGAAACCGCCGCGGAAGCGACCGCCCGTGGCGTGCGCGCCTCGTATGGCGCCGGCATCGCCAACCTGTCCGACCGCCTGCGCGCCGAGCAACAACTGATCGATGCACGCGTCACACGCATCAGCGCGGAACAGTCTCAGGCAAGCGCGGCGATCCAAGTGTACCGCGCCTTCGGCGGCGGCCCGCCTCCGCTGAGCCGCAAAGAGGAGCTTTCGCTGGCCACAAGCACGCTGCGCGGGCGCCAGGCCAACGAGTAGTTGCGCGCCTAGTCGCCTTCGCTGAACTTGTCCGCGACGAGCCTTTCGATGGCATCGAGGGCGGCTTCGGCCTGTGGGCCCTCCGCGATCACCTCTATCTCCGTGCCGATTCCGGCGCCGAGCATCATCAGATCCATCAGCGAGGTTGCATCCGCCTCCTCATCCTCCCGACGCACGCGGATGGTCGCGTCGTAAGCCAGCGCCAGCTCAGCAAGCTTGCGCGAGGCCCGCGCGTGGAGGCCGCGTTGATTGACGATCGGCATGCTGCGTCGGAGCACCGTCATCGGCGACGCAACCGTAAAATGAAGCGCATCGGGATCCGGTCCAGGCGGACGTCAGACGCGTCCTTGCCCCAATGATCCGCAGAAAAAGGGTGGTCGGGTCAAGCCCCGCCGGCGAGTTCGGCGGAGGCGACGCGGATGTAGTGGCGTCCGGCCTCCTGCGCCATGGCGGCGCAGACCTCCAGCGTCTGGCGCGAACGCTCCACCGAAAGCTTCACCAACATGGGCAGGTTTACGCCGGCGATCACCTCGATCATGCCCTCGTTGATCACCGAAATGGAGAGGTTGGAGGGCGTGCCGCCGAACATGTCGGTGAGAATAATTACGCCCGAGCCGTCATCCACGGCGCGTACGGCCTCGATGATGTCGCGGCGGCGCTCTTCCATGTCGTCATCGGGCCCGATCGCCACGGCGCGCATCTGGCGCTGCGGACCGGCCACATGCTCGGCCGCGGCGACGAATTCGTTCGCCAAATGGCCGTGGCTGACCACCACCAGACCGATCATCGATCACTTACCCTTCGAACCAAGCAGGCCGTCATAGCACCAAGATGGGGATCGCGTAGCCTGCGCGAAATCAGCGCGCTGCACCTTCCGCCCGATTCCTGTCCGTGCGCCAGCCGATGAGTCAGGAAGCGTCACCGGCGGCCGGCAACTCGACCACAAAACGGGCGCCCGCAACGGCGCCCGGGACAGGTCCGGGGATGTTCTCCGCCCAGACACGACCTTTGTGCTGCTCGATGATCTGGCGGACGATGGACAAGCCCAGCCCAGAATTGCCACCGAACGCGGCGCCTTTTGGCCTCTGGGTGTAGAAACGCGCGAAAATCGTCTCCAGGTTCTCGCCCGGCACGCCGGGGCCGGCGTCGTCCACGTGCGCCCGGAACCAGCGCCCGTCCCGGCGGACCTCCTCGGTGACATAGACCGTTACGTCGCCTTCGTGGGGGCTGAAGGACTTGGCGTTGTCAATCAGGTTGCGGAAAACCTGCCCCAACGGCCCCTCCTGACCGATCACAATGCATTGACCGGGCGTCCCGGACCGGAAGAGGACGGCCACCTCACC
>JAWXBS010000073.1:0-32705 GCA_034440275.1 Alphaproteobacteria bacterium
CTTGTAGAAGCGCTTGTGGGCGTGGAGATCGTCGGTGCTCATGGGGCTTGGGTGCGGCGGCGGCGCGTTTGGGTCAAGCCGGGAAGCTGCATTTGAGCGCGCGCTTTTCACACGCCTGTCGCAGGACTAGTCTGGCGCCATTACCGGGAGGAGACAGTGGTGGGTCTGGTTCGGGGCAACCTGTTACGGGTCATTCTGGCGTTCGCGGCGCTGGTCTTCGGGGCGAGCGCGTCTGCGCAGCAGCAGACCCGCGTGGCGCTGATCATCGCCAACAGCGCCTATGTGCAGCAAAATCCGCTCGCCAATCCCGCGCGTGATGCGGAGGCCGTTCGCGCCGCCCTCACTCGGGCGGGATTTCAGGCCTCGGTCAGCGCCAACCGCACCAACGCGCAGATGCGGGCCGATCTTCTGGCGTTCCGGCGTCGCGCGGACACCGCCGACGTGGCGCTGGTCTACTTCGCCGGGCACGGCATGCGCGTAGGGCAGACGAACTGGCTGCTGCCCACCGACTTCGACGCCGGCAGCATCGCCAGCGACGAGGATTTCGAGGCCCGCGCCATCTCGCACCGCACGATCCTGCGCGAGCTCGGCCGCGCGCCGACGCGGATCGCGGTATTCGATGCATGTCGCGACAATCCCTACGAGGCGACCATCGCCGCGCGCATGTCTCTCGCCGCGCGCAGCGCCACCGTCTCCGGGACGCGCAATCCCGCCGCACCGCAGCCAGGCCTCGTCGCGGTCGAAGCCGACGACATCCTCGTGCTGTTTTCCGCCGGCGCCGGACAATTCGCACTCGACGGGCCGCAGGGACAACTCAGCCCATTCGCGCGCGCTTTTGTCGCGTCGGTCACGACACAGACAGAACTGCGCGTGATGGCCGGCAAGATCCGCGATACCGTCGTCGCCAGCACCGGCGGTGAACGCTCGCGCACCGCGCAACGGCCCTATCTTTCCGGCTCGCTCGGCGGTCGCGAAGTCTATCTCATGGGCGCGCCATTGCGCACCGCGCCGATCGGTGAAGAGGCGGCGGCGTTCAACCGTTGCAACACGCAACAGACGGCCGCGTGCTGGCGCGATTACGTCGCGCGCTATCCAAATGGGAACAACATCAGCACGGCGAAGATCGTGCTCACGAGCCTGGAGCGACCGGCCAATCCTGTGGGCGCTTCGGACTTGAATGCTGTCGACGCTACGCGGCGCGCGCTCGCGGCGATGACGCCTGCTGAATGGAGGCGCGGAGATAGTGGAGTTCTAGCGACACGCCTGATTGCAACGCATGGGAGGGCCAGCCTTGAGCGCGCGGCGCAACTAGGCGATGCACGCGCTCAATGGGTGGTCAGTCGAGGCTTCGGGGAACAACTGGGCGGTTTCCCCTACGATGCGGCGGCCTCCTTCCGTTGGGCCCAAGCTTCCGCGGCGGATGGTTTCGCACCTGGGCAATCCACTCTTGGGGCACTCTATTATCGCGGTAGAGGTGTTCAGCGCGATGAAAGAGAGGCACTTCGCCTGCTAAGGCTTGCCGTCGCTCAAGATGATGCGGTCGGGCAATCAAACTTGGGCGTGCTCTACCTCAATGGGGTCGACGGGCTTCCGAAAGACGAGAGGGAAGCTGTGCGCTTGTTCCGACTCGCGGCCGATAAGGGAAATGCAAGTGCGCAAGCTAATCTCGGCCTCAGGTATGCAATTGGTGGCGGTGGAACTCCCAGAGATGACCATGAGGCAGTAAGGTTGTTTCGACAGGCTTGCGGATCAAGGCGAGCCCTTCGCGCAAGCCAATCTCGCAGGGATGTACGCTCAAGGACGTGGAGGATTGGCGGTCAATGATCAAGAAGCCGTCAGGCTTTACAACTTGGCGATTCAACGTGGTGAGCCCTCCGCGCGAGCGGGTCTGGCGCGCATGTATGAAACCGGACGTGGTGGGTTAGCGGTAGACCGGGCGCAGGCTATCCGTTTGTATCGTCGCGCCGCGCAACAGGGGAACACTTGGGCTGTGGAGCAGTTGCGTCGTCTTGGCGAAGTCGAGCCTTGGTAAAGCAAATAGGGTAAGCATCAGCCAACCGCCCACTTCCCCAACTCCCCCCGCAGCACCGCGAAGTCGGCCGCGATGTGATGCGCGCCGCCGCTCTGGATTTCCTCGATGGTGTGGAAGCCCCAGCTCACGCCCTGCGCGTAGCAGGCCGCCGAACGCGCCATGGCCATGTCGAAGCTGGTGTCGCCGATCATGATAGTGTCGGCGGGTGTAGCGCCGACGGCGTCGATGACGAGATTGAGCATGTGCGGGTCGGGTTTGCCGGGGCCGTCGTCGGCGCAGAAGGCCGCATCGAACAGGCCCTCGAAACCGTGGCGCTCGATGAAGGCGTCCACGCCGCGCCGCGCCTTGCCGGTGGCGACGCCGAGCCGCCAGCCGTCCTCGCGCAGCTGCATCACGATCTCGCGGGCGCCCTCGTAGAGCGGCTCGATCAGGCCCGCCTCGCGGTTCGCCACGAACGCGTCCTTGTACGCCTGCGCGAGCACCGGATAGCGCGAACGGTCCAGCTCCGGCGCCAGCACCGCAATCGCCGGTTCCAGCGAAAGCCCGACGATCCGGCGCGTCTCTTCGTAGCCGGGCGCCGCAAGGTTCAGCGACCGGAACGCCGCCCCCATGGCCTCGGCGATGGAGCGGCGGCTGTCGACGAGGGTGCCGTCGACATCGAATACGGCAAGTTTTGCGGTCATCCGGGTGTGTTTCGTTGCGGGCGGGCGGGTTCTTGCATTCAGGTAGGGTTCGGCGGCGGCGTTGTCAGCTAGAGCGTTGAAGCTGCCGTGGAAATGGCGGACGATTCGGTCGGTTTCGTGGTCCACAGGTTAACGGGCCGCTACGCACACGATCGGGAGCACGGGTACGATGGGTTTTCTTCTGTCGCCGTTCGGGCGGGTCAGCCGCAGGGGCCTGTGGCTCGGCTATCTGCTGACGTTCACCGTGCTGCTCGCCGGCGCGTATTTCGGCGACAAGGCGCTCGCGGCCAAGCAAGCCTTCGTGCTGCCGTCACAACTCATCGCGCTGCAGCCGGCGCTCGATATCGCGGGCGGGCCCTTGCTGCTCGCGGTGGTGATCTTCGTGCCGTGGGCCACAGGCATGATGATCCTCAAGCGCCTGCATGACCGCGGCTTCGGCGGCCTGCTGCTGGTCTGGAAAGCCATCGTGCTCGGGCCCCTCGTGTGGCTCGCGTTCAACGCCGATCGCTTGGTCGGCGCACAGATGGGCGACATCGTCGCCATCGGCGCGCTCGTCATCGCTGCGCTGATGATCCTGCGCGCGCTGATCATCGTGCTGTTCCTGCCGGGACAGGATGGCGAGAACCGCTACGGTCCAGATCCCCTTGAGACCTGATTAACGCTGCCAGCAGTTAACATTGTTTGGGATTAACGCTGTCCCTTAGCGCCGTATTAGAGCGTGTCGCGCTAGGGTGGTTCGTTCGGCCAAGGGACGGAAGACATGGCGGCTTGCAACGGCGCGACCTATCAGGCGCCCGCAAAGGAGGATCGCCTCGCCGCGGTCCACGACAACTTCAAGGCGGTCGGCAAGCACGGACGCCTGGCGGCGTTCGGGCGCACCGTTTCCAATTTCGTGCGGATGCTTGTGGTGGAAGCCGGCAGGCTGCTGCGCGTGGCGCTGGTCGCGGCCGTCGTCGGCGCAGTGACGGGATTCGGCCTGATCATGCTGGGCTACAGCGATCCGCTGATGGGACTGAAGCACTTCGCGTCCGCGCCGCATTGTGCGTTCGCCAAGCAGCTTGGCGTCGACCGTGCGCACATCCGTCAGCCCGGCTACTGGAAGCACCACGACGGCGATCGCAACGGCGTCGCCTGCGAGTAGGCGCTACTTCAGCGCCCTGAATGGATCCTTCGCGTCGCCTTCCTCGAAGCCGAACGCGTTGAAGGTTTTCTTCATGTGCGCCGGCAGGGGCGCCACGACGCGAATGTCGCCCTTCACCGGATGCGGGATGTCGATGGCGCGGGCGTGCAGGTGCAGGCGCTCGGGCAGCGCGCCGGGCGTTTCGCGGTCGCACTTGTATTTCGGGTCGCCGAGAATGGCGTGGCCGATGCCGGCCATGTGGAAGCGCAGCTGGTGCGTGCGGCCGGTGACGGGGCGCAGCGCCATCCACGCGGCGCGCGGATAGGCTTCCGAAATCGCCACATATTCGGTGATCGCGAACAGCGCGTCCTTTTCGCCGTGCTTGGCCTGGCGCACCATTTCACGGTCGCCGTCGAGCGGCCCCACCGCCTTCTTCAACCAGCCGCGGATTTCACCTTCCGCCGGGCGCGGACAGCCGAGCACCACCGCCCAATAGACCTTCGTGGTCTCGCGGCTCTTGAACGACTTCGCCAACGCCGCCGCCGCACGCGGCGTGCGCGCGAGCACGAGGCAGCCGGACGTATCGCGATCGAGCCGGTGCACGAGCTTCGGCTTTTCGTCGTATTCGAACTTGAGGCCGTCCATCAGCAGGTCGAGGTGGCGGCCCGTCTTCATGCCGCCCTGCACGGGCAGGCCCGGCGGTTTGTTCAGCACGAGCACATCGTCGTCGCGGTAGATGACGAGGCTTTGCACGAAGGCGCGCTCCTCGTCGGTGATCGTCTCGCGGACGATGTGTTCCTTTTCGTCGGGCAGCGGCGGCACGCGCACGGTCTGGCCCGGACGCACGCGGTCGTTTTCCTTCGCGCGCGCGCCGTCGACGCGCACCTGTCCGGTGCGGATCATCTTGCCGATCTGGCCTTGCGTCAGATGCGGAAAGTGGCGGTGGAACCAGCGGTCGAGGCGGACTTCGCCTTCGGTTTCCGCAATGGTGATGGTCTCGACGGTCTTCATGCAAAACTCCGCGCGAGCATGAAGCCCGCAAACGCCGCGCCCACGCTCGCGATCACCGAAAGCACGGCGTAGATCGCGGCGGTCGCCACATCGCCGCGCTGCATCAGGCGAACGGTTTCCATCGAAAACGCGGAAAAGGTGGTGAACCCGCCGAGCACGCCGATGCCGGCGAAGAGCAGAAGCGGGCGGTTGTCGGCGGCGAAAGCGAAGAGCACGCCCATGGCGAAGCCGCCCACGGTGTTGATGGCGAGCGTGCCCCACGGCAGGCCCGTGCCGCCCCACGGTGCCAGAAGATTGACGCCGAAACGGCCGCTCGCACCGAGCGCGCCGCCCAGCGCCACAAGAAGGAATTCACGCATGGCGGCTTGGTAGATTGTTTTTGGCCCTACCGCGAGGGGTAACGCTCAGCGCACATCGACATAAACGTGTCCGTCGTGACGCAGGGTGTTGCAACCGGGAAAGCGGATACGCGCCTCGTTGGCGAATCCGAGCCGTGCTTTCAGATGCGGCTCCAGCAAGAGTCGGCGGACACGTTTGTCCGCAAGAAGCGCCTGAATGAGAGTCCGTGTGCGCTGTTCGTCCAGACGCCAGCTTCGGTCGGGCGGCGGCGACTTGTTGTTCCCGGGACGTTTGGCACCCGCGCACGGGTCAACGTCGCCCTCCCGCATCGGTTCGAAAGCATAGTATCCCGAAGGCGTCGGCGGACGCGGTTGCGGCGTGCCCGCGATGCTTTCGTAGAACAACGCCACGTCGATCTGGCGCCCGTCTCCATGGCTGAGATGCGGCGGCATCGGGCGCACGGCCGATGGCCATGAGGCCTCCATGTAATGAACGACGGCGCCGGGATGCTCTGCCGCAACCTTCGCCCCCACATCGCGCATGACGGCGTGCGCCCGAGGCGTCACCCAGTTGCGATCCAGCGTGCAGTAGTTGGAATGCGCCGCCTTCAGATTGGCTTCCGAACGACAAGGCAACCGCACTAAACCTGCGGCGCTTGTGGACGTGGTGTCTTCAGCGGCTCGTGGCCCGCAGCCGGCCATGCACAACACGGCCAGCGCGAACGGGAGACCGCGTGCGAGTCTCACCCCCCGGTCGGTCGCAGGCTTTGCAGGATCTGGCGCGCGTCATAGGCGTTGGCGTCCGCAGGCTTGGTCCCGCGTCCGAAACGGGCTTCCAGCGAAGCGTCCGCCTTCGCGCCGCCGCCGACCGGTATGCCGACGCTGGTGCCCACGCCAACGGAAGTGTTGCGTCCATAGCTGCCGCCGCCGACGCCTACCGAGAAGTTCGGGCCAGAGCGCTGGCCCGGCTCGACGATCCGCTGGTCGACGATGAACCAGTCGTAGCCCTGCTGCACGGCCAGTTCCGCCGCACGGTAGAGCGCGTGGTTGTTGGCGGCTTCCGCGTTCGCCGCGCCGCGGTAGGTGACGCGGTAGCGATCGTTCTCGATGCGCATTTCAGAGTAGCCGGGACCATTCGGCTTGGCCGCGGCGCCGTAGGGGGCGGCGGTGGCGCAGGCGGCGAGCGCTGCGGCGAGCAGTATTGCGGAGACGGTGCGGATCATCGGGTCATCCTCCTTGAAGGTGTTTGATGAAGGTATCGCCAGACGGCAGGGCGGTTCCAAGGCCAAGCTTCTCGGCCGTCTCACGGAATACGGCAGGCGGGCGGACGAATATCGAAAGCGCGCCGCCCGCCGGGTGCGGCACGCGGAGCGCAAGGGCGTGCAGCAGCAGGTGCGGGGTCGCTGCGCCGCCGAGCGAGAAGAGGCCGCCATACTTGCCGTCGCCGGCGATGGGGCGCCCGGCGAGCGCCAAATGCGCGCGGATCTGGTGCATGCGGCCAGTGTGCGGGCGCGCCTCGACGAGCGCCGCCGCTTCCGTCGCCGCCAGCGTGCGGTAGGCGGTCTCGGCGTTCCAGGAGGGGCTCTCGTCGTCGCGGGCCGCGCGGACGATGTCGACGCCCCTGACCTTTGTCTTGACGAGGCGTGTGTCGAGCAGGCCCTGGCTCGGCTCCGGCGCGCCGCCGCAGACGATGGCGAGGTAGGTCTTCTCCGTCGCGCGATCGGCGAAAGCCTGGTTGAGCGCGGCAATCGCCGAGGGTGTGCGCCCCGCCACGATCACGCCGGAGGTTTCGCGATCGAGCCTGTGGGCGAGACGAGGCCGACGGCCCTTCCGGTCCGTCAACTGCGCCAGCATTTCATCGAGCGAGACTTCCACGCCCGACCCGCCCTGCACCGACAGTCCCGCCGGCTTGTCGAACACCAGCACCTGCGGGTCCTCGTGGATGAGGAAGGCGCGCGCGTCGGCACCTTTCGCGAAGGTCGGCATGCGGGGTCGTGGGTCGATGGACACCCCGGGCTTTTCGCATGGTCCCCGGTGCGCCGTCGCGCGGAATTTCCCCTTGGTCGCGGGAGCTGTGGACAAGTTTTGCGAAGCCGAGCCTACTCCCCGCAGCGGCGCGACCGTCGGCACAAGGCGGCGCGAATGGACGGGAGAGACATCATGCGTGTCGGCGGACAGAGCATTCTCGCGATCTTGGCGGCGGCGGTCGCGATCTACCTTCTCGGCTTTCTCATCTACGGCCTCGTGTTCAGCGAGATGTGGCAGGGCTTCCACGGCTATACCAAGGAGAGCATGGAGACGCTGTTCGCGGGCAAGGAATGGCGCATGGCGTTGTCGCCGGTCATGCCGCTGCTGATCGCGTTCGGCATGGCGAAAGTCATCGGCTGGCGAGGCCAGAAGGGCCTCGTCCCCGGCGTGCGCACCGGCCTCGTCGTGGGCGTGTGCTTCCTGATCGCGAGCCGGATGTATGGGTTCGTCTATGGCCCGGAACCCGAGGGGCTCCTGATCATGGACAGCCTCCACATGCTGGCGGGCGCGCTTATTGCGGGCGCTGTCATCGGCGCCTGGCCGGAGCGAAAGGCCGCCTGAACGCCGCACGCCTCGCGCGGGCCACACGGGGGTGCTAAGCGCTCCCGCGGTTTCCGCGACCTTCGAGGCTCCATGCGCATCCTGTGTACGAACGACGACGGCATCCACGCGCCGGGGCTCGAGGTGCTGGAGAAGATCGCGCGCGCCTTCACCGACGACGTCTGGATCGTGGCGCCGGAGTCAGAGCAGTCGGGCGCGTCGCGCGCGCTGACGCTCTCGGCGCCGATCCGCGTCCGCGAGGCGGGCCCGAAGCGCTTCGCGATCACCGGAACGCCGACAGACTGCGTGCTGCTCGGCGTGCACGATCTCATGGACGGTCCGCCGGACTATGTGCTCTCGGGCGTCAATCGAGGACAGAACCTCGCCGAGGACGTCACCATGTCCGGCACGATCGCCGGCGCCATGCAGGGCATCCAGATCGGCATTCCGTCGATTGCGCTCTCGCAGGCGCGCGGATTTCGCGGACCCGACGAACCGATCCCGTGGCAAACCGCCGAACACTTCGGCCCCGGCGTCGTCGCCAAGCTCATCGAACAAGGCTGGCCGCGCGATGTCGTGATGAACGTGAATTTTCCCGACCGCGAGATCGCGGATGTGACGGCGGTGGAAGTCACCGTGCAGGGCCGGCGCGACCACAACATCATCTACTCCGACAAGCGCACGGACCTGCGCGGCAACGCGTACTACTGGTTCGGCTTCAAGGGCACGCTGTCGGATCCGCCGGAGGGCACCGACCTGCGCGCCATCTATGAGGGCCGCATTTCAGTGACGCCGCTGCACATGGACCTCACCCACCTCGAGACTTGCCACGCGCTCAAGGGCGTGCTCGGCGGCGCACCGCCCAAGAAGACATGAGCGACGAGCCCGATCTTGGCGGCCTGATGCGGTTCGTGCTCGGACTGCGTCAGGGCGGCGTCACCGACGCGCGCGTGCTCGCGGCGATGGAGCGCGCGCCGCGTACGCACTTTGCACCCGCGCAGTTCGCGGCGTTCGCGCTGGAGGATCGCGCGCTGCCGCTCGGCGACGGCGCGATCATGACGAAACCTTCGCTCGTCGCACGCATGCTGCAGGCGCTGGAACTGCGCGGTGGCGAGACCGTGCTCGAGATCGGCACGGGCTCCGGCTATCAGGCGGGCGTGCTGGCGGCGATCGCGCGGCGCGTTGTTTCGCTCGAACGACGTCGCTCGCTGGCGGCGGACGCGCGCGCGAAGATCGGACTGTTGCGGCTGATGCATGTCTATGTGCACAGCGCGGACGGACATGAAGGCTGGGCGGAGGACGCGCCTTACGACGCCATCATCATCAATGCCGCGATCGCCGCACCATCCACAGCTCTTCTAAAACAGCTCGCGCCAAACGGCGTGATCGTGGCCTCCGTCGGCGGACGGCTCACGCAATGGCGCGGTGGTGTGGCGCGCGACCTGGGTCCTGCCGATATCGCTGCGCTGGAAGCCGGCGTCGTCGAATGATGCGCTAGTTGCGCTCGCCCAGTTCACCCGCCAGCGCGGTGATGAACTGCCACGCCGTCCGCCCTGAGCGCGCTGCGCGTTCCATCGACCATTGCAGCGCGCGCTTGCGGATGTCTTCTGGCGCGATGTCGAGTTTCATCTCCGCCGCGTAGGACGAGACGATCCGCAGATAGCCGTCCTGGTCGAGCGCGTGGAAGCCGAGCCACAGGCCGAAGCGGTCGGCGAGCGCGAGGCGCTCCTCGGCGGTGTCGGACCAGTGCAGATCAGTGCGGTCGTTCTCGCGCGCGTCGCGGCTGACGAGGTGGCGGCGGTTGGACGTGGCGTAAACGAGGAGATTGGCGTTCTGCGCGGCGAGGCCGCCCTCGAGCGCGGGCTTCAGCGCCTTCATCGCCGTCTCGCCGCCCTCGAAGGAGAGATCGTCCACGAAGAGGATGACCCGGAAGGGGGCTTCCTGGAGCTGCGCAATCAGCGAGGGGATGGCGGCGAAATCCTCGCGCGGCGTCTCGATGAGTTTCAGAAGGGGGGCCTCTGCGGACACCTCGGCATGGATGGCCTTGACCAGCGCGCTCTTGCCCGCGCCGCGCACGCCCCACAGCAGGGCGTTGTTGGCAGGGCTCCCGGCAGCGAATCGGCGGGTGTTGGCCAGAAGGCCCCCCTTCTGGCGCTCGACTTCGAGCAGGAGCCGAAGAGGGGGGCTCTTTACGGGCGCCGCGACCAGTCCCCCTGCCCCCGGCCGCCATACGAAGCTGCTGGCCGTTGCAAGGGCCCCAAGGTCGGGCGGCGGGGGCGACAGGCGTTCGAGCGCATCGGCGATGCGTGACAGGGGGTCTGACTCTGACCCGGACCCGAGGTCGGGGGATTCACGCATGGGGCGAAATCTTGACGCAATTGCAATGGCGAGGAAGGGCCGTATAGTCCGCGCCGCCGCGCCGGACCAGCGTCCGCGCCTCAAGGGTTTCCCATGCTCATTTCAGATGCTTTTGCGCAAACCGGCGCGCCCGCCGGCGCTCCTGACGCCACGACCGCGCTGCTTATGCAGCTCTTTCCCTTCGCGATCATCTTCGTGGTCTTCTACTTTTTGATGATCCGCCCCCAGCAGCGCCGCCTCTCGGCACATCGCGACATGATCGCGAACTTGAAACGGGGCGATGTCGTCGTCACATCCGGCGGGCTGATCGGCAAGATCAAGTCCGTGGCGGATGACGAGGTGCGCGTGGAACTGGCGACGAATGTGGAAGTGCGGGTGATCCGCTCCACCATCACCGACGTGCGGACCAAGGGCGAGCCGGCCCCCGCCAACGATTCCAAGCCCGCCAAGGCGGAATAGTCCCATGCTCAACGTCGCGCCGTGGCGCATCTGGCTCGTCATCATCGTGACGATCGTGGGGCTCGTCGTCGCCTCGCCGAACTTCGTGCCGCAGAGCTACCGCGCCAACATTCCGGTGCTGAAGGATCTGAAGCCGGTCAATCTCGGCCTCGATCTGCAGGGCGGCGCCTATCTGCTCTACCAGGTGGATGTGAAGGCGCTCGAAAAGCAGCAGCTTGAAGCCGCCGTCGACGACATGGCGCGTGTGCTGCGCGAGGCCAAGCCGCGCATTTCCTACACCGGTCGCGGTGTCGCCGACGGCGCAGCGCGCCTGCGCCTCGTCAATCCGGCGGACTCGCCGCGCGCCCTGAAACTGCTGAGCGACGAAATCGCCACCGATGTGCAGGCGGGCGGGTTCGGCCGCACCGAAAAGAGCATCAGTTTCACGCAGACTCCGGAAGGCCTGATCGAAGGCCGCTTCTCGAAGACGATGCTTGAGCAATCAACGCGCCGCGCGGTGGATCAGTCGCGCGAAGTCATCATGCGCCGGATCGATCCGGGCGGCGTCAGCGAAACGTCGGTGCAGCGGCAGGGCATCGATCGCATCGTTGTGCAGGCGCCGGGTGAACAAGATCCCGAAACGCTGAAGCGCCGTATCGGTCAGACCGCGCGCCTCACCTTCCACCTCGTCGATCACAACGTACAGCCGCAAGACGCCGCCGCCGGTCGCGTGCCGCCGGGCACGGTGCTCATGCCGCAGGATGACGCGCGCGAGCCCTTCGTGGCGGTGAAGGAACGCGCCATCCTGTCCGGCGACGACCTGAACTCGTCGAACCCCTCTTTCGACCAGCAGACCAACGAGCCGGTCGTTTCGTTCAAGTTCGACGGCCGCGGTGCGCGCATCTTCGGCCAGATCACCTTGGCGAACACCGGCAAGCGTTTCGCCGTGGTGCTCGACGGCAAAGTCATCACAGCGCCGAACATCAACGAACCAATCCTCGGCGGCTCCGGCCAGATATCGGGCAACTTCACGCCGGAAAGCGCCAAGGAGCTTTCCGACCTGCTGAACGCCGGCGCTTTGCCCGCGCCACTCGCCATCGTCGAGCAGCGCAGCGTTGGTCCGGGTCTCGGCCAGGATGCGATCGAGGCCGGTCAGGTCTCGACGATGATCGCCGGGGTGCTCGTGCTCGTCTTCATGATCCTCGCCTATGGCCTGCTGTTCGGCGGCATTTCGGTGATCGCGCTCGTCGTCAACGGCATCCTTATTCTCGCGGCGATGTCGCTGACCGGCGCGGCGCTCACGCTGCCGGGCGTCGCGGGTCTCATCCTCACGCTCGCCGTCGCGCTCGACGCTAACGTGCTGATCTACGAACGCATGCGCGACGAGGCCAAAGCCGGACGCGCGCCGGCGATCGCGATCGATGCAGGCTTCAGCCGCGCCATCGTCACGATCCTCGACGCCAACGTCACCCACCTGGGCGCGGCACTCATCATGATGTCGCTCGCGCCGCCCGGTCCCGTCAAAGGGTTCGCCTGGACGCTCACGATCGGTGTGTTCACCTCGGTGTTCACGGCCGTGCTCGTCACGCAGCTGCTTGTCGCCTGGTGGTTCCGCGCCGCCCGGCCCAAGAAGCTCCCGATCCAGTAGAGGTTTCGCGCCATGTGGCCGCTGATCAAGTTCCTGCCCGAGAAGACCAGTTTCAAATACGTGGCGCTCGCCCCCGTGCTGTGCACGCTGTCGCTGCTCGCATGTCTCGCGTCGCTCTACCTGATGCTCGTGCCGTTCCAGCCGCCGTGCGCGGGTCTGAACTGCGGGGTCGATTTCCAGGGCGGCACGCTCATCGAGCTCTCCACCAAGGGCGAGGAAGTCGATCTCGGAAAGCTGCGTACGCTGCTCGCCGACGAAGGCGTGGGCGATGTGCAGGTGCAGGCATTCGGCGATGGCGACGCCGTGATGGTCAAGTTCGAGACGCCGGAAGGCCAGAACGCTGCGGCCATCGCCGATCGCGTGAAGGCTGCGATCACCGGCGAACTTGGCGAAGTGACCTTCGACCGCACGGAAGTCGTTGGACCACAGGTGTCGAACGAATTGCTCTGGAAAGGCGTGATCGCGCTGCTTTCGGGCATTGCGCTCATGCTCTGCTACATCTGGTTCCGGTTCGGGCTGACCTTCGGCCTCGGCGCCGTCATCGCGCTCGCACATGACGTGTTGCTGACGTTCGGCCTGTTTGCGCTGACGGACATGGAATTCACGCTTGTGGCGGTGGGCTCGATCCTCACGATCATCGGCTATTCCATCAACGACAAGATCGTCGTTCTCGACCGCATTCGCGAGAACCTGCGCAAGTACAAGAAGATGCCGATGCGCGATCTGATCGATCTTTCGGTCAACGAAACGCTGTCGCGCACCATCATCACCGGCGTCACGGGCCTCATGGCGCTGGGCGTCATGGCGTTCTACGGCGGCGAGGCGCTTTTTGCCTTCTCGGTCGCCATGGCGTTCGGCATCGTGGTCGGCACGTATTCGTCGATCTATGTGGCAGCGCCCATCCTGCTCGTGCTCGGCATCGGCAAACGCGAAGGCGCCCAGGCCAAGGTAAGCGAAGAAAACGCCGTTCAGCTTCCGTAGGGACGATTTTCCAGACAGCGTGACCAGAGCGGCGAAGCAGACTATAACCCCCACGTCATATTCGAAGATGTGGAGCGCGGGCGATGGCGACTTTTCTCGGTAACATCCGGTACGTGGCGTGGACGGGCATAGCCCTCGCGCTGATTTTCCTGCTCGCCTACGGCGTCGCCGGCCAGGGGCGCGGCCTCACCGACTACGGCGTGGTGCAGGCCTTCCTGCGCTGGTCGCACGTGCTCGCGGGCATCATGTGGATCGGCCATCTCTACTATTTCAACTTCACGCAGATGCCGAACGTGCCGAAGATTCCGGAAGAGCATCGCGGCCCCGCGATCTCGAAGGTGATCGCACCGGCGGCGCTCTACTGGTTCCGCCACGGCGCCGCGGTCACCCTCGTCACCGGCATCGCGCTGGCGTGGCACTCGGGCTACCTCATCGAGGCTTACACGCTGGGCCTGTCGGAGAGCTTTGCGACGCCCAAGCACATCTTCATCGGCATCGGCATGTGGCTCGCCACGATCATGTTCATCAACGTCTGGGCGATCATCTGGCCCAACCAGCAGCGCGCGCTGAACATCGACGATCGCTTTCCCGATCTGACGAAGGAGCAGCGCGCCGGTCACGCGAAGACGGCGATGCTGTTCTCGCGCACCAACACGCTGCTTTCGCTACCCATGCTGATCGCCATGACGGGCGCCCAGATTTTGAACTGAACTGCCGGATGGACGAAATCGGATGCGGGCGGAACCAGCTGGTTCCGCCCGCATTTCGTTTTGGAAACGCGACTTGCCCGCGACCGATTTCCCCAGGAAGGGTTTGGGGTGGACATTGGGTTGCTGCTGGCCGAATTAGGGCGTGATCCCAAAGACTTGGGCGGAGACGTCGTTCGTGCTGCGCGGCCTTCTGACGGCAAAATCCAAAAAGCAACGCGAGGCGGACGATAGCCCCGAGACGGCGGACGATCTCGTGCGCCGCGTCGACGAGGACCGCTGGCTCGCCGCGCGGTTCGCTGACGCGCCCGGCCGCGACCGCCTGAACGCGCTTTACGCTTTCATCTACGAAATCTCCCGCATCCCGGAATCCGTGCGCGAACCGGCGTTGGGGGCCATCCGCCTGCAGTGGTGGCGTGATGAGGTGGATGGCATCTACGCGGGCCGTCCAGGCGGCGACAACGAAACCGTCACGGGCCTTGCCGGCCTTGTCGAATGGGCGAGCCTGGATCGCGGCGTGATCGACGCTTTCATCGACGCCCGCGAAAAGGACCTCGAGGAGCGGCCCTTCGAACAGTGGCCGGAGTTCGAGAGCTATGTGGACGACACCGCCGGCGCGGTGATCCGTCTCGCCGCCAAGGTGTGTGCGCCCGATCTCGTGCAGACGAGCCAGCACCTCGCGCTGTTCCGCAACGCGGGCCGGATCTGGGGCTACACCGGTCTCGTGCGGGCGTTGCCCGTGTGGAACGAGCGTCGCCGCACGTTCTTTCCGCAGAAACTCCTCGATCACGTTCACCTGAGCCGCGAAACCCTGTTTTCCGGCGCGACGCTTCACGAAACCAGCGCGGCGTGCCGCGCGGTGCTCGAGCGCGCCGTGTCAGCGCATCGCGAAGTCCGCCGGCTGGCCTATGGCGCGCCGAAGGAGTTCTTCCCGGCGTTCGGCTACGTGGCGCTGGTGCCGGACTACATGCGCGCCCTCGACCGCCCGTATGACGGGGTCGCAAAGCTGCCGCTCCTGAAGCGCCAGTGGCGTTTGTTGATGGCGTCCGCGACCGGACAGGTCTGAGCGCGCCGAAGTCCGCTCAGGGCAGTTCCAGATCGATAATCAGCGGGAAATGGTCGGAGCCGATGTCCGGCCCCACACGACAGCTCGCGGCGCGGATTCCGGAGCCCACATAAGCGCTGTCGATCGGCAGTCCCGCCAAGGGGCGCCTGGAGCGCCAGGTTGACGTCCACGGCGCTCCGCAATCCACCCGTTTCAAGCCGGTCGCCTTGAGGTCGATCATCACGCGTGACCACGGCGTGGCGTTGAAGTCGCCTACAAGCAGCGAGGTGGGTGTCATTGTTGCGGCTTGGCCGGCGGCGCGGATGAGTTCGTCGCGCGCCCAAAGCGCGTCGGCGTCAATCGGCGGCGTCGGGTGTAACGCAACTATCCGCAATCCGCTGGGTGTCTGCGCCCATTGCGCGGCGGAACGCCAAGGCGGGCGTGTACCAGGTACGTCGCCACCGCCAGCAAACGCCTCACGCCCTTGGAGTGCGACAGCGAATATCGAGATATCTGTGGGCGCCACGACACCCGGGAGGAATGGCAACGCGATGCTCGCCGCATAAGGGTCGCCGGCTGGGAGCTCGGTGAGCGCGATAATGTCTGCATCGGTTTCCGCAGCCAGTTTGGCGAATGCAGCAAGCGCAGCGGGCGAATATTCCAGATTTGCCCAGAGCACCCGGATGCGCTGCCCGTCCGCCCGAACAGCGCTCGAGGCCGGATTCAGCAACGGCGTGAAGAGCGCTGCGCAATTGATGATCGCAATCGTGGCCGGGACCAAGGCGGCCTGCGGTCGCTTCAAAACCAGCAGACTTGCGCCGAAGATTAACCCGCCCGCGCAGTAGTGCGGGCGAAAGTGACTGAATACCTCCATGGGGTATCCAGCGCCGCCGAAGAACGCTGCAAGACTCAGTGATCCAAGCGCTGCGACGCCAAACAAAGTCAGCGCGATCAGGGCCGCGATCATTCCGCCGCGACGCTCGCGGTATTTCCAAGCCATGCTTCGATGTCGGCGATCGCGCGGCGCGCCATGACCTGCTTGCGCGCGCGACCCTTGTCGGCGCCTTTGAGCCGTTTGCCGTCCGCATCGACCACGGGATCATCGGCCAGCGGGGGAAAGAGCCCGAAGTTCACGTTCATCGGTTGAAAACTCCCCTTCTCGCCGGGGAGGTGGCCTGCGGTGACGTGCGTCAGGAGGGCGCCGAATGCGGTGGTGGCAGGGGGCGCCGGAAGGGGGCTTCCCAACCGTTCCGCCGCTGCGAAACGTCCCGCGAGCAACCCGATCGCGGCACTTTCCACATAGCCTTCCACGCCGGTCACTTGGCCGGCGAAACGGAGGCGGGGGGCGCCCTTCAGGCGCAGCGTTCCGTCGAGCAGTTTGGGGGAGTTCAGAAACGTGTTGCGGTGAATCCCGCCGAGCCGCGCGAACTGCGCATTCTGCAAACCGGGGATCATGCGGAAGATTTCCGTCTGTGCGCCGTGTTTCAGTTTCGTCTGGAAGCCCACGATGTTGAAGAGGGTGCCCAGCGCATTGTCCTGACGCAGCTGCACCACCGCATACGGCCAGCGTCCCGTGCGCGGATCGTCGAGACCGACGGGCTTCATCGGACCGAAGCGCAACGTCTCGCGTCCCCGCTCCGCCATGACCTCGATCGGCAGGCAGCCTTCGAAGTAGGGGGTGTCTTTTTCCCAGTCGCGAAATTCGGTTTTCTCGCCCGCGAGCAGCGCGTCGATGAAGGCGTTGTATCGTCCTTGTTGAGCGGGCAGTTCACATAGGCCGCCTTGTCGCCGGCAGGGCCTTCCTTGTCGTAGCGCGACTGCATCCACGCCACCGAGAAGTCGATCGATTCGTGATGCACGATCGGCGCGAGCGCGTCGAAGAACGCAAGCTCCTCCTCCCCCGTCAGCGCCTTCACCGCTTCCGCGAGTGCGGGCGATGTGAGGGGGCCTGTGGCGATGATGACGCTGTCCCACTCTTCCGGCGGCAGCCCTTCGATTTCCTCTCGCGCGATCGTGATCAGCGGGTGTGCTTCGAGCGCCGCCGTCACTGCTGCGGAAAACCCGTCGCGGTCCACCGCGAGCGCCGAACCGGCCGGCACCTGGTGTGCATCGCCGCAACGCATGACGAGCGAGTTCGCGCGCCGCATCTCCGCATGCAGCAGGCCGACGGCGTTGTTCTGCCAGTCGTCCGAGCGGAAGGAGTTGGAGCACACGAGCTCGGCGAAGCCTTGCGTCTTGTGCGCCGGCGTCATGCGGACGGGGCGCATCTCGTGCAGGACGACAGGCACGCCCGCATTCGCCAAAGCCCACGCCGCTTCGGAGCCGGCGAGGCCACCGCCGATGATGTGGACGGGTTTGATGGAGGAGGTCATGCCTCTTCTTGGCGGCGGCGCAGGCATCGCGCAACCGGGCGCCCGCTGGCGGCTCTGCAACCGAGCGGCTATGACGCGCTCATGACCGTTCCATCCTCGCCTTCCGCCGTTCCTGTGCTCGACGCCGTCCGCGAAGGGTTCGCCTTCGTCGCGCGGGACTGGCGCGCCATCATGCCGCTGGCAGTGATCGGGGCGGTCGGGCTCGGCGCGCTGCAGGTGTTTCTCGACATGAGCCGCACGAGTCAGGATCTCGGCATGACGTTGCTGCTCACCATCGCGGCGGCCCTCGTGCAGGCAATCCTGCTGGCGGCGCTATTGCGGCGCGCGCTGTCGCAAGGCGAGGCGCCGGCGATGGTCGCGCTCGGGCGCGACGAGTTCAACCTGATGGGCGTGACGCTCTCGTTCGGTTTTCTCTATGTGATCATCGCGATATTCGGGCTGATCGTGGCCTCGATGAGTCTCGCGGGCCTGCTGGCGGGCGCGGGGATCGACGCGGCCGCGCTGCAGAATTTGCCGCCGGAAGAAGCCGCGCGCCAGTTCATGGCCGCGCTCGGCGCGGACGGCACGCTGGTGCTGCTCGTGGTGGGGGCTGCGTTTGCGGCGCTGGTGGTGTGGATCGCCTCGCGACTTCTTCTGTCGTATCCGGCCACGGTGGCCGAGGGGCGTATGTACGCCTTCTCCACGTGGAGCTGGACGAAGGGCTCGGGCCTGCGGCTCGCGGCGTGCCTGCTGCTGGTGACTCTGGGCGGGCTCTTCCTGTCGCTGGTGGCGCTCGCGCCGTTCGGCGTACTGCTCGACATGGTCTTCGGCAAGGGCGCGCAGAAGGTCGCCGGCGCGCCGGCGCACATCGTGATCTCGGCGCTCGCGGCTTTCGTCAGCGTGTTCTTCTCTATCGGCCCCTACGCCGGGCTGACGGCGTATCTCTATCGCGGCATGCGCGCGAGCGCGCCAACGGCGTGATCACCCCGCAGCGCGCTTGCGCTTTGGCTTTGCGTCAGTAGCCGGCGCCGTTTTCTTCGCAGCAGCTTTCGCGGGCGCCTTCGCCGGCGTCTTGGCCGCGGGCTTCGGCGCCCGCAACGCGGCCTTGCGCTTGACCTGCCGTTCCATCGTTTCCGCGAGATAGCGCCCCGTCCAGCTTTCCTTGATCTTGGCCACATCCTCCGGCGTGCCCTGCGCGATGACGCGTCCGCCGCCGTCGCCGCCTTCAGGGCCGAGATCGAGAATCCAGTCGGCGGTCTTCACCACATCGAGATTGTGCTCGATCACGACGACGGTGTTGCCGTGATCCACAAGCTCATGCAGCACATCGAGAAGCCGGCGCGTGTCCTCGAAATGCAGGCCC
The DNA here is from genome assembly GCA_034440275.1 of Alphaproteobacteria bacterium. Lineage (GTDB taxonomy): Bacteria > Pseudomonadota > Alphaproteobacteria > Caulobacterales > Aquidulcibacteraceae > VFBF01. Next base: position 18,644 of record JAWXBS010000073.1, read on the forward strand.
GTGGTCGGTTCGTCGAGAATGTAGAGCGTGCGGCCCGTCGCGCGTTTCGACAGTTCCTTCGACAGCTTCACGCGCTGCGCTTCGCCGCCCGAAAGCGTCGTCGCCTGCTGGCCCACCTTGATGTAATCGAGGCCCACGCGCGCCAGCGTTTCCATCTTGTCGCGAATGCCGGGCACGGCGTTGAACAGGCGTCCCGCTTCTTCCACCGTCATGTCCAGCACGTCGGCGATGGACTTGCCCTTGAACAGCACTTCGAGCGTTTCGCGGTTGTAGCGTTTGCCGCGACACGTATCGCAGGTGACGTACACGTCCGGCAGAAAGTGCATCTCGATCTTGATGACGCCGTCGCCCTGGCACGCTTCGCAGCGGCCGCCTTTGACGTTGAACGAGAAGCGGCCTGGTCCGTAGCCGCGCGCCTTCGATTCCGGCAGGCCCGCATACCAGTCGCGGATCGGCGTGAATGCGCCGGTGTAGGTCGCGGGATTCGAGCGCGGCGTGCGCCCGATGGGCGACTGATCGATGTCGATGACCTTGTCGAAGTTTTCCAATCCTTCCAGGGACTGGTGCGCGGCCGGCACGTCGGACGCGCCGTTCAGCCGCCGCGCGGCGGCCTTGTAGAGCGTCTCGATGGTCAGCGTGGATTTGCCGCCGCCGGACACGCCGGTGACGCAGGTGAACGTACCGACGGGAATCTCCGCCGAAATATTCTTCAGATTGTTGCCCGTTGCGCCAACGACCCTGAGAAACTTCTTCTGCCTGGCCGTGCGGCGCTTGTCCGGAATGCGGATTTCGCGCGTGCCGCGCAGATAAGCGCCGGTGATGCTCTCTTCGCAGTCCACCACGTCCTGCGGCGATCCTTGCGCCATCACTGTGCCGCCGTGGATGCCCGCCGCCGGCCCCATGTCGATGACGTGATCGGCGGTGAGGATGGCCTCCTCGTCGTGCTCGACGACGAGCACCGAATTGCCGAGATCGCGCAGACGCTTCAGCGTTTCCAGCAGACGCGCGTTGTCGCGCTGGTGCAGGCCGATGGAGGGTTCATCAAGCACATAGAGCACGCCCGTGAGCCCTGAGCCGATCTGCGACGCCAGGCGGATGCGCTGGCTCTCCCCTCCCGAGAGGGTGCCTGACGCACGCCCGAGCGAGAGATATTCCAGACCGACGTCGACGAGGAAGCGCAGGCGATCGTTGATCTCCTTGAGGATCCGCGCGGCGATCTCCTTGTCCTTCTTCTTCAACTTGCCATCGAGGGCTGCAAACCAGTCCCGCGCGCCGCGAATGGCGAGTTCGGAGCCTTCGCTGATATCGAATCCGCCGACCTTCACCGAGAGCGCTTCCGGTTTCAGGCGCTTGCCCTTGCAGGTGGGGCACGGCGCAGCGGACTGATAGCGCCCCAGTTCTTCGCGCACCCACGCGCTGTCGGTTTCCTTCCAGCGGCGCTGCAAATTGGGAATGACGCCTTCGAACGGCTTCTTCGTCTCGTAGCGGCGCAGGCCGTCGTCATAGACGAAATTGATCGTGTCCTTCGTGCCGTAGAGAATGGCCTTCTGCGCTTCGGTCGACAGCGTGTGCCACGGCTTCTGCATCGGCGCCTTGAAGTGCTTGGCGAGCGCCATGAGCGTCTGCGTGTAGAGCGGGGATTGTCCGCGCGACCACGGCGCAATCGCGCCGTCCTGCAGCGTCTTGTCCTTGTCGGGGACGACCATGTCGGGATCGAATTCGAGCTTCTCGCCGAGGCCGTCGCAGGTCGGGCAGGCGCCCGCCGGATTGTTGAACGAGAAGAGACGCGGTTCGATCTCGGGGATCGTGAAACCGGATACCGGGCAGGCGAATTTGGACGAGAAGATGATGCGTTCGGCCTCGCCCTTCGCATCCTTCTTGTCCGCGTATTCCGCTACCGCGATGCCGTCGGCGAGACGCAAAGCTTGCTCGATGGAATCCGCTAGACGCGTCTCCATACCCGCCTTCACGGCGATGCGGTCCACCACGACGTCGATGTCGTGCTTCAGCTTCTTGTCCAGAACGGGCGCGTCTTCGAGCGTGTAGTATTCGCCGTCGATCTTCGCGCGCTGGAAGCCTTTCTTGAGAAGCTCCGCGAGTTCCTTCCGATACTCGCCCTTGCGGTCGCGCACGATCGGCGCGAGCAGGAAGAGGCGCGTGCCCTCCGGCAGCGCCATGATCTGGTCGACCATCTGCGCCGGCTGCATGGCTTCGATCGGCAGACCGGTCGCGGGCGAATAGGGCACGCCGACGCGCGCCCACAGCAGGCGCATGTAGTCGTAGATTTCCGTCACCGTGCCGACGGTGGAGCGCGGATTGCGCGAGGTCGTCTTCTGTTCAATCGAGATCGCCGGCGAGAGACCCTCGATGGAGTCCACGTCCGGTTTCTGCATCAGTTCGAGGAACTGGCGCGCATAGGCCGAGAGGCTTTCCACATAACGCCGCTGGCCCTCGGCGTAGATCGTGTCGAACGCAAGCGACGACTTTCCCGAACCAGAAAGTCCCGTGATCACCACAAGCTCGCCGCGGGGGATGTCGATATTGACGCCCTTGAGGTTGTGCTCGCGGGCGCCGCGCACGCGGATATGGGTGAGGCCGTCGGACATGGAGCGCCTTGCGGTTCGTCGTTTCTGGGTCGCTGGAGGGCGACCTCGTTAACTAGTGTTGCGGCGGAGGTTCAGGAAGGGGGCGGTCCCGTGCTGCTGACAGTCTGCGGACGCCGCGCCCCCATGGCGCGGGGTTGTCCACAGCAGAAGCGCTTCCTCGACTTCTCCCGTCGGGGGAGCGCGTTAACGTTCTTGACTGATTCCACGCGAGAGAACATAAGTGGAACATACTTCCGCCGTCAAACGCGGGCAGTCAGGATTTTTCGGAAGGGGTCCGGCGTTTCGGCAAAAGGCCGGGCGCGGGGCCAGGTTCAAGGAGCAGTGGTATGGCGGGCAGTCTCAACAAGGTGATCCTGATCGGCAATCTGGGGAAGGATCCCGAGATCCGCAAAATGGGATCGGGCGATCCCGTCGTGAACCTGAGCATCGCGACGTCGGAAAGCTGGCGCGACAAGCAGTCTGGCGAGCGCAAGGAAAAGACCGAGTGGCACCGGGTCGTGATCTTCAACGACCAGATCGCCAAGGTCGCCGAGCAATACCTGAAGAAGGGCATGAAGGTGTACGTCGAGGGCCAGCTGCAGACGCGGAAGTGGACCGACCAGGCCGGCGTGGAAAAGTATTCGACGGAAATCGTGCTGCAGAAGTTCCGCGGCGAATTGCAGATGCTCGACGGCAAGAGCGAAGGCTCCAGTCGCGGCAGCGATTTCGGCGGCTACGACGATGCGCCGGCTATGTCCGGCGGCGGCAAGAAGCGTGTCTCGGAAGGCCCGCGCGAGAGCTTCAGCGCCGATCTGGACGACGAAATCCCGTTCTGATGTGACGGACTGTGCCATGGAAATCGTCAGACTCCGGCGCAGTCCGGCAGGGTCTGGCGCAGTCTGGCGCGGTTTCCCGGAAGGGGCATGACATGCAGCGAGGCCCGGCGGTTTCCCGTCGGGCCTCGTGATTCAGATAGGACGTCCGAACAGGTTGTCGGCGTGGACGCGCCCGTTTTCGTTGTAGCGGGTTATCGTGACAGCGCCTTGCGCGGGCAAAGCCTCCGCACTAGGTTCCCGCCTCCCAGCGTGTGCCGCCTTAGCTCAGTTGGTAGAGCACCGGCTTGTGGAGCCGGGTGTCGTTGGTTCAAGCCCAACAGGCGGTACCATTTTCCTCACGATCAGTCGCCATATTCGCGCCCCCGCTATCCGTCAAAGTCCGTCGCCGTTAAGGTTTTCGTCCTGCGGAGGACGACATGGCCCGACAGCTTTCCGAACACCTTGATCCGGCCGCTGGCCCCAAGCGGGTGCTCGCCCTCGATGGCGGCGGCGTGAAGGGCGTCCTGTCGCTCGGTATGGCCAAGGCGCTGGAGAGCGAGCTGCAGTGCCGTTCCGGCGACCCGCGCCTCGTCCTGTCGGACTACTACGACCTCATCGGCGGCACCTCGACTGGCGCCATCGTCGCCACGGGGCTGGCGCTCGGGCTCCCCGTCGATGCGATGATCGAACTCTACATGAGCCTCGGACCGAAGGTGTTCGGGCGGCGCGTGGGCGACGGCAATCTCTTCCGCTCCAAGTACGATCCGCGCGATCTCCGCGTCGCGCTTGAACCCACGCTCGGGGACCGCACGCTGGACTCGCTGGACCTCAGGACCGGTCTCGCCATCCACATGAAGCGCATCGACACGGGCTCGGCATGGGTGCTGACGAACAATCCGAAGAACCCCTTCTTCAACGCCGACGACGATGAAAAGGGCACGCTCCCGAACCGCCGCTACCGCCTCATCGACCTCGTGATGGCGAGCGCGGCGGCGCCGACCTTCTTCGATGAAGTCGTCATCGACATCGCCCACGACGACAAGAACCGCGTCATCCAGAAGGGCTATTTCGTCGACGGCGCGGTGGGTGCGAACAACAACCCCGGCATGCAATTGCTCATGCTCGCGCTGGTGCCCGGCTACGGCTTCCAGTGGTCGAGCGGCGCCGACAACCTGATGATGACATCAGTCGGCACCGGCCAGCGCCGCCCCGAGATCGACGGCAAGAAATTCCGTAACATGATGCCCGGCTTTCGCGGCATCCAGGCGCTGCGCTCGATGATTTACGACACCCAGATCCAGGGCGTAATGCTGCTGCAGGCGTTGAGCATCCCCAAACGTGCATGGCCGATTAACTCTGAAGTCGGCGACATGCGCAATGTCGTGCTCGGACAGGGGCCGTTGCTGGATTATCAACGCATCGATGTCATGCTCGACTGCAAGCCGAAGAAGAAGCTTGGCAAGCACTCCGAACGCACGGCGCTTGAGGCGCTGATCGATCGCGATTGCACCGCCAAGGAGCTGCTCGGCCTCGATGAATTGGCGAATGGAAAGCCCGCGAATATGAATCTCCTGCTCGATGTCGGCCTCGCCGCAGGCGCACGCTTCGTGGACGCGACCTATCCCGATCCGAAGTTCAATCTGGCCGGATGGATTGTGTGACGCGTCGCGTCGCCGTCGGCGTCACCGGCCATCGTTTGAACCAGCTGCCCGAGGCCGATCGCCCGAGGCTGGCCAAGACGATCGCGCGCGCGATGGATCGCATCGAAGCCGCCGCAAATGTGGGCGCGAAACGCGAACCAGCGCGCATGACGATGATGTCGGGCCTCGCCGAAGGTGCCGACCGCTACGCGGCATACGCTGCGCTTGAGCGCGACTGGGATCTGACGGCCGCGCTCGCATTCCGCCCCGTGCGGTTCATCAAGGATTTCGAGACGCCGGAGTCGAAGGCTGAATTCCGCGCGCTCCTTGCACAATCGAAAATCGTCCAGCCCGAAGGGCGCGGCAGCTATCTCGCGGCCGGGGAGATCATCCTGGGCCGCGCGGACGTGCTCATCGCGCTCTGGAACGGCGCGCCGCCCAAAGGCGCCGGCGGCACTGCGGACGTCGCCGCGCGCGCTCTCGCCATGGGCCGGCCCGTGCTGTGGATTCCTTTGGAAGCGCGCCGTCCGCCGCGCCTGATCCCGCCACACCGACAGCCCCGCAAGGGCGTGTGGCGTGCGGGGTTCCACAAGAGCCTCGCGGCGGCCTTCCGCGTCGGCGCGCAGCCCGAGGCTATGCGTCTCGCTTGAGCCTGACCGCCTGCGCGCCTAAACCGCGCATCCCATGTCCCTCCCGCCGCCACGTCGCACTACAGGTCCGCGCATCGTCGTCATCGGCGCGGGCGTCGTCGGTCTGTGCTGTGCGCTTGAGATCGCACGGCGCGGCGGCAATGTGGTCGTCATCGACGCCGATGCCGCGCCATCAAGCCTGAATGGGCCGCCGCGCGCCGCGTCATTCGCAGCGGCCGGCATGCTCGGCGCGTTCTCCGAAGCGCTGCACGAAGGCCCGGGCCACCACCGCAAGCTGAGCGATCTCTGCGCCACCGGCCTGAAGGCCTGGCGCGCGTTCGTAGCGTCCGATCCGGAACTCACCGAACTCGTGCGCTTTGACGGCGCGCTGCTGCTCGCGCACGACGACGCTGACGCCGCCCGCGTGAAGCGCGCGACAGATCGCGCCAAGCGCCACGGATCGCGCTTCGATCTCTACGAAGGTCTGCCGTCAGATCTGGATGCCCGCGTGTATGGCGCGAAGGTGAAAGTCTCCGCGCGGCTCTACGACGAAGGCGTCGCCGCAGCGCGTCCGACGCTCGCGCGCCTCGCGGAAATCGCGCTTTCGTTCGGCGCCTCCATCCTGCGCGGACGCGGCGTCACCGAGCTCGCGACCTCCAGCGGCAAGGTGCGCGGCGTCACGCTCGACGACGGCGGCGACGTGCCGGCGGACATCGTTGTCTTCGCCACGGGCGCGCTCGCTTCCGAAGCTCTGCAACGCACGGCGCTGTCGCTCGCGCGCATCACGCCGGCGAAGGGCATGATCGGAGTCGCGAGAGCGCCCGCCGCCTTTGATCTCGCCGAAACCGTGCGCACGCCGCGGCTCTATTTCTGGCGCGAGGACGACTGCCTCTTCATCGGCGCCACCACCGAGATGGGCCGCACCGATCTCGATCCCGATCCCGAGGCGCTTGCCGCGCTCCACCTCGAGGCGCGTCGCACGCTGCCCGGCGCGCGGTTCGAAGGCGCCGCAGGCGTGCACGCGGTAGGCCTGCGACCGATGTCGCCCGACGGCGCGCCGATCGTCGGCTTCGATGGTCCCGAAGGCTGCATTGTCGCTGCAGGCCATGGCCGCAATGGCTGGCTGCTCGCGCCGATCACGGGCGCAGCCGTCGCCGCGCTGGGGCGGCAGGAGGAAACGGCCGCCGTATGGCGCGACTTCCGGCCGGACCGTTTCGCCACCTAGCCCCGACTCGGTGCATGCGATGGCCATGACCATCAACCCGGTCTCCATTCCCCAGAACGTGCGCGAGGCGCTGCAACGGGCCGCTGCGTCCACGGGCGTGGATTTTTCCATGCTCGCGGAAACGGCGCGGCGCGAGAGCGGCTACAACGCGACAGCCAAGGCGGGCACGTCGTCGGCGACGGGGCTCTTCCAGTTCATCGAGTCCACCTGGCTCGACATGGTGCGCAAATACGGCGCCGAGCACGGCGTCGGCGGTCTGGCGTCGCGCATCAGCGTCAGCGGCGGGCGCGCGCAGGTGAGCGATGCGCAGACGCGCAAGGCTATCCTCGATCTGCGTTATGATCCCGAGCTCAGCGCGCGCATGGCGGGCGAACTCGCGCGCGAGAACGCGGCGTCCCTGCGTTCACAGCTGGGGCGCGATCCATCGGCGGGCGAACTCTACGCGGCTCACGTGATGGGGCCTGCCGGCGCGGCGCGTCTGATCGAAGCGGCCGAACGCGGCGCGCCGAACGCGGCGGCGCTGTTTCCGCGCGAAGCGGCGGCGAACAAGGGCCTATTCTACAATGATGGCGCGCCGCGCTCGGCGGCGCAGTTGCTCAAGCGTCTCGATCTCGACGCGGACGCCAGCATGGGCGCAGGAGGCGACACGAAGGGGCAACGCTACGTTGTCGATCCCGATCACGGTCCCGCGATTGCGGCCTTCTTCGACGCGCTCTTTCATGCCGTGGCTACCGACCTGATGTCGCCCGACACGCGCGATGAGAACGACCCGCTGCGTGCAGCGGCGGCCTACGCTAAAACGCAGCGCCGCGACTAGAGGCCTTCGCGCGCCACGCCGCTGGCGATCAGGTTCTCGATTTCGTCGCCGTCGAAGCCCGCCTGTGCAAGCACGCTACGCGTATGTTCGCCGGGCTTTGGTGCGGGGCCTTTGGGGCCGTCATCGGCGCCGGGAAAGCGTAGCGGGGAGCCGGGCGCCTTCCTCGTCGTGCCATCGGCCTGCGGAATGTCCACAACGCCGCCGGCGGCGATCATCTGCGGATCGCGCGATGCATCCACCGCCGTCTGCGCCGGCGCCCACGCAAGGCTTTCGGCGTCGAGACGCGCGGCGATCTCCTCGAAGGTGTAGCGCGCGAACGCTTCGTCGATGAGGCCCACGAGCTCAGGCCCGTTCTGGCGACGCGCCTTCGACTTCGTGAAGCGGTCGTCGGCGATGAGGTGATCGAGCCCCAGCGCGCGACAGATCGGCGCCCAGTCCGCATCGCCCTGGCGCGGCACAAGCACAAACCACTTGCCGTCGCTCGACTGGAAGAAATTGCCGAGCGGCTGCACGGATTGCGGGCGTGGACGCGTCGATGCGATTTTTCCGAACGCGTGCGTGATCGCCATGTCCGACGCCATCGCGTAGTTGGCCGCGCGCAACAGCGATGCTTCCACGAGACGCCCCTTGCCGGTGCGGCTTCGCTCCACCAATGCGGCGAGCACGCCCGCACACGTCGCCATCGACGTGATGTGATCGCCCATGCCGGTGCGGATGACGAACGGATCGACGCCCTTCGGCGCCATCAATGTCGCCATGCCCGAGCGCGCCCAGAAGGCGGAAACGTCGAAGCCGGGGCGGTCGATGTCCGGGCCTTCCAGGCCGTAGCCGGTGACGCTCGCATAGACGAGGCGCGGGTTGTTGGTCTTCAGGCTGTCGTAGTCGAGGCCAGCGCGCGCAAGGCCGGCGGGGCGCACATTGGTGAGGAAGACATCGGCTTCGCTCGCGAGCTTCTGCAGCACCGCCTTGCCCTTGGGGTCGGCGGTGTCGAGGACGATAGACCGCTTGCCGCGGTTGTCCATGTCGAAGACCGGGTTCTGCGCCGACTCCGTGCCGATGGAATCGAAGAACTTTCGGATCGGATCGCCGCCGGGCGGCTCGACCTTGATCACGTCGGCGCCCCAGTCGGCCATCATGCCGCCGCAGCCGGGGGCGGCGATATAGGTGGCGTATTCGACGACCTTGATGCCTTCGAGCATGGGGCGGGCTTCCTCGGGAGACGATTTGTTAATGCGGGTTTCAAGCCTTCGTTAATGAACTCAGCCGAGGCTGCAACTGGAAGATTCCAGCGAGTCCGGGGAACACCATGTCCGTCGTCACCATGCGCGCGCGCCTCACCGACGGCGATATCCGCACGCTGATGAAAGGCCCCACCGAGGCCGATCGCGGCCAGGCGGCGCACAAGATCTGCCGCAGCATCGAACAGTCGGAGCTTTCCCCAGAGGAACGGCTCCACGCCGAAGCCATTATGCGCATGATGCTGGAGGACGCCGCTGTCCTCGTGCGCCGCGCGCTGGCTGTGGCGCTCAAGAACTCGCCCAAGCTGCCGCGCGACGTCGCGATGACGCTGGCGAAGGACGTCGATTCTATCGCGCTGCCGATCCTGCAGGGCTCGCCGTCGCTGTCGGATACCGACCTCGTGGAAATCCTGCGTTCGGCGCCGCCGGCGCGGCAAGTGGCCATCGCTTCGCGGGAGCACATCTCGACGACGGTCACGGGCGCCATCGCCGACTACGGCGTGCCGGCCGCCGTGGAACGCGCACTCGCCAATGATAACGCGATCTTCGACCAGAAGGGTCTTGAGTCAGCGATCAACCGCTTCGCCGATCGTCCCGCGATCGTGGAGACGATGATCCATCGCAAGTCGCTGCCCATCGGCATCACCGAGAAGCTGGTCTCGATGGTCACCGGCGAAATGTTCGACCACCTCGTGAACCACCACGCGCTGCCGCCGCAGATGGCGATCGATCTCGCGTCGAGCGCACGCGAGCGCGTCACGGTGGATCTCATCGAACAGGCCATGCATCAGGCCGATCTGCCGCGCTTCATCGGTCAGCTGAACCTGCATGGACGGCTTACGCCATCGCTGATCATGCGGGCGCTGTGTCTCGGCCACACCGACTTCGTCGAGCATTCGCTGGCGGAATTGTCCGGGCTGCCGCACGGGCGGGCGTGGCTGATGATCCATGACGGCGGACCGCTGGGGCTGAAGGCGATCTTCGAACGGGCAGGCCTGCCGAGCCGTCTCTTCCCACCGTTCCGGGCGGCGCTCGACGTTTATCACCAGATCGATCGCAACAATTACGGCGCCGACGATCGCGACCGCTTTCGCGCCATCATGATCGAGCGCGTGCTCACGCTCTTCCAGAGCGTGCCCAAGGACGACCTCGATTATCTGCTGGAAAAGCTCGACGCCGTCGGCGCCCGGCCGGATCGCGTCGCGAGCTAGTTAGTAAGCTCAGTAAGTTGGGGCGAAGGGGCCTTCGCCGCGGTCGAACCCGGCGGCCAGGAGGGCGCGCGCCCAAGTGTGATCACCGACGCCCACCGCCGTCACCACGAGTCCGCATTCGCGCGCGGCGAAGAGGCGACGCGCCATGGGGCTGGAATCCAGCGCTTCGCAGCCGAGGAACGGATCGAGGCGCGAGGGGGCGGGCAGCAACAATTCTGTGAACAGGGAGCGCGCCCGCGCGCCGAGCGGCAGGGGGCAGTCGGGGTCCACCGCCAAGGCGACGCCGAAGCCGCGCGCGCGCAGGCGCTCGATCCCGGCGAGCGAGCGGCCCGCCAGTTCGCTTTCGCTGACTTCGATATCCACCGCGCGCGGCGCGATGTCGTTGAGCTGGATTTCGGCGGCGAGGTCGCCCGCTGACGCAGCGTCGGCAAGGCGCTCGAAGCCCGGCACGATGGCGAGCGGGGACGTATGACCGGCGTCGCGCCAGGCTTTACGGCCCGCGACAAGCGCATCGACGAGGTCGCCTTCCAGCGTCCACGCGCGCACCACGCCTGCGGCGACGACGCCCGTACGCAGGTCGCGGCGGGGCAGGATCGTCACGCCATGGACGGCGAGAGCCTGCGGGCGGACAAAGGGGACGACGGTCATGCGAAGGCTTTCCGGCCTGTTCAATCGAGTTCGCATTTGATCACGGCGGGCTTAAGAAACGGGGGAGAGAACACGGTAAAGAAACCGCCAAGAAATCGGGGAGATGTCCATGAGCGCGCCGACCATGTCAGCCGCCGCCACCATACTGCTGGTGCGCGATGCGCCGGGCCTCGAAGTGCTGATGGTGGAACGCCACCACCAGATCGATTTCGCGTCAGGGGCGCTCGTGTTTCCTGGCGGCAAGTCCACCGCAGGCGACGGCGATCCGCGCTGGATCGATCATTGCGACGGTCACGATGCGGACCCCGTGCAATGCGCGCTGAAGATCTGCGCCGTGCGCGAGGCCTTCGAGGAGTCTGGCGTGCTGCTGGCGCGGCCGGCGGCTGAGCGCGGCGTCGGTGCACCGTTCGCGGCGCCTTCTCAGATCATCGAAATCGGAAGGCTTCGCGCCGCCATCGACAATGGCGAACATCCGTTCCTCGACGCGATCATCGCGCATGGACTGGTGCTTGCGCTGGATGCGCTGACGCCGTTCGCGCACTGGATCACGCCGGAGGGCATGCCGAAGCGCTTCGACACATGGTTCTACATCGCCGAGACTCCGCCAGAGCAGGTCGCCGCGTGTGATGGTCGCGAGGCGGTGGATGCGTGCTGGATCCATCCGGACGATGCGCTGAAGGCGGCGCGCGAGGGGCGCCGCACGATCATCTTTCCGACGCGGCTCAACGTGGAGAAACTCGCGGAGGCGAAAAGCGCACATGGCGCCATCGAAGCGGCGCGGACGCGGCCGGTGTTTACGGTGCTGCCGAAGGTCATCAAGGAAAACGGTGAGATGATCCTCACCATTCCCGCGGAGGCGGGCTACTCCGTCACGCGCGAACCGCTTGAGGGCAATCGCCCCTGAGCGTTACGGCGCGATATCGGCGGTGAGCAGCGCGACCTGCTTGTTGAGCTCCGCGAGCAACTCGCGACCAACCGGATGCTCGTTGGTCTTGATCTGCGCCTTATACGCCGCGCGGATCGCATCGACGTGCGCTTCGACGACGGCGGGTTTCGTGCGCGCGCGGTCACGTCCCGCAGGTGTTTCGATCAGCTTGCAGAGCGAGGCCGCGATCAGCGTCGCGAGCGGATAGTCATAGGTCGAGCCCAGCCCTTTGATGTCATGCGCGCTGGAATACAGCGCCAGCAGCGCCGGCTCCGCATAATTGGTCTGGCGCGCCGCCTGGCGGGCAGCCGTCATGCGCACGACCTCGTCGCCCATCCATTTCTCGAACTCGCTCGAAAGGGATTTCAGCGCGGCTTCGGCGCGCGCCAGCGCGTCGGCGTCGAAAGACAGTCCGCCGGGCTTGCCCGCTGTGTTCGGTTTGGCCATCGCGCCTGATCCTTCCGCTAACCCCGGGAGGTAGCGCGCTCAGGAATAAGAAAACGTTTCCAGCGGCTCAGACCGAGAACTGTTCGCGCAGCACGCGCTCGTCGAGAGCGTGGCCCGTATCGAACAGCATGGTCAGCGAGACCTCGGAGTCCTCCCGGACCTCCACGCTCTCCACGTCCCGGACTTCGGCGCTGTCGGCGGACGCGCTTACGGGGCGGCGCGTCGGCTCCATCACCTCGAAGCGGACCCGCGCGGTCTGAGGCAGGAGCGCCCCGCGCCAGCGGCGGGGCCGGAAGGCGCTGATCGGCGTGAGGGCCAGAAGGCGGGCGCCGATGGGCAGGATGGGGCCGTGGGCGGAGAGGTTGTAGGCGGTGGAGCCGGCTGGCGTCGCCACCATGGCCCCGTCGCAGGAGAGCTCCGAAAGTCGTTCCGCGCCGTCGATCAGGATGCGCAGGCGCGCGGTCTGTGAGGTCTGGCGAAGGAGGGAGACCTCGTTGATGGCGCGGCGTTCGTGGGTTTCACCCCCGACGGTGCGTGCGCGCATCACGAGGGGGCGAAGGCGCACGGACTCGGCCTTGGACAAGCGCTCGATCAGGTTCTCTTCGCGATACTCGTTCAGCAGGAAGCCCACCGTCCCGCGGTGCATGCCGTAGACGGGTTTGGGGTCGCTCATTCGCCCCTTGAGCGCATCGAGCATGTGCCCGTCGCCCCCGAGCGCCACCACCACGTCCGCATTCGCCTCGCCGGCCTCGCCATAGGTATGGCGCAGCCGTCGCAGGGCTTCCTGCGCTTCCGGGCGGGGACTGGCGGTGAAATGGATGCGCATCGGAACCCCGTTTGACTTAATATAGGGCGTTCGTCACGCTTGAGGGTAAACGGGTCGAAACGGTTCAGGAGGAAGAGCGATGTCAGGCATGGATGGTTCGGCGGTTCCGACGCTGCGCGGCAAGGTGAGCGCCGAGGAGTGGAACGCCCGCGTCGACTGTGCGGCGCTCTATCGTCTCGTCGCCCTCTACGGGTGGGACGACATGATCTTCACCCACATCTCCATGCGCCTGCCGGGGCCGGAGCATCACTTCCTCATCAATCCCTACGGCTTCTTCTTCGACGAGATCACCGCCTCGAGCCTCGTAAAAGTCGATCTGGAAGGCAACATTGTCGATCCCACGCCCCACTTCATCAATCCGGCGGGCTTCACGATCCACTCCGCGATCCACGCGGCGCGCGAAGACGCGCATGTGGTGATCCACGTCCATACCGATCAGGGCGTGGCGGTATCGGCACAGAAGAAGGGCCTGCTGCCGATCTCGCAGACCGCGATGATCGTGCTCGGCGACATGGCCTATCACGACTACGAAGGCGTCGCGCTCGACCTCGACGAGCGCGAGCGACTGGTGCGCGACATCGGCACGAAAAACCTTCTCATGCTGCGCAATCACGGCACGCTCGCGGTCGGAGAAACGCCCGCCGCTGCGTTCCTGCGTATTTTCTTCCTGGAACGGGCGTGCAAGATGCAGGTCTTGGCACAAGCGGGTGGGGACCTGCTCGAATGCGATCAGCACTTGCGCGACAAGGTCGCGGGACAGGGACAGCTCGGCAACGCGACGCTCGGCAATGTGCTGGCGTGGCCGGGCCTGCGCCGCAAACTCGACCGCACGCTGCCTGGCTACGACGCCTAGGCTTTCTCGCCGTTCTCGGTGCGCCTGCGATCGCTGAGGCGGGACCGTGGGTCGCGCCGGACGGCGACCGCACGATCGTCGGCGCGGCCTACACGGAGACCGACGAGTTCTCCATCATCGAGACCGAGCTCTTCATCGAAGCGCCGCTGGGCGGACGCGTTTCGGTCGTCGCCAACCACTGGTCGCAGACGACCACGGACTTC
>JAWXBS010000074.1:0-8062 GCA_034440275.1 Alphaproteobacteria bacterium
CACTGAAGCGGCGTCATTTTGTCGTCTGCGGGCGGAGTAAAAATACCTCGCCATTAATCCTTTCGACCGTTTTGGCGGGTCGAGAGGCCGGGGATGTACCCATCACGCAGGCAACAACGGCACGGATAACCCAGGGACGCATCGACGATCCGGCGGAGGACCGAAGCGTCACCCTCGGCGAAGCGCCGGCGGGCGGCGGCGACTGTCTCGGCGGCGATGGGGCGGGCGATGAATGTCATGGGCGCAGGATGACGACGAAACGGCCGCGTGGCTGGCCGGATTCGGACCCGCCTTTTCGTCGATCAAAGCCAGTGTCGCCGCCGCTTCCGAGCCGCTAGGCTCGACCCATGTTTCACTCCGGCTTCGTGCTCTTCCCGAACCTCACGCAGCTCGATTTCACCGGGCCGCTGCAGGTGCTGCACCGCCTTCCGGGCGCGACGACGCACATCATTGCGAAAACCCTCGACCCCGTGCCGTCCGATTGCGGGCTCTCGCTCGTGCCGACGACGACGTTCGCCGATTGCCCGCCGCTCGATCTGATCTGCATTCCCGGCGGCTTCGGCGTCGATCAGGCGATGACGGATGAAGAAACGATCGCCTTCGTCCGCCGCCAGGGCGCGACGGCCAAATACGTCACCAGCGTCTGCACCGGCGCGTTCATTCTGGGGGCTGCGGGCTTGTTGCAGGGCAAGCGCGCGACGACGCACTGGGCGTATTGCGAATTCCTGCCGCTGGTCGGGGCGACGCCGGAGCACGCGCGCGTCGTGCGCGACGGGCATACGATCACCGGCGGCGGCGTGACGGCCGGTATCGACTTTGCGTTGACGGTGGCTGCGGAGATCGCCGGCGCAGAGGTCGCGCAGAGCATCCAGCTGGCGATCGAATACGATCCTGCCCCGCCGTTTGACTCCGGGTCGCCGGAGCGTGCGCCGAAGGCCATCCTGGACGCCGGCGCCGCGCGCTACGCGAAGCGGCAGGAGGCGTTCAAGACCGCGCTCCTCGCCGCAACGCGTCCGTAGATCCTAGTCTTCTTCGACTTCGATCTCGATGTCGGCCGCCCAGTAGACGTAGTCGCCCACGACAGCGCGCACTTCGCAATCATCGGTCTGCGGGGGCTCGATGAGCGCCGCGCCGTGATCGGCGATTTCCTTGTCGACCGCAGCGCGATCGATCTTCGTAACAAGCAGTACGGTCCGGACTTCCGACGATGACATGGCTCGCACTCCTTCGTGACGCGTGCATTGGCGAGATCGGTTGAGTCGGGCTCCAAGTCCATGACCTGACGGAGAATTTCATGTTGGCGTCACAACTTCGGGCAGCGGGGCGCCGAAGAGTCTGGAAGCCGCCACACGGGCGAACGTCAGCGTCACCGCCTTGCGCCGGGCGCCGGCCAGCGGAAGACGCGGCGCTTCACGGATGATTTCACCGCCGAAACCGTCCGCGATGATCAGGCCCGCGTCCTCAGGGATCATCACGCGGGGAAAGTCCTCGGTCACCGCGAAGTAGAAGGCGTCGCAGTAGTCGCGATATTCGGGCCACTTGAAGTCGACCACGTAGTCCTCGACTCCGGATTTCGTCTCCACGATCAGTATATCGCCCTTCGGGCCGATGGCGGCCACATCCGCCCGCCGGCCATTGCCAAGGGTGAGCTCCAGGATCGGTGCGTAGTTGCGGTCGATCAGCAGGCGCTGGACGCCGCGGGCGAGCGCCGAAGTGATTTCTGGACGGGAGGACGCCATGCCGGCTCCGGCGACAAAGGGGACGCCAGTATCGGCGCGGACTCATCATCGTGCTAGGAGCGCCCGGCCATGGAAAGCGCACCGCTCATCTGGGACATCTTCTTTCGCGGGATCGCCGTCGGCGGCCTGATCGCGACAGGCTCGGCGTTCGCACTGAGCCGGGCGGGCGCCGACGCACGGATTGCGGCGATCCTGTTCTGCCTGACTACGGCGGCTTACGCCTTCAACTCCTCCGCCATTTTGCGCGATGTGCTCGGACAGCCGGGGATGGGAGTCATGTGGCTCCTCTCCGTCGCCGGCGCCGGGTTTACCTGGCTCTTCCTCTACGTCCTGTTCGAGGACCGGCGGATCACCCTACTGAGCCTTGCGCCGGTGGCCCTGCTCTTCGTCGTCGGCGTGATCGGCTGGCGCGGCCCCGAGACAATTCAGTCGGCGGTGTGGATCACCCACAACCTGATCGAGTCGGCGCTGGCTGTGCACGCGCTCGTCTTCATCTGGCGGAGCTGGCGCGGCGACCTCGTCGAGGCGCGGCGGCGGCTACGTGGGCCCTTCCTCGGCGCCGTGGCGTTCTACATGATCGTACTCGCGGCGTTCGAGATCGCCGAGGCGCTTGGTCATGACGCGGCGTGGCATCGGCTGGCCGGTTCCGCGAGCCTCGCGGTTTTCTGCCTGGCGGGCTGCGCCGCATTTCTCACCCTGCGCGACAATCTCTTCGGCGCCGCGTCGCCCTCGCCGGCAGAGCCCGCGATTGTCGTCGACGGCGCAGACCCCCAGGATCGCATCATTGCGACGCGACTCGACGAGGTGATGGGTCGCGATGCGCTCTGGAAGCGCGAGGGACCGACGATCGGCATGCTGGCGGAGGGCGCTCGGTGCGCCGGAGCACCGGCTGCGGCGGGTCATCAACGGCCATCTGGGACACCGCAATTTCGCGGCGTTCCTGAACACGCGTCGCATCGATGCAGCAAAGGCCGCCCTCGGCGGGCCCGAGAACGCCACCCGCACGATCGCCGCGATCGCGTTCGACCTCGGTTTCGGCTCGCTTGGCCCGTTCAACCGCGCCTTCAAGGAAGCGACGGGGCTTACTCCAACCGAATTCCGCCAGC
Source organism: Alphaproteobacteria bacterium (assembly GCA_034440275.1). Lineage (GTDB taxonomy): Bacteria > Pseudomonadota > Alphaproteobacteria > Caulobacterales > Aquidulcibacteraceae > VFBF01. The sequence goes on from JAWXBS010000074.1 coordinate 2,846, forward strand.
AGGCGCTCGGTTCAAGCTCGCTGAATTCCGGAAAAGCTCCCTGATTTCGAAAACGGCGTCCCTTTTCCGGGCGCGGCGAGACCAATCAGCACCGCTCACCCCAACTGCCGGCCATCCGATCCCCAGGGAGGCCGACCATGCACGACATCATTCACATCCTCGCCGCCGGAAGTCCCGTCGCCGAGAACTGGCTGCACAGCACCTTCGTCGACATCCAGCGGTACGTGATCTTCGCCGTGGGCGTGTGGTTCGCGCTTTGGGTGGCGCTCGCGCGACCGCTCGCCGGCCGCAAGATCCGTCCCGACAATCCGCCTGCCCGGCAGATGATCCTGGAGTTCCTCGTTTCCATCCGCTCCGTGGCGATCTTTTCCACGGTAGGCCTGCTCACCTTTCTGCTCGGACGCGCCGGATTGCTGCCGGGGCCGGCGATCGCCGCTGGCTGGGGGCCGGTCTGGTTCGGGGTGAGCCTCATTCTGATGATCGTCGCGCACGACGCCTACTTCTACTGGGCGCACCGGCTGATGCATCGCCCGCAGCTCTTCCGCGCGTTCCACCGCCGTCACCACAAGAGCATGAATCCCACGCCCTTCACCGCCTACAGCTTCGACCTCGCCGAAGCCGCTGTGATGGCGACCTTCGTGCCGCTCTGGATGATCCTCGTGCCGACGCAGTGGGAGGTGACGGGGCTCTTCATGCTGCACCAGATTGTGCGCAACACCATGGGTCACGCCGGCTACGAGCTGATGCCCGCGACCAAGGACGGCCGGCCGATGTTCGACTGGCTGACGACCACCACCCATCACGACCTCCACCACGCGCAGGCGGGCCGGAACTTCGGTCTCTACTTCACCTTCTGGGACCGCCTGATGGGCACCGAGCACCCGGAGTATCACGCGCGCTTCGCGGCGGCGGTGCGCAAGCCGCTGCTGACCGCAACGCCCCGTCGGGCGAACGTCGCCGCGCTTCTGGTCATCGGCGCATTGCTGATCGGTTCTGCGTCGTCACCGGCGGAGGCTCAGGCTCCCCAGACGATCACCGGCGACTGGGCGACGAAGGGCTTCGGATCTATCGTGCGTTTCAGCCCCTGCCCGGGCGCGCCCGAAGCCATGTGCGGCCGCATCCTATGGCTCTGGGAGACGGCCAACCAGAACGACCAACGCAACCCCAGTCCCGCCCTGCGCAATCGTCCACTGGTCGGCGTCGAGATCGTGCGCGGCCTGCGCGAAACTTCGGCCGGCGTCTGGACAGGCGGCGCCCTCTACAACCCCGACGACGGTCGCACCTACACCGGAGAAGTGCGCGTGCGGAACGGGGCCCTCACGTTGCGCGGCTGCGCGCTTGAGGTCTTCTGCCAGACCCAGACCTGGCGGCGACCGGAGGACATCCTCGCCGCCGTGCGGGGGCTGTGAGCATGGCGCCTCTCGTCCTGCGCAGACCGAGGTTCATCGCCGACCAGGCGCGACATGCGCGCAATCTGCTGGACCGGCTGATCGCCTCCGCCATGGCGAGCGAAAATTGGCCGCACAGTCTTCACGCCATTGAAGCGCTCGACATCGCTGACGGCGACCACGTCCTCGATGTCGGCTGCGGCCCTGGACGCAGCTTGGCGCGTCTGGCCGCGCTGGCGCCCCACGGACGGATCTTCGGCATCGACCCGGCCCCGCCGATGGTCGAGATCGCGCGCAAAAGGAATCGCGAGAGCGTTGACGAGGGCCGCCTCGATGTGGTCGTCGCCAGCGTCGCGCACCTGCCGTTCGTCGACGCCCGTTTCGACAAGGTCCTGTGCGTGCACGGGGTCTACTTCTGGAACGATCTCGCCACCGCCTTCCGCGAACTCGCCCGTGTGCTAAAACCCGGCGGACGGCTGGCGCTGCTGTTCACGACGAGCGCGGACGAGGCCGCCGTGCGCGCCTTTCCGGCGGAGGTCTGTCGCTTTCCGGCGCCCTGCGAGGTCATCGCCCCGCTGGAAGCGGCGGGATTCGCCGTCACCGCGCTCGGCCCCGCCGGCGACGGAACCCCGGCCCCGCCCATCCTGCTCGTCGCCACCCGCCGCTGACCCTCTTTCGAGCGCCATTTCGCCTCCCGGACCAGAGGGGTGAACCATGGACGTGGCGAGAATGACTGAGAGCGAAGCGCGCGCCGAGCAGCGCTTGACCGTCCACATGTGGATCGCGGGTGTCTGTCTGCTGCTGGCGATGGTGTCGGGCTCCTCGATCATCTCCGCGCAGTCGAACCCGCTGGCGCAGACCCCGACGCTGGCGCCGGTGGCCGGGCAGATCGCGAAGACCGAAGTCGACATGTGCGCCTACAGGACCGGGGCGGTGCTCGGCATCGGCGGGACCTGCGGCGCAGGTGTGAAATTCTGGATCGCGGGCAGCAGCGATGCCCTCGTGGCGACCACGCGCGCTGCGCCCATGCTGCAGCCGCAATTCATCCAGCCCGGCGGCTACGCGATGGGGATGGTGGCGCCGGCTTCGTTCGGCGGCGCGCGTGAAGCCTACATGCTCAGCGTCGATGGCAATCCGATCGTGCAGTACGGAAGCGTCGGCGCGCCGAACAGGTCCGCAGACGCGCTGGCGTTCATGCTCCTGCTCGGCGTGCCGGTGCTGCTGTTTCCGGTGCACCTGATGATGCGCCGCGCGGCGCGGGCGCGGGCCGAGACCCGGGTTTCAAGGGCCGCGACCTGGGGGCAGTCATGAACATCGCCAGCGCCTGGCGCTCGCTCGTCCGCAGCACGGAATGGATGGGTCTCTTCCGCCACGGCTTTACGGCGGTGGTCTCGGCGCCGATGCTGCTGGTGACGCTCTATGTCGGCCTCATGCCGCTGCCGCCGCTGACGGCCGTTCGGGGCACGATCGAAAGTGCGCAGGTGGCGCCGTGCATGGACTGGGGCCGCAAAACCTTTTTCAGCGCGCGCGGCTGCATTGATGGAACAGCAATCCGCTATCGCGACCAGAACGGCCTCGCGCAGACGGTCGTCTTTCGCATGAAGGGTGATCCGCCCTTCAACGCAGCACTCTTTCCGCGCGGTGCAGTGCTCGATGTGCTTGTGCAGTCGGTTGACCTCGGAACCACACTCAATCAGTACGCCGATGCTGTGGCGGTGAACGGGGCGGTGCTCAAGCCGTTAAAGGACGAGCGCCTCTTTACGCGTCTTGGGTATCTGGCTTTAGCCGTGGCTTGCACGTTCGTCGTGGCGACCTTCATCGGACGGCTCCAGCTACGCGCGCAAGAGAAGGCGTGTGAGAAAGCGCGGGCGAAAGCGATGGCCGGAAACTGAACGGCCCCGACGTTTCCGCCGGGGCCGCTTTTCACTCGTATTCGACGTCTTTTATTCCGCAGCGATCTTCGCGAGCGCCGCAGCATCGACGCCGAAATTGATCGTCTGCAGATACTTGATGCCATCCTCGGCGATGTCGTCGCCGACCATGCGGTCGCCCTCGGACTTCAGTTCATCGAGATCGACGTACATGGCGTAGAACGCCTTCGTGCGATCGGTGATGATGCCGGCGTTGAGCAGGGTCTTCACGAGAACGCGGAAGATGTTGGTCGATTCCTTCATCTGCTCGCGACGGGCTTCGTCGGTGGCTATTTCCTGGAACGCGGCCATCACCTTGTCGGGATCGAGACCGAAGGTGGCGTAGATGTCGCGCATCTGGTGGGGGGCGACGAGGTTGAAGAGCAGCGTCTGGAAGCAGTGCGCGGCCCAGTTCTCGACGATCTCGTGTTCTTCGGGCGTCAGCTTCGGGATCGTGCGGTCCGCCCAGATCTTCCCGAACTTGTGGTGGAAGGCTTCGTCCGTCATCACCAGCTGCATCAGCTTCTTGGCGAGCGGATCGTTGGTGCGCTGATAGAACGTCGCGAAGGCGCCCATGGCGAGGCCCTCGACCAGCATCTGCATGCCGACGATCTTCTTGTAGACTTCCGGCGCGTGGACGATCTCGACGAGGAGATCCTTCAGCACCTGGCCGCACGGCAGCGGCGAGCCCCAGCGCGTCTTGATGTATTTCGCGAACGCCGTGACGTGACGGCCCTCTTCGCGGCACTGGTTGGCGGCATATTCCTGCGCGCCCGGATCGCGGAGCACGTGGCAGAGCGAGGCGGAGAGGTTCAGCGCGCCCTGCTCGCCGTGCAGGATGGCCGAGAGCTGCCAGCGCATCATCTCGTTCTTGAAGCGCGTGCGCTCACGCGGCTTGTCGGCGAAGTGCTGCTGCACGTAGTCGGTCTGCATGGCCGGGACGAGTTCGTCCGGCATCATGTCCTGGGTGTCGAGATCCCACGGCTCGGCGTCGAAATCGATGTAGCGCTTGTCCATCGGATCCCAGAAGTGGTCGTGGGTCGCGGAGATGATCTTGTCGAAGGCGCCCGAGCGATTCATGTGCCGGTCGATCTCGAGCATGGCGGCGAAATCAGTCGGCGCGACCGCGTCGTACACCTCGTCCTTGGTGATCTGGCGAATGGGGGTCTGAGCGCCGTCGGCCATGAAGTCCTCCCGGAAACGGATTGCGGGCGGTCTATGGGCCGCCTCTCATTGCGGAAACTATACCGGGATCGTTCAGTAATCAATAAAAATGACGCCTGCGTCAGATATTTTTGCGGTAACGATTTTGGGAGGCTCGATGGTCGGGGGTGTGGCCCGGTGTCGGGGCCGGACCGCGCACCTCCCGGTGCGCATCGGGATGACCGTCCAGGCGCCGGCGTCCGTCACGATCCGCCCATGCGCACCGGGAGGTGCGCGGTCCGGCCCGACCCTCGGCGCATGACTCGGCGCCCGCGGAATCGCGGGTTGGGCAGGCGCAGGCTCCACCCGCCCCTCACGACGAATCCAGCGCGTCGATGTGCCGATCCATCATCCGCCGCGACATGCGCCGGATCTCGCGGTCGGCGAGCTCCCAGACGCCTTCCATGTCGCCGCACCAGTCGCGGCGGCCTTCTCGCGGCGGGCGCTTGGGCGGCTTCCAGCCGGTGTGCAGATAGCGGCGCTGCATGCGCCGGGCGATGACCATGGCCGCGCGCTCCGGCGCCACGACGACGCGGCGCAGCGTCTCGAGCTTGCGCGCGAGCATGCGCATCACATCGCATTCGCGCGGCGGCGGTTTGCGCGCCATGTCGCTGACGTATCGCAGGCCCACATGCGGCAGCCGCGCGAACGACAGTCGCCAGGTGGCGGCGTCGCCATGCAATTCCGGTTTCACGACGCGCGGCGTGCGCGCACGC
>JAWXBS010000075.1:0-5752 GCA_034440275.1 Alphaproteobacteria bacterium
GGACCGACCTCTGGAGCTACTCCTCAAACCCCACGAAGGTCGCGGCTTCGTCCACGCTCTTGCGCTCCGACACCACCGCGTTGGCGGGGAAAGTTTCATCGGGCCAGCCGATGGCGATGCAGGTCTGGATGACCTGGTCGTCGGGGATCTTCGCGTGCTCGCGCACGACGGGCGATTGCATGATGCCCTGGCTGTTGATCACGCAGCCCAAGCCCCGCGCCCATGCGGCGTTCACGATGGCGTTGGCCACGCCGCCGCAGTCGAACGGCGCGATGTCGCTGCCGAGGATCGAGCGGTCATAGGTGACGACGATGCAGGCCGGCGCATCGAACTGGCGGAAGCCGCGCAGCACCCAGTCCTGGCGCTTTTCCTTGTTGTCGCGCTCGATTCCCATCGCCGCGAACAGGAGCTTCGCAATCCCGATCTGACGTTCCCGGTGCGCGCCCTCATAGGCGCCGCCCATGCGGAATTCGCGCGACTCCGGCACGCCGGCGACCATGCGCTCGGTATTGCCCTTGCGGATCGCATCCAGCACCGCGCCCGTGCAGACGTAGAAATTCCACGGCTGCGTGTTGAGCGAGGTGGGCGCGCGCATGGCGACCTGCAGAACCTCGCGGATCAGCGCCTTCGGCACGGGCTTCTTGAGATAGCCGCGGATGGAGCGGCGACCGAGAACCACTTTGTCATATGTCACGGGCGCTTCCTTCATTTTCGTGCGCCGATTTGAGCAGCGCCGCCGCCGCGCCACAAGCGGCGCCGTGACGGCAAGGCCCTCCCCCAGCCCCGACGATTGCGACATCAGGCCATGATCGCGCCCGCCATGTCGAAAAACGGCGCCATGACGACGCACACGATGGCGGCGCTCAACAGCAGGTTGGTGATCCGCGACCGGAAGAAGTGGGGACGCATTGTACTGGCTCTCATGAAGCGACCGGCACGCGACATGCGCGCCGTATCGCCCCTGAGATGTCGCGCAGCACGCACGTGTGAACCAGTTCAGGAACTGAAGCTGGGCAGAACAGAAACTGAAGTGGGAGGCCCGACGCGTGCGATGGGCGTGAACGGAGTTCAACCGCACATTTCTCGATGCGCTATGAATGCAACCGAAAATGCTGAGATCTAGTGCGCTTATTCGTTTCCCGGAAAAAAGACAGCCTAGCTGGTGCGGCGAACGAAATCGCCCACCTGCACGCCATCCAATATCTTTGTCGCTGTGACGTAGTCTGCTGGTCGCGTGCCGAGGATTTGCTCAACAGCGGTGCCTCGCGGAACTCGACGCTCGAAAGTTTCGTTTGATCGCGCGGTACTGATCTTTGCCTGCACGTGGCTGACGCGCACACGACCTTTCACAATCTCGAGATGGCCGAGCGACTCCCCGGTATCTGGATCGACAATTTCGTCGCCGATACTGAATACAACGAACGTCATACCGACCTTTACGCCGTCAGCTTCCCCCGCATTGAGCACAATATCATAGTCTGTCAGAGTCTTGGCCACCCTGAGATTATACAGGTCCTTCACCCGAGCCTCCGTTCGGACTCATCATAATGATGCCAGCACGAATGATTAGGTTTGATCGCACCGCTTCTTCGTTCTCCGCGATACGCATGACTAGATCAGGCTCAAGAGTATCTACGAACTCAACGACCAACTGCACTTTTCCGTCCATTTGAACTGTCTGAACACGCCCGAAGCCAATTCGTCGCTCGTACTTTCCCTCTCGAAAATAGACGATTGCGCCCATGTCCTGCCCCAGAACTTCGTTCTTCTGGATGAGGAAAAGGTGCCCCTTCTCTCGCACGGCCTCAATTTTAAGCCTCGAATCTTCCTTCGGAATTTCTCGCACGAGATAGCCAGCAAGAGTGACCAGCAATGCGGTGTACGCCGCCAGGACCGCCGCAAATACTTCAACCGAAACTTTGTCGTCGGGCTGAACGAATCGCATGACGACCGCGTAGGCGCCGAAAATCAGCCCAACGGCCAAGCGAAGTCCTTGATGAACTCAAACGCCTTTTTCACGCGAATCTCTACACATCCACATCCGCTTCCAGCGCGTGCTCCTGGATGAAGTCGCGTCGCGGCTCCACCACATCGCCCATCAGGCGCGAGAACATTTCGTCGGCTTCGTCGGCGTGATCGACGCGGACCTGCAGCAGCGTGCGGACTTCGTGGTCGAGCGTGGTTTCCCAGAGCTGTTCGGCGTTCATTTCGCCGAGACCCTTGTAGCGCTGGATCTTGATGCCCTTGCGGCCGGCGTCGAGCACGGCTTCGTGCAGCGAGAGCGGGCCATAGACCGGGATATCGTCATTGCCGCGCGTGAGCTTGCCGTGGCCGGCATAGGTTTCCATGAGCGCGGCCGCGCGTTCGGCGAGGCGGCGCGTGTCGGCGGCGTTGAGGAGGCTCGTGTCCATCACCACGCGCTCGGCGACGCCGCGCACGACGCGCTCGAGAATGAGCGCGTGATCGGGGTCGAACCGGCCGGTCCATGTGGCCTCCCCTTCTTCCGCGAGCGCGTTGAGGCGGTCGGCGGCGTTCTGGGCGTGGACGTCCGTGGCGCCCTGCGCGAGCGCGCCGGCGAGCGATGACTGTTCGAGCGTTGAGGCCGACGCGCGCTGGTTGAGGCGCTGGCAGAGCTGCTTCACGCCGGCGGCCTCGCGCACGAGGCGCTTCAGGTCCTCGCCGCCGATCTGCACGCCGGTGGAGGTGGTGAGCACCGCATCCTTGGTGCCTTCCTCGATGAGGTAGGCGTCCATCTCGGCGTCGTCCTTGAGGTAGCGCGAGGACTTGCCGCGCGTGGCCTGATAGAGCGGCGGCTGGGCGATGTAGATGTGGCCGCGGTCGATCAGCTCCGGCATCTGGCGATAGAAGAACGTGAGCAGGAGCGTGCGGATGTGTGCGCCGTCCACATCGGCGTCCGTCATGATTATAATTTTATGATAGCGCAATTTGTCGATGTTGAATTCGTCCCGACCTATTCCCGCTCCAAGAGCCGTGATGAGCGTACCCACCTGATCTGATGCAAGCATGCGGTCGAAGCGCGCGCGTTCGACGTTGAGGATCTTGCCGCGCAACGGCAGCACGGCCTGGTTCTCGCGATTGCGGCCCTGCTTGGCGGAGCCGCCTGCGGAGTCCCCTTCGACGATGAAGAGTTCTGATTTCGCCGGGTCTTTTTCCTGACAGTCGGCGAGTTTGCCAGGCAGAGAGGCGACGTCCAACCCCTTGTTCTTGCGGGACAATTCGCGCGCCTTGCGCGCCGCTTCACGCGCCGACGCCGCCTCGATGATCTTCGACATCACGCCCTTGGCGTGTTGCGGATTTTCCTCGAACCACTGCGACAGCGCCTCGTGGATCACGCTTTCGACGACGGGGCGCACCTCGGACGAGACGAGCTTTTCCTTGGTCTGCGACGAGAATTTCGGATCGGGGACTTTCACCGAGAGCACGCATGTGAGGCCTTCGCGCGCGTCGTCACCGGTGATGTCGACCTTTTCCTTTTTCGCGAGACCTGAGTCCTGCATGTATTTCGTGACGACGCGGGTAAGCGCGCCGCGGAAGCCCGCAAGGTGCGTGCCGCCATCCTTCTGCGGGATGTTGTTGGTGAAGCAGAGCATCGTCTCGTGGTAGCCGTCGTTCCACTGCAGCGAGGCTTCAACGGAAATGCCGTCGCGATCGCCGTCGACATAGATAGCGTCGGGGATGAGCGCGGTGCGCGAACGGTCGAGGTGCTGCACGTACGCGCGCACGCCGCCCTCGTAGTAGAGGATTTCCTCGAACGGCTCGGGGCCGCGCAGATCCTTGAAGACGATGCGCACGCCGGAATTGAGGAAGGCGAGCTCGCGCAGGCGGTGCTCGATGGTCTTGCGGTCGAACTCGACCATCGTGAACGTGGCGGTGGACGGGAGGAAGCGCACGCCGGTGCCGCGTTTTCCATTGGCGTCGCCCTTGAGCGCCAGCGGGGCTTCCGCGTCGCCGTGGCGGAAGCGCATGGCGTGCTCTTTGCCGTCGCGCCAGATGGTGAGGTCGAGCCACTCCGACAGCGCGTTGACGACCGAGACGCCGACGCCGTGGAGGCCGCCGGAGACCTTGTAGGAATTCTGGTCGAACTTACCGCCGGCATGCAGTTGGGTCATGATGACCTCGGCTGCGGAAATGCCTTCGCTGGGGTGGATATCCGTCGGAATCCCGCGTCCGTCGTCGGTCACTTCCACCGACCCATCGGGGTGCAAAATCACATGCACATGCTTGGCGTGGCCCGCCAAAGCCTCGTCGATCGCGTTGTCGACGACCTCGTAGATCATGTGATGCAACCCGGACCCGTCATCCGTGTCGCCAATGTACATTCCTGGTCTTTTTCGGACCGCATCCAGGCCCTTGAGAACCTTGATGGAATCGGCGTCGTAGGCGGGTGTCGGCGCGGGAGCTGTCATGGTCTCGAATCGTCCGGAAAACTGTGTGTTCTATGTAGGCGTTCCGGGCCGAAATGTCCTGAAAAACAGCCGATTTGGGCAGCGGCGAATGGGCCTATTGTTCGCCTTCCGCAGCCCGACAGAACCAGGCGAGACGCCCTTCCGTATGCACCTCTTCGGTGGGCGGAAAATCACCCGGATTATCGAGCGCGCCGACGTGGATGTGGATCATCTCGGGGAGGTTTTCGCCCTCGAAACTGAGGGTGGAGCCGCAACGGGCGCAGAACCCGCGCAAGGCGCCCGGCGAGGAGCGGAAACGGGTCGGTTCGGCGCCCTGAAAGCGCACAACGTCGCGCCTGAAGTCGGCATAGACCGTCGCCGGCGCACCCGTCTGGCGACGACAGCTGGCGCAATGGCACCAGACCACGGAAAGCGGCGGGGCATCCGCCTCGAACCGCACCGCGCCGCAAAGGCAACCGCCGGCAATCAACGTCATCCCTCCCCCACCGCAATCATCTGCGCGCGCGCGCCGAAAGCATCGAACAACGCGGGTTCGGTGCCGGTGAGCCATGCCTGGCCCGGCAGCGCGAGCAGTTCGTCGAACAGCGCTGCACGGCGCATGGGATCGAGGTGCGCGGCGGCTTCGTCGAGCAGTAGCAGCGCGGGCCCGGCGCCCGGATCCTCCGCCAGCGCGCGGCCATGCGCCAGGATCAGGCCGAGCAGCAGAGCCTTCTGTTCGCCGGTGGAGCAGTGCGCGGCGGGCATGTCCTTGGGCGCGTGACGCACGAGCAGGTCGCTGCGGTGCGGGCCGTCCAGCGTGCGTCCCGCAGCGGCGTCACGTGCGCGACCTCGGGCGAGCGTGGCGATGAACTCATCCTCGATATCCGCGCTGGCGCGGCCTTCGGCGAACGCCGCTTCCAGCGCACCTTCAAGCGCCATGCGGGCCTTCGGAAATGCGCCCTCGGGTCGCGAGTCGATGGTTTCCTGCAATCGTTCCAGCGTCTCCAGGCGCGCCGCCGCGATGGCGCACGCATGCGCCGCCATCTCCCGTTCCAGCGCGCCGAACCACGCGCCGTCGCGGCTCTGCTCGTTGAGCAGGCGCTGGCGATCACGCATCGCGCGCTCGTAAGCGACGGCGGCCAGTCCGTGCTCCGGCGCACGCCCGAGCACGAGGCGATCGAAGAAGCGGCGGCGATCGCCTGCCGGTCCTGCAAACAGTCGATCCATCGCCGGCGTGAGCCACGTCATGCGCACGGCGCGCGCGAGATCGCCGGCGGTGGCTGCGCGTCCATTGAGCCGCGCTATGCGCTTCACCCCTGCATCGGTGCGTTCGGCGCCGGCGCCGA
>JAWXBS010000076.1:0-22856 GCA_034440275.1 Alphaproteobacteria bacterium
CAGCACCGCTGTCCTGGGCGGTCGCTGCGGTGCCGACGAGGCCGGCGCCGAAAAGGGTCGCGGCGAGCAGCGCGCCGATGGCGAGGCGAATGCGGGTCATGCGGGAGGTCTCCGTTTCGGCGATCATGGGTAGCGCCTTGGGCGGAGATAAGGCGGGCGGGCCTGAAACGCCAATCGCGCACTTCCGGCGTAGCGGAGGAAACTTTTTTGCGACTGCGCCGTAGTCGTTGCGCACTGTAGCGAAGTCGACGCGCCCGTTGGAGAGAATCCGTTGGGTCGTACGACAGTATTTGCACGACCAATGCTTGCATTGACGGGCGCATGGGTCGATTCTCCCGCGACTGTCGCGTCTTGTAAATGAAAAGATATTTAGATTGCAGGGTTAGACTTTCCTTCACCCAGGTTATTTGCCACGGATTACTCAAGCCGAGGGGGCGGCAGCTTGGGCATACTCGCCTGATCTGGGTAGGGACTATCGGTTTTCATCAATGGCGGGAATTCGCCTCTCGCGCGAGGGCGTTTGTTTCATTGCAGTTGCGAAACTAGCGTCCGGCGCGAAATCCAGAAGGGGTTAATGTTAATGAAGATCACGCGTCTCCTCATCGTCGCCGGCATCGCGGTTATCGCCGCCGCCTGCGCTACCGGTCGTACCGGCAACAAGTCCCTCGAGGCGTACTGCGCCATCGAAGGCAACACCGACACCGACATCTGCAAGGTGAACACCGCCGCCGTCACCCGCGACAGCGCCACGCGCGCCGTCGCAGACAAGGGCGTTTCGGACGCCGCGCGCGCGCAATCGACCGCTGACCAGGCGCTCGCGCGTCAGGACGGCGTCTACTGCGAAACCCGCACGCTGAACCGCACCGACACGGGCTCCTGCTCGGCCGGCTACACGCTCGTGGGCTGCGCCCAGTCGCGTTACACGACGCGTTCGGGCGGCCCGACGGTCATGCGCGAAATGGATGACTCGACCTGCCGCTTCGCCACGCGCGTGCTCGAGATCAAGGCCCGCTGCTGCATGGTCGGCGCGGCTGCTGCGCCGAAGGAAGAAGTGACGCCCGCCCCGCGCGGCGCGCAGACGGCTCCGGAACGCACCTCGTAAGAGTCGGCGCTACCGAAACTCTGGAGAAGCCTCGGCCGCAAGGTCGGGGCTTTTTCTTTGTTCGCGTCGCACAGGCGCCGGTGGGTATTTCGAGCAGTCGCCCGAAGGTGGCGTTCCGGTGGCGAGCGCCTCAAGCCCGTATGCGTAGGGATGGTCCCCGGCGATTCCGGATTCGCACTCAGCGCCGCGAGTCTCCGCGGCCAATCGACTGACGTAGGTGAACGAGTTCTTGGCGTACGTCCCAAGCAATTGATTGGTCAGCGGCCGGTCACAAATCTCGCGCTCGAGGCAAACTTGAACCGCGTCGAAGAAATCCACGTAGGCAAACAGATCGTGTTGGCCTTGTAGATAATTGATGTTGCCTGAGACCACGGCGGCAGAAAGGCGGTTTCGAGCGCGCATCATCTCGGCGCTCTGAAATTGCTCGTAGAGTGCGAAAGTCTGGACCACGCGGGCATCCGCGCGCTTGTCCACCTCCTCCTTCCTGACCTCTATGTCTTTTTGATACGCCTGAAGCGCCATATACCCCCCAAGCAGCGCTCCCGCGATGCTGACCCAGGTGCCGAGCACCGCCGACCAATCCTTGAAATTCATCGCCGTCCTCCCTTTCCCGGGCCGGACTACGACTCCCTATCCCGCCAGCGGATAGCTCGCTTCTTCAGAATACAGGCTCGGCGCGTTGCGGCGGACGTGGCTCGACAGGAGGAAGAACGCGTCGACGGTCCAGCTCTCGCTTTCGTAGAGAGCGAGGCGTCGCTCGAAGGCGATGACGCGATCGAGCGTCGTGCCGGCGAGGTAGGCGACCGTCATGTGCGGACGGAATCTGTGCTCGGACGGCGGTATCTTGCAGCGCCGCGCGGCGCGATCGCAGTCGGCGGCCAGTGACTTCAGCGCTTCACTGTCCTCGATGCCGAGCCAGAGCGCGTGCGGCGCCTCGCGCCCGAAGAACCCCGCTCCTTTCACACGGAGATCGAACTGGCCGTGCTTCAGCGCCGCCTCGCCCAGCTCTGCGTCCAGATCCTCCGCCACGTTCTCGGCGATCTCGCCGTAGAAGCGCAGCGTGACATGCAGGTTCTCCCGCGGCCGCCAGCGCGCGCCGGGCACGCCGCGCAGCAGCGGCCGCACGCGGTCGGCGACGTCGTCGGGAATGTCGAGCGCGGCGAAAAGTCGAAGGGCCATGTGCGCCTTATAGCCGGATTAACCACGGCGCTTAAGCGGGACGGAACCCCTTGTGTGCGAAGGCGGGGCCATGACCCCCGCCCTTCCGCGCGCCGCCGCCGACGATACCGAGTCCTTTCTCGCCGTGGCGGAGTCGCGCCGCGATACGCTGACGCAACGCTTGGTCCTGGCGGGCGTGCTGTGTGCGTTCTGCCTGCTGTTCACCAACCAGGTGCTTCTGTCGTTCGGCTGGTTTGCGCTGGCGGCGGCGACGCAACTCGCCGACCGCGAGGTCATCCGCCGGTTTCTCGCCGCCGACGAAACCGCCCGCGCCCGCATGACGCGCCTGCTGACCGTATCGATCAGCATCGCCACCACCAGCTGGTCGCTCGTCTTCCTGATCCTGTGGGCGCTCGGCGGGCCCTACGGGATGGTCGCGGCGACGCTGACCTGCGCCGGCTCGATGTTGCACGTAGCGGTCGCCTGCTATCACTCGCCGCGCCTGTTCTGGCTGATCCTCAGCCCGTACATCGGCATGCTTTTCGGCCCGATGGTGCTGGTCAGCATGGCGACGGGCGCGCTGCCGCTCGCGATCGGTGCAGGCCTTCTGATGGCGACCTGCGGCTTCATCGGCAATTTCGTCGCGTCCTACACACAGCTCCGCAAGATGACCGAAAAGGTCCACGCCGCGCGCGCGGAAGCCGAGGAACGCCGCATGGAAGCGGAAAAGGCCAACGCCGCAAAGTCCGAATTCCTCGCCACCATGAGTCACGAACTGCGCACGCCGCTGAACGCGGTTATCGGCTATTCGGAAATCCTCGAGGAAGATCTCACCGGCGAAGGCCGCGATCTCGGCGCGCGCGACGCGCAGCGCATCCGCATCGCCGGTCGCCATCTGCTGACGCTGATCAACGACATTCTCGACCTCTCCAAGATCGAGGCGGGCCGCTTTGAAGTTTCCCTGCGCGAAACCGACATCGGACAGATCGTGCAGGACGTCGCCGCAACGCTCGAGCCTGCGGTGAAGGCCAACGGCAACCAGCTGAAGGTCTCGTGCGATCTCGACGGCGTCGTGATGACCGAAGACGTGCTGGTGAAGCAATGCCTGCTGAACCTGCTGTCCAACGCCAACAAGTTCACCAAGGAAGGCCGCCTCGGCCTCGCGGTCACGCGCGAAGAAGACGTCGTGCGCTTCGTCGTAGTCGACACCGGGATCGGCATGACCGCCGAACACCTGGCCGGTCTCTTCCAGCCCTTTGTACAGGCGGATGCCTCGATGACGCGCCGTTTCGGCGGCACGGGTCTGGGACTGGCGATCACACGTCGCCTCGCGCGGCTCCTCGGCGGCGACGTGACAGTGACCAGCGCCGAAGGCGTGGGCTCGACGTTCACGCTCACGGTGTCAGTCGCGGCGGTGGCCCGGGCCGAACAAGAGGACGTCGCACAAGCGGCGTGACCGCTCGGCGTCGGCGGACTAGGCTCCGGCATCCAACCGGGGAGGCAGACATGTCCGCAGACAACGTCGCGATCATTCGCAAGCTCTACGCCGCCTTCGCTGTCGGCGACGTGCCGGGCGTGCTCGGCGCCATGAGCCCGTCCATCGTCTGGAACGAAGCCGAAAATTTCCCTTATGCCGACGGCAATCCGTACACGGGACCCGAAGCCGTCGCCAACGGCGTCTTCATGCGCTGCGGCACGGAGTGGGACGGCTTCACCGTGACGGTCGAGGAAATCCTCGATGCAGGCGATACGGTCGTCGCGCTCGGCCGCTATTCCGGCGTCTACAAGACAACGAGCAAGCCAATGAATGCGCAGCTCGCCCACGTCTGGCGCATCAAGGACGGCAAGATCGCCCAGTTCCAGCAATACACCGACACCGCGCAGGCGCAGCGGGTCACGACAGCCTGAGGCTGGCGATCAAGGACAGGGATTCGGGCGCGCCTTGTGGATGTCGTCCACGCGCTTCTGGATCTCGTCGGTCCACGGCATGTCGAACGCCGCCCTGTCGGCCTCGAACTGTTCGATGGTGGTGGCGCCGAAAATCGTTGATGTCGTCCATGGCCGCGTGTCGACGAATTTGAGCGCCAGCGCCGTCGGCGATACGCCCAGCTCCGCTGCAAGATCGAGATAGGCGTTGATCGCCGCCTCCGCGCCGACGCCCTCGTAGCGGTTGAGCCGCTGGAACATCTTCTTGCGTGAGCCCTCCGGCATCGCGCCGTCGCGGTACTTGCCCGTCAGATAGCCCTGGCCGAGCGGCGAATAGGCCAGCAGGCCCACCTGTTCACGCATGGCGATTTCGGCGAGGCCGCCGGTCTCGAAGCTGCGATTGACGAGGTTGTAGGCGTTCTGGATCGACGCCATGCGCGGCAAGCCGCGTCGCTCGGACTCCGCGATGAAGCGCATGACGCCCCACGGGCTTTCGTTCGACACGCCGATATGGCGGATGCGGCCGGCCTTCACATGCGCATCGAGCGATTCAAGGATCGTCTCGAACTTCTCCCATTCGCCCGTGTCGCCGTAGTCGCGGTAAGTCTGGAAGCCGAAGCCGGCATAGCCGCGATCGGGCCAGTGCAGCTGGTAGAGATCGATATAGTCGGTCTGCAGCCGCTTGAGGCTCGCCGTCACGGCGTAGTCGATCTGCTGGCGCGTCTGGCGCGTCATGCCGCCGTCGAGCGGCCCGTCATTGGCGGACGCCCCACCCTGCCGGGTCCATGTCATCGGGCTGCGGCCGGCGATCTTGGTGGCGAGCACGACCTTGTCGCGATTGCCCCGCGCCTTGACCCACGTGCCGATGATCCGTTCGGTATTGCCCTGCGTGTCGGACTTCGGCGGCACCGTGTACATTTCCGCCGTGTCGAAGAAGTTGATGCCGCCCGCGAGCGCCATGTCCATCTGCGCGTGGCCGAAAGCCTCGTCGTTCTGCTCCCCCCACATCATGGTGCCGAGACAGGCGGCTGAAACCTGGAGGCCGGTGCGGCCGAGTTCGCGATACTGCATGTCTGCTCCGGGAGGATGTCGGCGATCTCCCTAGCGCAAAAATTAAGGGCGTGAAGCCCAGCTTCACGCCCTTTGGTCCCTCGATCCTTTCCGGATCAGACCATCTGCGAAGCCTTGTCGACGACCGGCAGGGAAATCATCGCCACGAAGGCCAAGGAAACGGCGAGGCTGATCAGGCGGGTCATCGGGGTGAACTTGGACATTGTGATCTCCTTTGATGTGCATGAGTGGAAACTTTCTTCGGGGTCAGGCCATCTGCGCCGCTTTATCCAGCACCGGCATCGCCATCGCCGCGTACACGCAGAAGGAATAAGGCCGCTGCCATCAGGCGGGCGAAGGGGGTGAACTTGGTCATCTGAGGTCTCCGTTTGTTTGCCGGCCCGGCGCCATCGCCGTTTCGACATTCATAGGTTTAGACCCCCCGCCCCCAGGCCGCCGTGACGTGTGTCACGCATCGAAAAGCCCCGGATTACCGCCGCGTCACGCCCAACCTCGCGACGAAGCCCGCTTTCCCGCGCGCCGAAGTGGCGCTATGTCATCAGCAAGCATCCCGGAGGAAAACAATGCGCGAGCACCTGAATTTCTACATCGACGGCCAGTGGGTCGCACCGACCACGCCGCGCACGCACGAGGTCATCAATCCCTCTAACGAAGAGCCGATCGCCAAGATCTCGCTGGGCTCGTCCGCCGACGTCGACAAGGCGGTCGCTGCAGCGCAGAAGGCCTTCGAGACCTTCCAGTTCGCCACCCGCGAAGAGCGCATGGCGCTGCTCGGCGCGATCATCGCCGCCTATCAGAAGCGCATGGGCGACATCGCCGAAGCGATCTCCTCGGAAATGGGCGCCCCGCTCTGGCTCGCGAAGGCAGCGCAAGCGCCCGCCGGTCTCGGCCACTTCGCCAACACGCTGGAAGTGCTCAAGAACTACCACTTCGAGGAAGTGCGCGGCACGACGCTCGTGCGCCGCGAGCCCGTCGGCGTGTGCGGCTTCATCACGCCGTGGAACTGGCCGATCAACCAGATCGCCTGCAAGGTCGCGCCGGCGATCGCGGCAGGCTGCACGATGGTTCTGAAGCCGTCGGAGCTTTCCCCGCTCAACGCGATCATCTTCGCCGAGATCATGCATGAGGCCGGCGTACCGAAAGGCGTGTTCAACCTCGTCAACGGCGACGGCCCCGGCGTCGGCGAAGCGCTCGCCAAGCACCCCGGCATCGACATGATGAGCTTCACCGGCTCCACCCGCGCGGGCGTCCTCGTCGCAAAGGCGGCCGCTGAAACCGTGAAGCGCGTCGCGCAGGAACTCGGCGGCAAGAGCGCCAACATCATTCTGGAAGACGCCGACCTCAGCTCCGCCGTCGCCGGCGGCATGGCGTCCATGACGGTCAACAGCGGCCAGTCCTGCAACGCGCCGTCGCGCATGTTCGTGCCGCGCAGCAAGCATGACCAGGCGGCGGAAATCGCCAAGGGCGTCGCGGAGTCGATCACCTTCGGCGTGGATGGCGACGGTCGCCCGATGGGCCCGCTCTCGAACGCCAACCAGTTCCAGAAGGTGCAGGCGCTGATCCAGAAGGGCATCGACGAAGGTGCCACGCTCGTCACCGGCGGCGTAGGCCGTCCGCCCGGAGTGAACCGCGGTTATTACGTTCGCCCCACCGTGTTCGCCAACGTCACCAATGATATGACCATCGCGCGCGAGGAAATTTTCGGGCCGGTGCTCTGCATCCTGCCCTACGACAACGAAGATGAAGCCGTCCGTCAGGCCAACGACACCGTGTACGGCCTCTCCGGCTACGTCTCCGGCGAACCGGCGCACGCCAAGGCGGTCGCCAACAAGCTGCGCACCGGCAACGTCCACCTGAATGGCGCGGGCGCCGACTTCAACGCCCCGTTCGGCGGCTACAAGCAGTCCGGCAACGGCCGCGAATGGGGCTCGTTCGGATTCGAGGACTTCCTCGAGGTGAAAGCGGTGATGGGCGCGGCATAAGCTTCATCGCTCTCTGATCGACGAGACAGCCGCGGTTCGCCGCGGTTGTTTTCGTTTGTGGCCCCAGCTAGCAAACCTAGAACGACTGCGTCAGCTGCACATACACCGCGCGCGCATCGCCCTGCCCCGACGCGTTCGGCGCGTCGCGCGCGAAGCGACCGAGCGACAGGATCGAGACGCCGGTCTCGAAGCGCACGCTGTCCGGCACGATCCAGTAGCGCAGGCGCGCATCGACAAGCTGGCCGATGGATCGCCCGGACGCGCCCGTGGCATCGCGCACATTGGCGCCGATCCATGTGTCGCGCGCCGACTCCAGCCGCGCCGCCTTGTACGCCACGACAGCATCGAGCCGCGCGCTTGGCGTCACCTCGACGCGAAAGCCCGGTGCATCGAGGTTGGCGGGTGAGAGCGGCCCGAACAGGCCGGTGTAGCCGAGGTCCGTGCGGCGGGAGCCGAACAGGCGCTCGTACTGGTCGAAGCGGTCATCGCCGGGCCTTTCGTCGCCGGTCGCATAGTCGTAGTCCGCCGAAATGCGCCAGCACCACGGATGATCGAACGTGTAGCCGACGTGCGCGTGCACGGTCCACGCGTCGACATCGAGATCGGTCACGTCGGTCGCCGACGACGACGCGCGGCGCGTGCCGGTGCGATAGGAGCCCTCGACGTCGAAGTCCCATGCAGCCCGCGCGCGGGCGCGATGCACGCGCACGCCGGGTTGCAGATAGTCGCGGTTCGGCGTCGCCACAGCGGACGTATCGCGTTCCTTCAGACCGTAGAGAAAAATCTCCGCATGCGTCACGGGGAAAGCGTCGCCGAAGGCATTCGCGCGGCGATAGTGCAGCCCCCAGAAGCGACGCCCCCACTCTTCCTCGTCAGCGGAGATCTCGTTATCGCCCTGCGCCGCGTGATCGCTCGGCCGAACTCCGACCGGCGAAACGTAGAAGGCGTGCCATTCATCGTTGCGCGCATTTCGCGACGACCAGTAGGCGCCGGTGAACGACGCGATGGCATTGGAGCTGTTGGTGCGCTCCACCACGCGCTGGCTGCCGAACCCGAGCGTCTGGCGCCCCAGCTTCAGACTGGCGTCCTTCTGACCAAACGCGCCGTCGAGATCGATCTCCGCATAAATCTGCAGCGCCTCGAACGCATTCACGGCGCTGCCGCTCAGTGGCGTTCCGGAATCGTCGAGATAGACGCGCGAGTCCTGCAACTCGAGACCGAACGTCACGCGCCCCGTATCAGCCTCGGCGCGCAGCAGCGTGCGAAACGACAGCGCCTGATCGCCGCCCGATCCGCCGGCGCGGAACTGGCCGTCGATGCTCTCGTAGAGCTGCCGCGCATCGCCTTCGAGGCTCAGCCAGTCGGGCGCGCCGATCGCTTCTTCGAGCCGCCATGGCTCCTGTGCGGCCGCAGGCGTGACGAAGGCTGCCGACAGCAGCAGCGCGACAAAGGCGCGGGCGGCGTGGCGATACACAAACTGGGTCATTGCGGGCCTGGCGCGACGCCGGAACCGGCGAACACAAATTCCGTAGCCCGAAAGCCTCTGACATTGCATGTGATTTCGCACGGCGCGCTAGGGCGTCGGAGCGGCGCCCAGCACCTGCTCCCGCGCGCCGTCTGTGACGATCATGCCGTGCTCCAGCCGGATGATGCGGTCGCAAACACGCATATGGCTCGGGCGATTGGTGACGAGCAGCACGGTTGCGACGCCGCGCAGGCGTTCGAGTTGCGCGAGAAAGGCCTTGTCGCCATCTCGATCGAGGAAGGCGCCGGGATCGTCGAGCAGCAGGATCGGCGCGCGCTTGGCGTAGAGGCCTGCGAGCATGAGCTTCACGCGCAGGCTTTCGTCGATCTGGCCCTGCCCGCCGCGCTTCAGGCGCGTGTCCACGCCTTGCGGCAATGCCGCGTTCGGCAATGTGACGCCAGCTTCGCCGAGCGCCTTTGTGATCAATGCGTCATCGGCCGCCGGCGCGAGCAGACGGATGTTCTGCGCGACCGTGCCGTGAAACAGCGTGACCCGCTGCGGCGCATAGGCGGCCGAGACGCGCAGCGCCGCGCGATCGAGCCCGCGCAGATCGCGGCCGTCGAATGCAATCGAACCGGACTCCGAACGATGCAGGCCGAGCAGCGCCATCAGCAGCGTGGATTTGCCTGCGCCTGCTGGACCGCAGATCGCCACGACCTCGCCAGGCGCCACGTCGAAACTTACACCGCGCAGCGAAGGCGCTTCGGCGCTGTCGTGGCGGACCACCAGACCGCGCACGCTGATGCGGCCTTCGAGGCGATGCGGCGACATTCGGGACTCGCGATCGCCAGTGTAGGGGCGCGTCGCCCTGATCGCGCGGCGCAGTGTCCTTGCGGCGTCGCCGACCGTCGCGCGGGCGCGGAAGAGCGCTTCCATCGGCGTGATCGCGCGCCACACCACCATCAGGGACGCCACCACGCCGCCGATCGTCAGTGCGCCGGACATGATCTGCGCTGCGCCGAGCCACAACGCGGCGACGACGGCGAGAGACGTCACCGCGTGTGAAGCGGCATCGCAGGCGGCGTCCGCAATCGACTCGCGGCGGCGGCGCAGCGCCGCTTCCACCGCCAGGGACTGCACGCGGGCCGCCCAGGCGTCCTGCATGCCGAGTTCTTCGAGCGTTTCGCGCTTGGTTGCCGACTCCGCAAGCGCCGCCGCAAGCTGACGACGCGCGCGCGCGCTGTGCTGCGCCGTCGTCATCGCCCACGGGCGCAAGAGATGGGACGCGAGCGCATGTCCCGCAAACGCCGCCAGCGGCACAAAGCCTAACGCCCCGGCGTAGATGAAAAGCGCCGCCACGAAGATCAGCGTGAAGGGCGCATCGAGAACGGCCGCGACGAGCGGGCCGGTCAGCGCGGTGCGCAGACGCCGCAGACTGCGAAAGCGCTCCACCTGCGTCGCCACACCGTCGCTGCGGCCGCGCACGCCCGTGCGCAACACCGCCTCGAACAGACCCGCCGTGAATCGCGCCGCAAGCCTTGCGCCGGCGTCAGCGGCAATGGCCGCGCGTTCGCGTCGCGCCGCCAGTTCGTAAAGCAGCGCAAGCGCACCGGAGGCGCAGAGCGCCGCGAGCGTCAGGTTCGCGCCGTCGCGCACGACGAAATCGAAGACGGCGTAAGTGATGATCGGCGTCGCGAGCGCGATGAGATTGGCCAAAAGCGTGAGGCCGATGAGGGCGGCGATCGAGCTGCGCGTCACGCGCAGCGTCGCCGCCGCGCGCGAACGCTCCTCCCCGCGCGCGCGCAAACCTTCCGCGATCCGGGCCAGACGCGCATGCACGACATTGGCGCCGCCGCGACGCGCGTCAGGCGGCAGCGTGGTCACGTCGCGCAGGAAACCGTCGGCCATGATGCGGTTCACATCACGCCGCGCCTGCGCGGCGCGTGTCGTTGAAACCTGTCATCGGCGCGAGGCGGCGACCGTTCAGCGCGAACGCCTGGTCGGCGAGTTCGAGGTACGACGGGCGGCTGGTGGAGAGGATGATCGTCATCTTCCCCTTCAGCGCCGCCAGCCCCGCGATCAGCATGCGATCGGCGACGGGATCGAGTTGCGACTGCGGCTCGTCGAGCAGCAGCACGCGCGGCGACAACGCAATGGCGCGCGCGATGGCGATGCGATGCGCGAGCGAGGCGGACACGCCGTCGGCGTCGCCCTGCCCGACCATGGTGTCGAGCTTGCGCGGCAGGCGTTCGATCTCCGGACGCAGCCCCAGCACGTTGCACGCGGCCAGCGCCGACGCTTCCGAACCGCCATGGCCGAACATGGTGAGATTTTCGAGTATGGTGCCGGTGACGAGTTCCGACTGCGGCGACACGATCGCGATCGCGCCGGGGTGGGCCGCGCGGTAGGCCGCCATAGCGACGCCCGCAAAGCGCACATGACCTTCTGCAGGCGTATCCATCCCGCCGATCGTACGCAGCGCCGCTGACAAACGCGCGCCGTCGCGACCGGCGAAGGCGATCATTGCGCCGGCGGGTGCACGGAAGGCGAAACGCTCTGCGCCGCCGATGATTTCGGCGTCAACGACCAGATCCGCCGGCGCTGTTTCGGCACGCAGCACGCGCTCTTCCGGCGCCTCGGCGGGCACGTCCGCATCGGCGCCGAGCGCGACCGCCCGTTGCGCCGCCGCCGAAAGACGCGCGACCGGGCCGACCACGCGACCTGCGAGCAACGCGCACGCCGCCAGCACCCCGACACTCATGTCGCCCTGCATGGCGATGATGCCGCCGAGCGCCGCGACAGCGAATACGGTCGCCGCTTCCAGCATGGGTTCGAGATCTTCCGCACGATCGGAGGCGCGAAACCGCTTCTGTTCGAGATCGCGACCGCTGCCGAGCAGCTGCTCCATGCGGCGCGTCATGAAGGGCTCCATCGCCGCGCCTTTCAGCGCCGCGATGTTGGCGATGCACTCGGCGACGAAGTCGTCGCTGCGGGCGTCATGTGCGTCGCGCAGGCGCGCCGCTTCGGAGAGCGCCATGGAGGATGTGACGAACAGCGCGATCACTGCACCGAGCACCGCAATCGGGGCGAGCGCCAGCCAGCCGCCGAACCACGCCATGGCGACGAGGGCGATCAGCACGAAAGGCATGTCGAGAATGGCGCGGCGCAAACGACCCGCCCGCAGCTCCGCCCGCTCCGCCGCCGCTTCAAGCCGCGCGACACGTGCCGGCGCGCCGTCTTCCTTCGACGCATCAAAGGGCGCCGCGGCCAGTCGTGCGAGGTGAGCGCCGGCGCGGAGCGCCTCGCGATGTGTTTCGGTGGTGTCGCCGAGCGTGGCGCGCGCGAAGCGCAGACCGCCTTCCACCACGACGAGACCGATGGTCGCCACAAGCAGCACGGCGGCTTCCAGTCCCGTGCCGTGCGGCAGCACCTTGTCGAAGAGCGACATCGCCGCGAGCGGCACCGCAAGACCAAACAGCCCGAGCACCAGCGAAGCGCCCCACTCCCGCGACGAGATCGGGGCGCCCAGGCGCAGGACGATGGCGATGCGTTCAAAGCGCTGGCGGGTGGCCGAACGCGCCATCCGGTCGAAGACCTGCGCCGCCCGAACCGTCATCGCGGTCTCGAGCGTCGACGCCGTGCGGATCAGGCGGTTGATCTCCTGGCGCCAGCGCAAGAACAGTCTCCCCAAGTCGAACATGCAACAGGGAGTATGCTCCGCCAGCGTTATCAAAAGTTGACCATAACACTTACATATGAATAACGGCGCATTTACAGTTCACGGCATAATGGTGAGTACTTCGTTACTTGTGCGTTTCATCGGGTGTTAGGGCTATAGGCGTATGAAACCCTGTCCATAAGGCAGAGGCGCCATGCAACCGGTGCAGGTCCAAAGAGCGGTCGAGACCGACGTTTCCGCACCGCGGGACGACGGCGCCGCCATGGCTGCAGCCCTGCACCGCCTCGCGAAGCTGCGCACCACGCTCTATCGTGACTGGTCCGACGGCCCTTCGAGCCTTGTGGCGCATGCCAATGTGGACTCCGCTGTCGCGATCGCGCCTTCGCGCGTGCGCGCGTACTTGCAGGACGCGCCGGATCTCGCGTTTACGTTCGATCCCGATTTCGCGCTGGAAGCACCGAAGCCGCTCGATCTGCGCGGGCGTTTCGATTGCCTCGATGAGATGCCGCCGCCGGTTGTCGAGGAAATCGACGATGTTGAGATCGGCGCGGGCGCAGGCGCGCCGGTGGCCTACCTGCTCGATCTCGTGCGCAACCTGCCGAAAGCGCCGGGCGTACTCGTGCGACCGGCGCCGGTGGAAGCGGTCGTCGACCTTGAAGAAACGGCGGCGCTCGCCTTCGGTACGGTTGATCTGGCGCCATTGGTTGTCGAGCCCGACGCACCCGTCGAAGCGCCGCGTGTTGTGGCGGCCGATGAGCACGAAGAACTGGAGCCCTCCTTCGCTGTCGGCGCGATTGCAGGCGTCGCGGCCTGGACGCTGAGCCGTCAGGACGAAGTCGCGAGCGCCCCGCGTGCTGCTGAAGCGGCGAGCCCTGATGAAGGCGTAGAAGACTTCCTCGCTGTCGGCGCCTTCGGCTGGATCGACGCGCCGACGCTGGAGGCGCCCGCTGTCGAGACCCGCACGCCAGCGCCGGTATCGACCGAAGAATTCGAGGAAACCTTCGCTGTCGGCGCCGTCGCCGCATGCCTTGCGTTCGCCGCGCCGGGGGTCGTCGCAGAGACGCCTTCACCTACGCTCGTTGCAGAGGAAGCACCGGAACAGGAAGAAGTGATCGCATACGGAGCCGCCGCCAACGTCGCGCTGCTTCTTGACCTCGCGCCGCCGCCGCTGGCTTTCACACCGCCGCCGGTGGTGGATCTTGAAGTCGTCGCGCTCGATGATTTCCTCGCCGACGCCTGCGAGGCGCTTTACGCCGCCGCCTTCGATCCGACCGAGCTTTACGCTTGGGGAGCCTCGGAATTGGCGGACGGTGCCGATTTCGCCGCGCATCTGACGTCCTGCGAAGTCGCACTCTGGAACCTGCCGCGCGTCATTCCCTGCGGCGAAGTCTTCGCCTTCAACCCCAACCACGAGATCGCCGTGCAAATCACCCGCGCCCTCCGCGTCCGCGCCGACACGCTGCGCGCGCGCGCCTTCACCGATCATGTGAACTTCGGCGCCCTGCGCGCACTGGAAGCACACATGCCGTGGTTTCCCTCCGTGGAAATGCCGCACGAGGACGGCGGCGATACCGTCGATGCCGACACGCAGTTCGCCACCTGGGGCATGGACGACCTCGCTACCATCATCACTGCGCCTGACCGTCCCCTGCCGATCCTGAGCGAAGCCGAGCTCGACGCCTTGCTCGCGACTCCAGCCGCGCGCGACTCCCATGAGTTGGAAGACGACTGGCAGGAAAGCCCCGTCTGGCAGGAAACGTTCTGGCACGATGTGGACGCTTATCTGCAGTCTGTGGAAAGCGACGAGTATCGCGAAGAGGTCGTGGCGTCCGCGCCGGAGATCGAAGTCACCTCCGACATCGAAATTCGCGACGAGAGCATCGCGCCGATCGCCACGCACTTCTGGTTGCCGGGTGACGAAGCCGATCTCGCCATCACCGGCGAAGGCACGGACCTTTTCCTCATCGGCGGCGGCGATGCGGGCGTCGTGCTCGTCGAAGACGGCGCCATGCACTCCATGCGCACGGGTCGGGGCACACGCATGGGCGAAGTGGTCGTGTCGTGGTCGACGGATCCATGGAGCGATATCGACGCCATGACATGGACGCGTGTCGTCACGCTTGCGGGCGTGTCCCAGCTCCGCGTGGAACAGACCGTTTCGCATGACCGCGCCGTAGTTGTCGTAGGCGACCTCTCCGCCTGCACGCTTGCCGCGTCGCGGGTGCGTCTGATTGAAGCCACCGAGGACGGGCCGCGTGAGTTTCCGGTGCGGCGCATCGGCGGCTTGGACGCCGGCGACTGGTCGTTCACCGATGCGGGCGAGGCCAGCACCGAGGACAGACGTCTCTTCGTCTGACCCGACGCCCTGCCGCGACAAGGGCGGCGGCGCGGTCTATACCCCCGGTCAATCCATGACCTCAGGGTGATCCCATGACTGAAAAGACCTGGCGCAAACGCAAGCTCGGCAACCGCATGCTCAGCCCTGAAACGCTGATGATGGGCTACGGCTACGATCCCATGCTGTCGGAAGGCTCGCTGAAGCCGCCGCAATTCTCCACATCGACATTCGTGTTCCGCTCCGCTGAGGACGGGAAGAATTTCTTCGCAACCATGCAGGGCCGTCGCAAGCTCGGTCCCGGCGAAGAACCGGGCCTCGTCTATTCGCGTTTCAACAATCCGAATCTCGAAGTGCTGGAAGATCGTCTCGCCATCTGGGACGAAGCCGAAGCGTCGCTCGCCTTCGGCTCCGGCATGGCGGCAATTTCGACCTGCATGCTCGCCTATGTACGCCCCGGCGACGTCATCCTGCAGTGCCAGCCGATCTATGGCGGCACGGAGACGCTGATCCATTCCATCCTGCCGGAATTCGGCGTGCAGCAGGTGGGCTTCGAGGTGGAAGGTGGCACCGAAGCAATGCTCGCGGCGGCGGAGAAGGCGAAGTCGCTCGGCCGCGTCGCGGCGATTTTTCTTGAAACGCCCGGCAATCCCACGAGCGGCCTCGTCGATATCGCGGCGGCGCGAAAAGTCTCGGACTCTTTCGCAAAGGGCGATTTCCGTCCGCCCGTCATCGTCGACAACACCATGCTCGGGCCGATCTATTCGACGCCCCTCGCGCATGGCGCGGATATCGTCGTGACCTCGCTGACGAAATATGTCGGTGGTCATTCCGATCTCATCGCCGGCGGCGCGTCAGGTTCGAAGCTGATGCTGCAACCTGTGCGGCGGATGCGCTCCACCATTGGCACCATGTGCGACCCGCACACGGCGTGGCTGCTCATGCGTTCGCTCGAAACACTGAAGCTGCGCATGGAAGCGGGCGCAGCGGGAGCCAAACTGATCGCCGCGTTCCTGCGCGATCACCCGAAGATCGACAACGTCTGGTTCCTCGACTTCCTGCCCGACGGCCATATCGACCGCGAAATCCACGCGCGCCAGAACAAGAGCGCTGGCTCGACATTCTCGTTCGAGGTGAAGGGCGGCGAGAAGGAAGCGTTCGCGCTGCTCGATCATCTGCAGGTCATCAAGCTCGCGGTCAGTCTCGGCGGCACGGAAACGCTCGCGTCTCACCCCGCGTCGATGACGCATTCGGGCATGCCGGCGGATGAACTGAAGCGCTTTTCGATCACCCCCGCCCTCATCCGCATCTCCATCGGCGTGGAAAATCCCGACGACCTGATCGCGGATCTGGAGCAGGCGCTCAGGGCGGTGTGACGCCGCGCTGGAAATGCGTGTCGAGGAAGGCGATCGTCTCGCGCCAGTCGCGCGGGCGAATGCCATGCCCGCCCGGGCGCATGAACATGGCGATATCGCCGGAGAAATCCGTGCGTGACGGCGAGGTCTGCGCGAGGCCTTCGCGGTCGAATAGCGCATAGACCGGTCCCGCCGCTTCCGCCGCTGCATATGCGCCGGCGGGATCAGACCAGCGGTCCATGCGCGCGCCGCCGAGCAGGATCGGGCGCGGCGCGATGAGCGCAATCAGCAGATGCTGGTCGAGCGGCAGATCCTCGCGCCGCGCTACCCGTTCCGGGACTGCAGGCGAGAACCAGTGAGGAAATTGCGTTGTGATCGCGCGCATGGATTCCCCGCGCGTGGTGTGCGAGAGCGTGGCGCCGAACGTTCCGGACTGGTTGGCGACCACCAGCGCGGCGCGCTCATCGAACGCTGCGGCCAGCAAGGCAGCCTTCCCAAATCGCGAGTGGCCCCAGAGCGCGATGCGCCCGGCGTCGAAGCGCGCGTCGGTGATCACCGCATCGATGGCGCGCGAATAGCCCCACGCCCACGCGGCAAGCGCACCGGCCTTCGGCGCGCTTTCGTCCATGTCCGCCGAAAGCGCGCGCAAGGTTTCATGCGAAAGACGCGGATCGTCCTCGACGATCTCGCCGGGAAAGAACGTCACCACGGCGTAGCCGGCCTTCACAAGCATGGCGAAGGGCGGCGCGATGATATCGGAACCATGCATGGTTTCCGCCGCCCACTGCTGGAGCGGCGTGCGGCACCGCGCGGGGCTCCATGCGGGCCGGTCCACCTGCTTGTAGCGCCCCGCGAGCGCGGCGCGGTTGCCGCAGAAGTTCGTCGCGATCACCACCGGCAACGGCGCCTTTGCGTTGCGCGGCGTGATCACCAGCGCGTGGAAACGCACCGGATCGTTCAGCAGCGGCACATCGAGCGTCCATTCCTCGATGCGCGCGACGCTCTTGAAGGCCTTGTCGTCGATCACGCGGCGGCTCGACAGGATCGGCGCCACGGTCGTCGGCTGCGCGCCATAGACCAGTCGCTCGAACGCGCCACGCAGAATCGGCGCGCGCCGCGAGAGCCATTCATCGGCGGACGTCACCGGCGCATCGTCGCCGAAGACGCCCAGCACATCGGGCAGCGGCGGCGGCGTTACCGGCGCGCCCGGCGCTGCGCGCAAGCTGAACTGCACGCCCCACAGGATGACTGCGAGGGCGGCGACCGCGTAGAGAATGCGCTTGAAGCCGGGGCGCACGTATTTCTTTCCCCTTGGATGAGACAAAGCCTGACAGGACTACGTTGAACGACTGACAACGGTTGCCCGGGCGCGCCTATTTCGGCTTCCGCGGTCGGATGAGCCCTTCCTGCGCGACACTCGCCACCAGCGTGCCGTCCTGCAGGTAGATCGCCCCGCGATTGAAGCCGCGGGCCCCGGAGGCGGACGGACTGTCCTGATCGTAGAGGTGCCAGTCGTGCGCGCGCGACGGGCGGTGAAACCAGATGATGTGATCGAGGCTCGCCATCATCACGCCGGAAAGCCAGCTCACGCCGTGCGGGCGGGCGCAGGTGTCGAGCAATGACATGTCCGTGGCGTAGGCCAGCATGCACTGGTTGATGGCGACGCCATCGCCCACATCCTCGGACGCGCGGAACCAGACCTGCTGCTGTGCGGGCATCTTCCTCGGCTTGACGGGATTGTTGGGATCGACGCGGCGTACTTCGATGGCGCGATCGCGGGCCATGGATTCAGCAAACGCCGCAGGCATGGTCGCGAGATAGGGCTCGAACCGCTCGCGGTCTGTCGGCACCGACATGGGCTCCGGCGCGGCTGGCAACGGATCGGAATGCTCGAAGCCCTCCTCCTCGACCTGGAAAGACGCCGCGAGGTTGAAGATCTGCTCGCCGTGCTGGATCGCGATCACGCGCCGCGTGGTGAAGGAGCGCCCGTCGCGGGACCGCTCGACCTCGTAGAGCACCGGCGCCTTGGGATCGCCCGGCCGGATGAAATAGCTCTGCAGCGAATGGCAGGTTCGCCCCTCGACGGTGCGGTAGGCTGCCATCAGCGCCTGCGCGATGACCTGGCCGCCGTAGATGCGGTCGCGGTTCATCTCGTCCTGGGGTGTCTGCCCGCGGAAGAGGTTCACCTCGATGGGCTCGAGGGACAGCGTGTCGATAAGGGTCTGGATGGCGGTCATGGGGGTGGGTTAGGCGGTTGCTCGCGTTGCGGCAAGATTGGGCATTTCGGCGCGAACACCTTTAGAACACCGCCGATGAGTCTCCCGATCGACCCCGCCGCAGAAGCGGCCCGCGCCGCCCTCGACGACCGCGAACCCGTGGTGTTCCTCACCGGCCGCGCCGGCACGGGCAAGAGCCACTTCATCCGCACTCTCCTGAAGGAGGACCAGCATCGCCCGCAGGTGGTGCTGGCGCCCACGGGCCTCGCGGCGATGAACATCGGCGGCCAGACGGTGCATTCCTTCTTCGGCCTGCCGCCGCGCCTGCTGCTGGGGTTCAAGGAAAAGCCGAACTGGTTCTTCACGCAGAACGTGCGGCGGCTCTCTCGGATCGTCGTCGATGAAATCTCGATGCTGCGCGCCGATACGCTCGACGCCATGGACAGCCACCTCCGCGCGGCGCGCAAAAGCGTGAAGCCGTTTGGCGGCGTGCAGATGCTGCTCGTAGGAGACTTCTACCAGCTGCCGCCCGTGGTGCGCGGCGACGAAGGCCGGATGATGGAAGAGGCGGGCTACGGCTCACCCTTCGCGTTCTCCGCGCATGTGCTGCGCGATGCGCCGGTGTCGGCGTTCGAACTCACCGAGATGCGCCGCCAGACAGATTCGCATTTCATCTCGCTGCTGCAGTCGATCCGCGACAACAACAATGTGCGCGCGGCGGTCGATGAGCTGAACGCGGCGTGCTGCGACGCGCCGCCCCTGCCCGTGCGCCCGGTGCTGCTGTGCGCGACCAACGCCGTCGCCGACGCCTACAATCTGCGCGGGCTGCAGAGCCTGCCGGGCGATCCGAAAGTGTTCGAGGGCGGCTTCAAGGGCGAGCTGCCGAAGAGCGGCATTCCGAACGACCGCCTGCCCGCGCCGATGACGCTGGCGCTGAAGCGCGGCGCGCGCGTGATCTTCACGCAGAACGATCCCGCCGGGCGGTGGGTGAACGGCACGCTCGGCGCGGTGATCGAGATTGAGGACGAACTCGTGCGCGTGCTCATCGACGGTGTTGGAAACGTTAGGGGCGACGAAGTCGACGTGCCGCGCTCCACTTGGCCGCAGACGCGCTGGCAGTGGGATGAGAAAGCGCAGGAAATGAACATGAAGGAGGAATGGCGTTACGTGCAATTCCCCCTCGCTGCTGCGTGGGCGATCACCATCCACAAGGCGCAGGGCATGACGCTCGACGCCGTGGAAGTGGATCTCGGACGCGGCGCCTTCGCGGCGGGGCAGACCTACGTGGCGTTGTCGCGCGCGCGGAGCATGGCGGGCTTGCGGCTGACGCGGCCGCTGCAGGTGCGCGACGTGCAGGTGGATGAGGCGATTGCGGAAGGGCTGGCGCGCTGGGTGGGGTGAGCAGGCTAGAGCGCGTTGTTCATATCGAAATTGAATCCCGCCGCTCTTAGCTCCTTGCAAAGCTGCAGTTTCCATCCCCCCCCGACATCGATTGGCTCGCAGACCACCCCGATGACATCTGAGGGCATTTCAACCTCGCCGACCGTCAAGGCACAAACATTTTGCCGCCCGAGAAGCCCGACGAAGTAGCCCAGCTCCAAAATGACGTTCTGACGCGCGCGCGGCCGCAATTCATCGCCTTTGGCTGAACCGACATCGTCCGGTGTGATCAAAACCACCGCAAATCCAACTGACGAATGACGTTCGAGTTTTTCGATAACCGTACGACCACCATTGGGTTGCTCGTGAAGCACAACCGCGCGCAGTCCCAGTTTCTCAATGAATCTAGAGACAGCTTCCCTTGCTTGACCGTCATGTCCGTGGACGACAAATACTTCATGTTTTTCGACTCTGCGCACCTCTGCGCTTTTGATCTCAGTAGGCTGCTGCCCACCAGCCTCCTCCAAGTCTTCAGACAGCGCTGCGATTGCTCCTTCCAGCAACGCAATTGACTGAGCAATATTGGAAGCAGTTTCGCTCTTGTATTCCGACAAAGTTGGCCCGCTCCGACCGGACCAATCGGAAACAATCACCATTGAACGATGTGCAAGAAGCGCCGCGGATTGATAACGTCTGTAGTCGTTGGTGCTTGGGCCGAACGCACCTTCTAGCGTTCGACTTATGGAATTCTCCAACGCCGCGAGCGCGGGAGGCACAGCCTCCGTCATGGAATCGACGTCGAATGCCCGCAACTCTAATAGCCGCCTCTCCAATCGTTTGATTGCCGAGCGCTTTTCGTCATCACTGAGCCGAAGTGGTGAGACTTCCACAGAAACTCGCGGCGGTCGACGGGCCATTGGCTTCCTTAGCTTGCGCCCCTACTTCCTAACCCGAGTCGGGTGCAAAGCAGAGTCACGCCGGGCTCTGCACCCCGCGCACAATCTTCAGCAACTGCCCACGCGGGATGAACTTCACCAGGCCCGCCTGCATCGCATTCCCGCCGCCCGTCACCTTCACGCGCTGGTTTCGCCGCCACGCGTCGTAGCCCATCTTCGCGACGGGCATCGACGCCATCACCTTCGAGCGCGCGCCGAGGCGGGTCTTGCCGGTGCCAGCGCGCTCGCGGAACTTCGAGACCGTGGGGCCGGGGCACAGGCAGCTCACATGCACGCCCGTGTCGCGCGCTTCTTCCCAGAGCGCTTCGGAAAAGCTCATCACGAACGCCTTCGACGCGTAATACACCGCCATCAGCGGTCCCGGCTGGAACGCCGCCGTCGACGCCACGTTGATCACGCCGCCGCGCTTCTTCTCCAGCATGCCCTTCCAGTAGATGTGCGTCAGCTCCACGAGCGCGCGCACGTTGAGATCGATCTGGCCGAGCTGCGTATCCATCGGCGCGCCGTCGAACGCGCCCGCGTGGCCGAAGCCCGCATTGTTCACCAGCACATCGACGGACAATCCCTTCGCCGCGATTTCCGCCGCGAGCTTCGCGCCGCCGCCGTGCGCTTGAAGGTCCACGGAGATCGGCGTCGCCTTCACGCCGTAGGTCGAGGCCAGCCGCTGCGCGACCTCGCCGAGCGGCCCCGCCGAACGCGCCGCGAGAATGAGATCGTAGCCGTCCTTCGCGAAGCACTCCGCGAGATCGACCCCGATCCCCGCCGAAGCCCCCGTCACCAGCGCCGTCTGCCCCGCGCCGCGCTTCGTCTTCGCCATGACCGCCTCCCGTCCTTCGTGTTTGGCGGAACACTACGCCTGACCACGCCAAGGTTCCACGCGCCGCTTGACCCCCCGCCTCCCCGCCGCCTACTTCGCGCCCTTGAACTCAGGAGCGCTGCCCATGTCGGACTGGACCCTGCCCTCGGGCGATCTCATGGCGGGCAAGCGCGGGCTCGTCATGGGCGTCGCCAACGACAAGTCCATCGCCTGGGGCATCGCCAGCCAGCTCGCCGCGCAGGGCGCGGAGCTTGCGTTCACCTATCAGGGCGAGGCGCTGGAAAAGCGCGTGCGGCCGCTGGCGGAGAGCGTGGGCTCGAAGGCGCTGCTGGAATGCGACGTGACCAACGACGCGCAGCTCGATGCGGTGTTCGACACGCTGAAGAAGACTTGGGGCGGGCTCGACTTCCTCGTCCACGCCATCGCGTTCTCGGACAAGAATGAGCTCAAGGGCTCGTTCGTGGAAAACACGACGCGCGAGAACTTCCTGCGGACGATGGATATCTCGGCGTTCTCGTGGGTCGCCTGCGCCAAGCGCGCCGCGCCGCTGATGAAGCCGGGCGGGTCGATGGTGACGCTCACCTATCTCGGCGCCGAGCGCGTGCTGCCGAGCTACAATGTCATGGGCGTCGCCAAGGCCGCGCTCGAAGCCTGCACCCGTTACATGGCGCGCGATCTGGGCCCCTCGGGCCTGCGCGTGAACGCGATCAGCGCGGGGCCGATGCGGACGCTGGCGCTGGCGGGCATTTCCGGCGGTCGCGGCCTCGTGAGCACGGGCCGCGAATGGAGCCTGATGAAAGAGGACACGAGCATGGAGGGCATCGCAGGATGCGCGCTCTGGCTGTTGTCCGATCTCGGCCGCTCGACGACGGGCGAAGTCATCCACGTGGACGCGGGTTTCCACGTCGTCGGTCTGCCGGAGGGCGTCGACGCGTGACCAGGGTGAGCGTGGCATTCGCGCCACGCCCCGCGGCCTCGTGCCGTCACTCGCCTGTCACGCCGCTTTTTCGCCCTTCAGGTGTGTGACAGGCACAGCGCAGGCGTAGCCTTCGACCCCCACTTGTGGATAGAATGGCGGCTTGCCCCCGGATCGACTGGCGATAGAGCGTCGGCGACCGTGAACGGCATCGTACTGGGACAGACGGGTTAATGACCGAAGTCGCTCTTGCATTCTCCAACATCGACAAGCCGCGCGCCGATGCTCTGGCGCGTATCCTCCACGCGGTGGGCTACGAAGTCGCCGCACAGCCCCTGACGCCTGAAAAGATCGAGAGCGCCTCGGCGGTGCTCGCCTTCTGGTCGCCGTCCTCGATCAACTCTCAGCCGGTGCAGAACTTTGCGTCGCAGGCGGCGTTCGCCAAGAAGCTCGTCTCCGTGCGCGCCGGCCCCGCCGATCCGCCGGCGGCGTTTGCGC
>JAWXBS010000077.1:0-19158 GCA_034440275.1 Alphaproteobacteria bacterium
GTATAGGGGCGGGCGGCGCCCGAGTCACCCCGACCCGGCCGCCCTGATGGCCGCTTGCAGCCAGCCGCGCGACGCAGCAGGTATCGGAAAACGGATCGAGGACCGCCATATGGCAGACGCCGCAGCGCCGAGGACACTGAACTGGGATGCGCTCGACGCGGGGCGCTATGCGCCGGAGGACGCCGCGCTCGCGGCGCTGCTGGCGGCCTCGCCGCTCGATTCTGCCGCACGTGCGGGCGTCGAGGCCGAAGCGCGCGCGGTGGTGCGCAAGGCGCGGGGGCTCAAGCGCCGCAAGGGCGTGATGGAGAGCTTCCTTGAGGAGTTCGGGCTGTCCAACGCCGAGGGCCTTGCGCTCATGTGTCTCGCCGAAGCGCTGCTGCGGGTGCCCGACGACGACACCGCCGACCGGCTCATTGCCGAGAAGATCAAGTCGGGCAAATGGTCGGAGCATCTCGGGCAATCCGATTCGTGGCTCGTGAACGCAGGCACCTGGGGGCTGATGCTGACGGGGCGCGTGGTCGCGCAGTCCGACGACCTGAACGATTTCTCCGGCTTCATGAAGCGGTTCGTCTCCCGCGCCGGTGAACCGGTGGTGCGCGCCGGCGCCATGCAAGCCATGCGCATCCTCGGCGAACAGTTCGTGCTGGGCCGCAATATCGACAACGCCATCAGGCGCGGTCGCAGCTTCGTAAAGGCGGGGGAGGCGTCCTTCTTCTCGTTCGACATGCTGGGCGAAGGCGCGCGCACGGCGGCGGACGCCAGGCGCTATCTTGAGAGCTACGCCAACTCGATCCGCGCGACGGGCGCCGATGGATCGGGGTCGCCGGAAGCGCGCTCGGGCATTTCGGTGAAGCTCTCGGCGCTGCACCCGCGCTACGAGGCGCGCAATGAGGAGCGCGTATTCACGGAGCTCTATGGCGACGTGCTCGAACTCTGCAAGATCGCGAAGGCGGCCGACATCAATCTGTGCCTCGATGCGGAAGAGACCGAACGGCTCGTCATCTCGCTGAAGATGCTGGACCGTTTGTCGGCGGAGCCGTCGCTCAAGGGCTGGAGCGGTCTGGGCCTTGCGGTGCAGGCCTATCAGAAGCGCGCGCGCGCCGCGATTGCGATGATCGGCGATCTCGCGCGCACGCGGAAGATGCGGATCATGGCGCGGCTGGTGAAGGGCGCGTACTGGGACGGCGAGATCAAGCGCGCGCAGGTGAACGGTCGCGCGGAGTATCCCGTATTCACCACCAAGCACGCAACGGACCTGAGCTACATTGTCTGCGCCGATGATCTCCTCGCGTCGGGCGGCCACATCTATCCGCAGTTCGCCACGCACAACGCGCACACGGCGGTGGCGGTGAAGCGGATGGCGGAAGCGCGCGGCTTCAAGGGCTACGAATTCCAGCGCCTGCACGGCATGGGCGAGGCGCTCTACACGGCGGCGGAGTTTGCAGCGCCCGTGCGCGTCTATGCGCCGGTGGGCGGGCATGAAGACTTGCTGCCCTATCTCGTGCGGCGTCTGCTGGAGAACGGCGCGAACACCTCCTTCGTGCATTCCTTCCTCGACGATGACGTGTCCCCCGATCTCGTCGCGGCTGATCCGATCACGCTGGTGGAAGCTGCGCCGCGCCGGCATCCGCGCTTGCCGCTGCCGGGCGGGTTGTTTGGCGCGAGCCGTCGCAACTCCACGGGACGTGATCTCTCCATCGCCGCCGATCGCGCGGCGTTCGAGGCGGCGGTCGCGAAAATCGACGCCACGCAGTTCGTCGCCGGGCCGATCATCGACGGCGTTGCGGCGAAAGCGGCGGACAAGGATGCGTCGAGCGGAGCGCGTGCGGCGCCGGCCGCTGCATCACGCACCATCGGCACGGCCGTCGATGCAAGCGTCGCACAGGTGCGCGCGGCGATCGCCTCGGCGCAAGCCGCGCAACCGGCGTGGAACGCACTTGGCGGCGCCGGTCGTGCGCAGCATCTGCGTGCGATGGCCGATGCGCTGGAAACCAATGCCGATCACCTGATCGCGCTGACCGCGCGCGAAGCGGGTCGAACCTTCCAGGACGGCATCGACGAAGTGCGCGAGGCGGTGGATTTCTGTCGCTACTACGCCGCCGAGGCCGAACGCCATTTCGGCGGCGCGCACCGCTTGCCCGGGCCTGCGGGAGAGACGAACGTTCTCGAACTCACCGGGCGCGGCGTCTTCGCCTGCATCAGCCCGTGGAATTTTCCGCTCGCCATCTTCACGGGCCAGATCGCCGCCGCGCTCGCGGCGGGCAACACCGTGCTGGCGAAGCCTGCCGAACAGACGCCGATCATCGCGACGGAAGCGGTGCGCCTCTTCCTGGAAGCGGGCTTGCCCAAAAACGTGCTGCACCTCTTGCCGGGTCCGGGTGAAACCGTCGGCGCGGCGCTGACGGAAGACGAGCGCGTCGCGGGCGTCGTCTTCACCGGCTCGACGGAAACCGCCAAGCGAATCAACCGCACACTCGCGAACCGCCAAGGCGCGATCCCCGTGCTGATCGCCGAAACCGGCGGCCTCAACGGCATGTTCGTCGACACGACGGCGCTCGCTGAACAGGTCGTCGACGACGCGACCCTTTCGGCGTTCGGGTCGGCCGGACAGCGCTGTTCGGCGTTGCGCCTCCTCTTCCTGCCGCACGACACCGCCGATCTGATCATCGAGAAACTCGTCGGCGCGCTCGATGAGCTGCGCATCGGCGATCCGGCGGATTCACGCACCGATGTCGGCCCCGTGATCGACGCCGAAGCGCGCGCCATGCTCGACAAGCACATGACCGCGATGCGTGATGGCGCGAAGGTGCTCGCGCAGCGTAGCGTCGACGGCCTCGACGGCTCCTATTTCGGGCCAGCCATCGTGGAACTGCCGTCGCTCGATGGTATCGACCGCGAGATCTTCGGCCCGGTGCTGCATGTGATCCGCTACGCGCCGTCGGAGATCGAGAAGGTCGGCGCGGCGCTGGCGCGGAAGGGCTATGGCCTCACCCTCGGCGTGCATTCGCGGCTGGAGAGCTTCGCCGAAGCGGTGCAGGCTTCCGTTCCGGCGGGGAATACCTATGTGAACCGTTCGATCATCGGCGCGGTGGTGGGCGTGCAGCCGTTCGGCGGTCTCGGACTTTCGGGCACGGGACCGAAGGCGGGCGGGCCGCACTATCTGCCGCGCATGGCGTCGGAGCGGACGGTGACGGTGAACATCACGGCGCAGGGCGGGGATCCGTCGTTGCTGAATCTTTGAGGGCAGCTGGGTGAACGATCTCAACAACGTGACGCCATTCAAGCGGGCAAAAGAGAAAAAGCCGCTGTTCGATCCGCGTGATCCGAAGGCGCAGGTCTCGCTCGTCTACGGCCTCTCCATTGCGTCCTTCGCGATCATGCTGTTCGGCAACCAGTTCGTGGACTGGATTGGCATGGGTCTCGGGGTCGCTGCGCTGGTGGTGTCTGCATCGAAGCGCGACGAGGGCGTGTTCTGGGCGCGCTCGCACTTCGAGTTCGCGCTGCGCACGCTGATCATCGGCGCCGTCGGCTGGCTGCTGATCTCGCTGTTCGGGATCGTGCTGATGTTCATCCCGTTCATCGGCGGCGCGGTGCTGTTCCTGGCGAAAGCGGTCGTGCTGGTGTGGGTCGCGGTGCGCAGCGGGTTCGGATTTCTGAAAGCGTCGGAAACCAAGGTCATCGACAATCCGGTGACGTGGCTGATTTAGTCAACGCTGATCTAGGCATCCACAATCGCATCCCGGAAATCGCGGTCACGCCGCGGCAGCGCGAGATAGGCTTCCGAACGCATCTCCATCAGGCGTGACGCCGTGCGTTCGAACTCGAAACTGAGATCGCCGGCGGGATAGAGCGCCTCCGGCAATGCATCTGCCGACGCCACGAGTTTCGTTTTCGCCTCGTAGAGCGCATCCACCAGCACGCGAAACCGCGCCGCCTCCTCGCGCATGGACGGCGAGAGCTTGGGGATGTTTTCGAGGATCACCGTGTGAAAGCGCTCGGCGATCTCGATGTAGTCGGCTGCGCCCAGCGGTCGCGCGCACAATTCGTCGAACGTGACGCGCGCGCAGCCCGCCGCCGTCCGGTCGATGACGAGTTGTCGGCCCTGCACCTCCAACGTCACGGGATGGGGCGCTGCGTTCACCGTCAGCCTGTTCCACGCGGCTTCGATCGAGTCTTCCGCCGCCGGACCTAGAGGCGCGTAGTACACGGGCGCGGCCATCAGGCGTTCGAGTCGATAGTCGCGGGCTGCCGCAATTTCGAGAACATCGAAGCGCGCGACGATGAGATCAATGAAGGGCAGGAAAAGCTGGCGGTTGAGGCCGTTCCTGTAGAGTTCGTGCGGCGGCCGGTTCGATGTGGCGACGACGACGACGCCCATACCCAGCAAGCGTTCGAACAGCCGCCCGAGAATCATGGCGTCGGCGATGTCGCTCACCGCGAACTCGTCGAAGCACAGGAGCCGCGCGCTGTCGGCCACAGCGTCCGCGGCAGAGGTTA
Organism: Alphaproteobacteria bacterium; assembly: GCA_034440275.1. Lineage (GTDB taxonomy): Bacteria > Pseudomonadota > Alphaproteobacteria > Caulobacterales > Aquidulcibacteraceae > VFBF01. Next base: position 4,498 of record JAWXBS010000077.1, read on the forward strand.
TCAGCGCATCATTGCCCTCGTCGCGGCGTTTGCGCGCTTCGCGCATGAAGGCGTGCTGCGACAACATGAATTCGTGGAAGTGGACGCGGCGCTTCTGCTTCACGGGGGCTGCGTCGAAGAAGAGGTCCATCAGCATGGACTTGCCGCGACCGACAGCGCCCCAGAGATAGATGCTCCGCGGCGTCGGCGAGGCGCGTTTCAGAAAGCCGCCCGGCTTCCACGCGGCCAGCTCATCGGCGAGCGCATCCAGCCGCAGCGCTGCGGATTCCTGCGCGGCATCGGGCTCGATCGCGCCGGCGGCGACGCGCGCGCGGTAGAGATCCAGCACCTGCCCCATGGAACGCGATCAGCTCTCCAGCGCGAGGTCGCGGCGCACGTGATCGAGCGATGCACTCTTGCCGTTCGTCACGACACGCCACTCCGGCCCGCGCCGCCAGATGATCAGCGGCAACTTCGGCTCCACGCCGTTCTCGCGCAGGATCGCCGCGACGCGATCATAGGACGCGCGGCCCCATTCGGCGTAGCCTTCCTGGGCGGCCTTGTCGGTGGTGGTGGGCTCCAGCGGCGCAGCGGCCGACCAGTCGCGCAGGGTGTTCCAGTCTCGCGCATGCGCGAGGCTCGCCGCGCTTTCCAGTGCGCCGCCCCTGACGTCGTCGCGCGCAGCGATGGCCACGATCCTCACGTCGATTTCCTCGTCGGCGAGTTCGGCGACCTCCGTCGGCGGCAGCGCGCCGCAGTCGGCGCAGTCGGCCTTCGTCACCGCCCAGACCACCGGTCCGCCGTTTTCGGGGCCGAGCCAGGGCGAATCGAGGAGGGCGTCCTCCATGCTTTCGACGCCGTAGGTCAGGGTCACGGGCCCCGCGAGGCGCGCCTGGTGGCGGCTCATGAGCCCGCCGCCGGCGGCCATGGCGCTCAACAGGACCACGGCGCTCATGACGGCCAGCAGTTCCGGGCGCTGCACGCGGCGTACTGGTTCGTTCAAGCGTCCCTCCCGGGAGTCTGGCCGCTGATCAACCCGACTCGGGTTGATCAGGAATCAAGAGTCAGCGCGCTTTCCGGGCGGCCAACCGGCTTCCACTTGGCCTGAAAGCGCGCGGGCCTCCGGAAGCGCCAGAAACCCGCTCCGGGCCTCAAGCGCAAGCTTCGCGCGCAATCGCTTCCCACAGGGCGCGGAGCATGGTCTTTTCCGCGCCGCAGGCAACAGCGGAAACACCCCATGAGAGGCGAACCGCCCCAAGGCGATTCCCCCCAGAAAGATATCGCCGACAAGCACATCGTCGATGTCCTCATCGAGGAGCGCGCGCCGCGTCTGGCGAACGGCCCCTCGTGGCCGTTGGTGCGGCCCGCGATCTACAGGGCGCTGCACTACAAGGAAGCGCGTCGCATGGCCGACGACATCGGTCCGATGAGCGGCAAGGACGCGATGGAATACATGTCGACGCTCCTCAACCTGAGGCTGGACGTGAAGGGGCTGGAGCGGATCCCAAAGGACGGCCGCTGCGTCATTGTCGCCAATCATCCCACGGGCATCGCCGATGGCGCGGCCATGTACGATGCGATCAAGCCGGTGCGGCCGGACGTGATCTTCTTTGCGAACGCGGACGCGCACCGCGTCTGTCCGCGCTTTCACGAAACGCTGGTCGCGGTGGAGTGGGTGGCGGCCAAGCGGACGATCGAGAAGACCAAGCAGACGCTGCGCGCCGCGCACAAGGCGTTCGCGGATGAACGTCCGGTGATGATCTTTCCAGCCGGAAAGCTCGCGCGAATGATCGACGGCGAAATCCAGGATCCGCCGTGGGAGCCGTCGGCGGTGTCGCTGGCGCGCAAGCACAATGCGCCCGTGATCCCGATCTGGGTGGACGGGCCGTATCCCTTCTTCTTCCACACCTTCAACGGTTTCTCGCCCGAACTGCGCGACATCACGCTGTTCCACGAACTGCTCAACAAGAAGGGCAAGCTGTTCACGCTGAAGGTCGGCCCGCCGATCGCGCCGGAAAAGCTCGCGGGCGCAGCCGACGACGTGACGTTGCAGCTCAAGCGCTACGTGGAGAAGGAATTGCCGCGCGACATGAACAAGGCGTTCGCACCGACTCAATAGGACCCTTTCCCCGCGAGGGGGAGGGGGTTTGCAGCGAGCCCCGCAACCACATCCGGTCGCGCGATCACGAAGTCCGTGTGCGATGTACTCTGCACATCCTTCGGCTCGACGGCCTTCAACGAGAAGCGCAGCGGTTTCATCATCGACTTGAGATCGGCGTGCTGTTCCAGCGCGTGAAAACGCGCGCCGCGTTGGAGCAAGGGCGCCACAAGGCTTTCGATCGGCGCGCCGCGGCGGGCGAGGAGTTGCGGCTCCGTCTCGACGATCAGCACCGCGTCCTCAGGCAACAGCGACAGCACCGGCGCCAGGCCGCGCAGTACCTTGTCCTCGGCGCGCTCCACGTCGATCTTCATGAGGCGTGTGCGTTTCCAGTCCTCAGGCGTGCAGGCGTCGGCGGCAATGATGGTCTCGATCTCCGCGCTCGCGCCGCTGCCTGCAACTTCGGCATCCATCGTCGCGCGACCGCGCGTGCCGTCAGGGCCTGCAAACAGCGAGGCGCGGCCCGCAGCGTCGGACGCCGCCACTTCCAGCACCCTGATCTGCAAGAGCCCATTGATCTCGGCGTTGCGGCGCAGACGCGCGGCGGTGGTTTTTCCCGGTTCGATGGCGGTGACGAGACCGCCCGCGCCCACGGCCTTCGCCATGGTCAGCGTGTGCGCGCCGATATTGGCGCCGATGTCGACGGCGCGGTCGCCGGGTTTCAGATGCGCCGCGATCAGCGCGCCGAGCGCGGGCTCCCAGGCGCCGAAATGGCGGATGTTGAAGTCGATGATGTCGGCCTCGTCGACCTCCATCAGCAGACCGTCCGTGCGCGGCGCGATGCGCGCGGGATCGGTCTTCGCGCGTGCGCGCTTCTGGCGCCAGCGGAGCCAGCGGTAGCGGAGATAGGGCAGAGGCAGGGACGCCGCGAAGCGTCGCTCCGCGACGACGGCGGGATCGACGTCGTTCATAATGCGGGGCGTATCACGCGATTCAGCCGGTGCCCACTGGCGCGCCGGTCTCGCTCAGCGCGACGGTTTCGCCCTCTTCCACATCGAGCGCGTTGGCCTTCGCGATGGCGCCCAGCAGGGCCGCGCTCGGTTTCACCAGCCGCTTCTGCGTCGCGCGGTCCACGGCGATCATGCCGAACTTCGGGCCGTAGCCGCTCATCCATTCGAAATTGTCGAACGCCGACCAGTAGTAATAGCCGCGAATGTCGATGCCGTCGGCGATAGCGGCATGCACGCCTTCCAGCGCCCCACGAATGAAGTCGCAGCGGCGCGGATCGGCGCCGGAATAGCCGCTCTCGGTGATGAGGACGGGTACGCCCGTCGCCTCCCCCGCATCGCGACACGCCGCCGCCAGCGCCTGCGGACGGTACTCGTAGCCCATCGCGGTTTTCTCCGCGCCTTTCGGGCGGCCCGTGCGGCCGTCGCGGAACGTCATCAGGCGGGTGTAGGTCTGCACGCCGACAAAATCGTCGTCCTGTGCAGCTTCATAGAAGGGATCGTAGATCGCGGCGCGTCGCGCCTTCAGCGCTGCGCGGGCATTGTCGTCGTCCTCGGCTACCTCTTCCTGGATCGAGATGGTCATGCCGACGGCGAGCTCCGGCGCCGCAGCATCGATGGCGTCGCGCGCCTTGCGGTGCGCATCGATGGCGCGTTCCGCGTAGCCCTGCGTGCCCGCGAACATGAAGAACGCCTCCGGCTGCGCGCCGAGTGCGGCAAGCGCGGCGTCACGATGCGCGGTGGAGAAGTCCGGCAGCATGCGCGAAAGCCGCACGAGCGCGGGAATGTTGATCTCGTTGATCGTGCAGGCGCTGGCGAGATCGTCGCCAACATGTTCCGCCACCACGCCGCAATAGCGCGCGAAGACGTCAGCGATCTTCGGCGAGGTCCAGCCGCCCTGCTTCGCCATCCAGCGCGGCGTGGTGAAGTGGTGGAACGTGGCGCAGGGCTGCAGGCCGCGCGTCCAGGACGCCTCGATCAGGCGCTTGTAGTGATCCAGCGCCGCCTGCGAGATCACGCCTTCCTCCGGCTCCACGCGCGCCCATTCGATGGAGAAGCGGTAGGAGTCGAGACCGAGCGCGGCCAGCAGCGCAAGGTCGTCGCCATAGCGGTGATACTGGTCAATGGCGTCGCCAGAGGGTTCGGCGAAGACGGACGGCACCGCGTGCTCCAGCGCCCAGCAGTCGCTCGCGGTGTTGCCGCCTTCAACCTGATGGGCGGCGGTGGCTGCGCCCCAGACGAAACCTTCAGGAAACGCGCGCATTATCTCCTCCTTGGGACCACTGCGCCTATGGCGCGCATCGCGCGGGCATGTCCGCAAGTCGGGAGTCGGTCTATGAGTGTGGTCCCGCCGCGGGTCGCCGGCACGGAGCTAGCCATGGTCGGTGCGCGTCAGCGTCGCAAGATCGAGAACATCGACAGCCTGCTCGACAACATCTGCGGCCAGGTGGATTGCGGGCTGAACCCCACCGCCAAGGACCAGATCACCATCCGCGAGCTGCTCGCCACGGTGGGGCGGCGCTCCTACGGGCCGTTGCTGCTGCTGGTCGGCCTCTTTGCGATCTCGCCCATCACGGCGGTGCCGGGACTGACGTGGCTCACGGCCGGCCTGACGCTCATCATCGCGCTGCAGATGCTGGTCGGCCGGCGCACGCCGTGGCTGCCGAAGCAGGCGCTCGACGCGACGGTGTCGCGCAATCTCGTCATCAAGGGCGTGAGCGCAGCGCGGCCCTGGGCCCAGCGGATCGACAAGCTGTTGAAACCGCGCCTCACTTTCCTCGCTATGCCGCCCTTCGTGAATCTCATCGCGCTCGTCTGCATTGCGGCGGCGCTGATCACGATACCGCTCGGCTTCATTCCGTTCGCACCGATGATCCCGTCGCTGGCGATCGTGCTCTTCGGCCTCGGCATGACCGCGCGCGACGGTTTGCTATTGCTCATCGGGATGGCCGGCGTCACCACCGCCGCCTGGTTCGCGTGGCCGATCCTGACGCCGCTCGTCATGCCGATCGTGAACATGCTGCCGACTGGCTAGGTGTCGGTGTCGTCATCCGGCCGGGACGCGACATGCGCGACGCGCGCCTGATCCCCCGGCAGACGCGGCGCGCGGTCGGACTGATCGCCATCGAGCTGATAGGTGATGTTTGTCGGGAACGGCGCATGGAAGCCCGCTTCATCCAGCGCCTCCTTCACGGCTTTCGTCACATCGAGCCGCAGGTGCAAAATGTCGCCTGCCTTGCACCAGACGTTCGCCAGCAGCGTCACGGCGTAGTCGCCCAGCTCGGACACCTTCACGAACGGCGCCGGCTCCTTCAGCACACGCGGATCGGACACGATGGCGCCGAGGACGACCTTTGTCGCGACGCCGAGATCGGCGTTGTGGGAGACTCTGAAGGTGAGTTCGAGCATGCGCGTTCCGTTGAACGTGTAGTTCAGGATCGGCGCGCCCCAGCATTGCGCATTCGGCAACGTCACCTTTACGTTCTGTGGCGTCGACAGCTCGGTGATGAAGAGATTGATGTCGCGCACTGTGCCTTTCTGACCCGCCGCCTCGACGAAATCGCCGATACGGTACGGGCGGAACAGGATCAGCATCACGCCCGCCGCCACGTTCGAGAGTGTGCCCTGCAGCGCGAGGCCGATGGCCAGCGTCGCCGCACCCAGCACGGCGATGATCTGCGTCGTCTGCACGCCGAAGCGGTCGAGCACCGCAATCACCACGAAGGCGAGCAGGCCGTAGCGGACGATGGACGCGAAGAAGGCCGCCAGCGTGCTGTCGATGCGCGAGTGCTTGCGCGCGACCCGGTTCACCGCCGCCGCCAGCCAGCGCGTGATCCACACGCCCGCGATCAGGATGGCGATGGCGGCGACGAGATTGAACGCGCTTGCGATAAGCGCGTCGCCGTAGCGCGCCCAGATGGCTTCCGGCGTGAACTGCGTCAGCGCGGCGGGAGTGGTCGGCATGCGGTCGCTCCATGAGCCGGTTCGGCGCAAACCTTTCCGGCAGTTCACATATTTCGTCTATCGGCGGCCGGAGGTCCGGATCCGATCGCGGTGATTAACCACGCGTCGCGACCCATGTTGGTGCGACATGGCGCGCGGCCAACGACGCTTTGCGATCGTGCTTCTCCCGGTAGGCGCAATCCGGGGACATGGCGCAAACATTGTATCACGGTCGCGTGATCCGGGAGATGCGGCGTGATTCAGAACATTCAGACGATGCGCGTGCTGTTTACCTTCATGGTCATCACGGCGCATCTGGAGAACGCCTACGCGGTGATCGGCCTCGACAAGCTGATCCTGATGTTCGCGCGCGTCAGCGTGGACGGATTCATCGTCGTCAGCGCCTTTCTCATTCCGTTCACGCAAGCCCTGCGTCCGAAGTTGCCGCTGGCGTTTCTCGGGCGTCGCCTCGCGCGTCTCGTGCCGCTCTACTGGGCGGTGACGTTGTTCGTGGCCGCCATCGCGCTCGCGCTGCCGCACATCTTCGCACACACAGTCGTCACGCCAGAGACGCTGTTCAAGTCGCTGTTCTTCATCCCGTACCAGAAGTCGTGGGGACAGATCGAACCCATCGTCTACGTCGGCTGGACGATGAACCTGTTCGTCGCCTACATCCTGCTGCATGCGCTCTCGCTGAAGCTTGCGGGCAAGTACGCCTGGGTGATGACGACGCTGGTGCTGCTTGCGCTCGTGGCGTTCGGCTTCGCGTTCAAGCCGCAGGAAGCCTTCGTCAAGTTCTTCACCGGTCCGCGTCTCCTGTCCTTTGTCGCAGGCCTTCTGCTCTGCACCTGGTGGCTGCATGCGCGCCACAGCCGCCTGTTCGAAGCGCCGCAGAAGTGGTTGAAGCCCACCCTCTACGCGATGGCGCTCATCGGCTTCCTGCTGTGCACGTTGCGCGACAGCATCCTGCCCCTCACGGTGTCGCGCTACTACGGCCCGCTCTTCGCCTGCATGCTCATCGCCGCCGCCATCATGCTCGACCGCATCGGCGCCGTGCACCGCTCCAAGCTGCGCGACCGTCTCGCGGAAGCGAGCTTCGCCATCTACCTCACGCACTATCTCGTCACCGAGGCGGTGATACGCATCGTGCCGCGCCTGAACCTGACGGATGCGGTCACGGTCGTGCCGGTGATCCTGGCGTCCTATGTCGTGATCGCGGTCATCGGCCTGTTCGTTACCCGCGTGATAGAGGCTCCGCTGGAGACCGCGGTGCGCTACGCCTGGCGCACGATGACTACGCGGATCGCAACGCCCGGCCCCAGGCCCGCGCCCTGATCGCAGCCGGCGGTGCGGCGAAGCGGCGCCATGGTTCCGCCGTGAACATTGCTGTAGCGTCATGTCCATGATCGAAGTCGAAGATGTCGTTTACGACTACCCGACGAAGCGCGCGCTGCGCGGCGTCCGGTTCACCGCCGAACGGGGCCAGGTGCTGGCGCTGGTCGGGCCGAACGGGGCGGGGAAGACGACGCTGCTGCGTTGCCTCGCCGCGCTCGACCGCCCGTTTTCCGGCAAGGTCCGCATCGACGGCGTGGACACTCAGGACGATCCGCGCCGCGTCCACGAGAAGGTAGGCTATCTGCCGGACTTTTACGGCCTCTATGACGAACTCACCGTCGAGCAGAATCTCATCTACGCCGCCAATGCGCGCCGTGTGACGGGCGCGAAGGCGCGCGACGCGGTGCAGCGCACCGCCGCCAGCGTCGGTCTCGACGACCGTCTGAAATCCCGCGCCAGCGAACTGTCGCGCGGCCTGCGCCAGCGCCTCGCCATCGGCCAAACCATCGTCCACGAACCTGCGGCGCTGCTGCTCGACGAACCCGCCGCCGGCCTCGATCCCGAAGCGCGCCGCTCGCTGTCGGATCTCATCACCGGGCTCGCGAAGGGCGGGATGGCGATCATCGTCTCCTCGCACATTCTCGCGGAGCTCGAAGACTACTCCACCGCCATGCTGGTGATGCGCGACGGCGCGCTCATCGGCGATGGTCCCGTCGCTGCGGGCGGCGGTGTGCGCGTGCGCATCGTGCTGGCGCGGCCGGATGAGCGCCTGGCGAACGCGCTCGCGGCGCAAGCCGGCATCAAGGTGGAAAGCGGAGATGCGTCCAGCGCGCTCGTGACACTCGATGGCGGCCCCGAAGCGAACGCGGCGCTGCTGCGCACGCTGGTGGTCGACAACTTCCTCGTCGCGTCCTTCGCGGAGGAGCGGGTGTCACTCGAAGATGCGTACATGGCCGCACAAGCTGGAGGCCGCGCATGAACGCCGAGTTCAGACGCAATATCTGGCTGGAGATATCGCTGTCGCGCATCGCGCTGATGACGGGCGTGCTCGCGCTCATTTTCGCGCTTGCGTGGCTGTCGGCGGGCGCAGACGACAAGGCAGGCGCCATCGCTGGCACCGGGCAGGCGCTGTTCGGCGTGATTGTCGGCCTGTGGGGTTCCTACAAGGCGGGTCGTTCGGTCTCCGACGAGATCAAGGAGCGCACGTGGGATTTCCAGCGGCTTTCGGCGCTGTCGCCGATGGCGATGACGCTCGGAAAGCTCTTCGGCGCCACGGCCTATGTCTGGTACGGCGGCCTTCTCTGCGCGGGCGCCTACGCCTTCGGCATGGGGCAGAACGACACGATTGCCAACACCGCCTACGCAACCATGGGCCTCATCGTCACCGGCGTATTCGCGCACGCGGTCGCGCTGTTCGTCAGCCTCGGCGCCGTGCGGCGCGGACGCGGGCAGGGTCGCATCGATTCCTTCGTCTATACCATCGCCGGCATCGCCGCGTTCCAGACGGCGGGCGCCATCAGCGGCCGCACCTTCGAGATGCTGCGCCAGGCCATCGATCCGGAAAACTCGCTGCAGGATGTCATCACCTGGTGGGGCATGACGCTGCCGGCGCAGCCGCTGTCGCTCGCGATAGTCTGCGCACTGATGCTGTGGGCCGTCGCGACTGCGTGGCGGCTCATGCGCGTGGAACTGCAGGCGCCGGCGAACCCGCTGTGGTTTCCGCTGTTCGTGCTGGTTCCCGCGCTGCTCGTGGCCGGCTCCGGCGGCGACATCTTCGCGCGCGTGGTGATGGCCTATGTGGTGATCCACGGCCTCGTGCTGTTCACGCTTCTGGCGGAGCCGAAGGACATCGTGGCGTGGCGCGCGCTGGTGGCGCGGCAGAAGTCAGGCGACGCGGGTCGCTACTGGCCGGCGGCGCTGACGGGGTTGATGGTGGCGTTCGTCGCGGCGCTCGCGATCGCGGCGGCGTTTCCGTTCGCAGGGGAGTCCGAAAGCCGCCACTCGGCGCTGTTCGGCTTTGCGGCGTTTGCCTTCCTGCTGCGCGAGACCGCGATCTTCGCCTTCTTCCATCTCGGCGCACGCCAGCGGCGCGGCGACTTCGCGGCGCTCGTCACCATCGCGCTCTTGTGCTTCGCCGGTCCCGCCATCCTGAACATCGCCAACATGCATGCGGGAACAGGGCTCTTCATCGTCGATGTCGAGGGCGACCAGATCTCGCACCTGCTCTCCATTGCGTCGGGACTGGTGCAGGCGGCCATCTTCGGCGTGCTGGCGCAGGGACGCTGGAAGGGGCGTGAAAAGACGGTGGAAGCAGCGGCGGCCTAGGGCAACAATTTCTCCAGGCTCTCGAGCGTATCCGCCTCCGCGCTCGGCTTGTCCCATCGTATACGTCGCACGCGCGGAAAGCGCATGGCGACGCCGGACTTGTGTCGCTTCGAGCGTTGCAGTCCCTCAAACGCAATTTCCAGAACAAGCCCGAAGTCACGATCAGCACGCACCGCGCGCACGGGGCCGAAGCGCTCCGTCGTGTGCTCGCGGACGAAGCGGTCGAGTTCCTTCAGCTCCGCATCGGTAAAGCCGAAATAGGCCTTTCCTACGGGCGAGAGCACGTCGTCCTTCCAGACGCCGAAGGTGTAGTCGGAATAGAACGAGCTGCGCTTGCCGTGCCCGCGTTGCGCATACATCAGCACGCAGTCGACGAGATGCGGCTCGCGCTTCCACTTGAACCAGAGCCCCTTCGGTCGTCCCGCTTCATAGGCGCTGTCCCAGCGCTTCAGCATCAGCCCTTCGACATTGTCCGCCGGCGGCTCTGCGCGTGCGTTGGCGAGCGCTTCCCAGTCATCGCCCGCCACAAGCGGTGAAAGATCGATGCGCGGATGGACTTTGCGCGCGATGAAAGCCTCCAGCCGCGTGCGGCGTTCCCGGAAGGGTAGCGCGCGCACGTCCTCGGCGCCGTCGAAGAGAATGTCGTAGGCCCGGATGAACGCCGGAAACGCTTCAATGAGCTTCCGGTCTACCGTTTTGCGGTTCAGCCGCTGCTGCAGGTCGTTGAAGGTCGCGACACTTCCATCTGCCGCGCGCACCAGCAGCTCGCCGTCGATGGCGCCGTGAAAGTCGAGCGCAGCGACAAGATCCGGAAACGCGCCCGACACATCCTCGCCCGCGCGCGAATAGAGTCGCCGCACATCGCCGTCGCGTGACGCCTGCACGCGCACGCCATCCCACTTCCACTCCGCCGCAAAATGCGCGGCGTCGAGCTTTTCCATGTCCGCATCGTCGAGCGCATGCGCCAGCATCACCGGCCGGAACGGCGCCGCCGCGCGATGGCTCGGCCGTTCACCACCGTCGATCCACGCGAAGAGATCGCGATAGGGCGGCGCAAATCCGTGCCAGAGTTCATCGACCTCGCCGACATCCACGCCGCGCAGATCCGCCAGCGCCTGCTTGGCTAGCCGCGCGCCGAGGCCGATGCGCAAACCGCCCGTCACCAGTTTCAGCAGCGCCCACCGTGCGCCCGGTTCCAGCGCATCCAGCCAGCGCGCGATCAGCGCCGGCGCCTCGCCGCGTTTCGCGCTGTGCAGCCCGTCCACCACATCGGAGAGGGAGGGCGCCATGTTCGCGCCCGGTCGCGCCGGCCAGATCAGCGCAATTGTCTCCGCGAGATCGCCCACATAGTCATAGGAGAGGCGGAAGAGTTCGCCGTCCACGCGCTCTTCGGTCAGCGCGCGCAGCGCCGCAGGCTTGGCCGCCGCAAACGAGAGCGTCCCCGCGATCGCCGCCAGCGCCCAGCCGCGATCCGGGTCGGGGGTCTCGGCGAAGTAGGCCTGGAGCTGCGCGAGCTTGCCGTTGCGCCCCGGCGTGAGGATCAGGCGGTCGAGGAGATCGGCGAAGGCGCGCATCGGGAGGGCATATGGGGCGGAAGACCCCCACAGCGAAGCCCGTTTCCCTTTCCGCGCCCCGCACGCTAAGTCGGCGCGCCAAGTCGGAACGGTTCCACAAGGGGATTGATGGACCTCCTCGCCAGCCTCCTGTTCACGCTCGCCTGCCTTGCGGGCGCGGTGTTCTTTCTCGGCAGCGCCATGAAGGACTGGCGGACGCGTCCGCCCCCGAAACCGCGACAGCCGAGACACGCCCCGTCCACGATGCCGCGCAACGCGCCGCCGCCAGTCGCGCCGGCGCCCTATGAGGAAGACATTGCGGCCGGTCTCGCGCCACGGCCCGTGCGACCTTCACTGCCCGTGCGCAGTGTCCATCCCAACGGCGCCGGCGGTTCGCTGGCCCGCGCGCTGGGTTGGGCTATCGGGCTCACGGTGATGCTGGGCACGCTTGCGCTGGTGGTCGTCGCGGTGACGGGCGACACCAAGGACGCCGCCAAACAGGCCGCCGCTGAAAAGCCGCGTCGCGTATGCCCGCCAGTGGTGTCCATTCCGCCGCGCTCGATCGGTTATCCGGCTGACGACGTGATGGGCGTGCGCTCCGGCATGACGTGGCGCGATGCGGAAGAGACGCTGAAATGCGTATCCGAGGACTACGTCATCCAGCGCGTCACCCATACCTCTACCGTGACCGGCAAGGGCAAACAGTCGCGCATCGTGATGCGTGCGACACGCGGTCCGGAAACGATCTCCGTGGCGTTCTTCGGCGTCGCAGGGCAGGAGCGCGCCGCCGCCATGTGGCAGGAGAAGTACTACGACGTCGGCGCCGGCCCCGCGCGCCAGCAGATCGAGGGCGAACTCGTCGCGCACTACGGCACGCCGCACGAGGACCGCGACCCCACCACCAACGAACGCTCTTTGCGCTGGAATTTCGCGCCCGACGGCCGGCCCCTCCGGAAAAGGCCGAAGGACGGTTCGGCGGGCTATTTCCTCGACATGGCGAGTTACATGGCGGCGGGCTTCACGGTGGCCGCGTGTGCGAAGAACGCCCAGCTTGATCCCGCGAAGGCGCCTTCATGGGATGGCCGCTGCGGCTTGACGATCTTCGCCGAGATCGACGCGACGATGGCGTCCCCGACCCGCGCATCGCGCTTCCGCGTCGTCGTCCTCGACCAGCAGGCGCTCGCCCGCTACGCCGCGCCGCTGCGCGCAGTGGCGGCGCCGGACAAGGCGAAGTAGCGCTACTTTCCGCGCGGCGTCGAAGGCGTCGATTTCGCCACGCCTTCGCGTCGCGGATCGGCGCCGGCGTCGAAGCCATGCGCCGTAACGCGGATGCAGTGCAGGCCGCTGGCTTCGTTCTGCGTGGGCCGGAGCGTCCAGCCGCGCGCGGTAAGCGCATCGGCGACGCCGGGCGGCAGGCGGTTCACTTCCGTCGCGGCGACGCCCGTGCGCGCGGTGATGTTGGCGAGATTGATCGCCTCCTGCATCGGCAGCTTCCAGTCGATGACGCCGATCACCGTCTTCGTTACATATCCGATGATCGCGGAACCGCCGGGCGAACCGATCACCGCGTACAACTGGCCCTCGTCATCGAGTATGATCGTCGGCGACATCGATGAACGCGGCCGCTTGCCTGGCGCCGGCGCGTTGGCCACGGGGCGGCCGTTCTTCACCGGATCGAGCGAGAAATCCGTGAGCTGGTTGTTCAGCAGGAAGCCCGCCGCCATGCGCTGCGAACCGAACACGCTCTCCACCGTCGCCGTCAGCGCCACGGCGTTCCCAGCGCCGTCGACGACGGACATGTGCGTCGTGCCCGGCATATCGGCGGTGCGGTCGCGGCCCCAGCGATCGAGCAGCGATGGCCCGCCGATGGTGATCGACGGATCGCCCGGCTGGATCGTCGCCGGCGGCGCTTTCGCCACGTCGATCTCGCGCGCACGCACGGCGAGGTAGCGCGGATCGGTGAGGGCGGCCGTCGGCACCGGCACGAACTGATCGTCGGCGGCGTAGTGATCGCGGTCGGCATAGGCGATGCGGCTCGCCCACATGTAGGCGCTCCAGTCGTCAACGCTCGTCGCGCCGACCGGATTGGGACGCGCACGCTCGTAAAGCCCCAGCGTCGACAGCGTCGCGATGGCGCCGGAACTCGGTGGCCCCATGCCGCAGACGCGATACGTGCGATATGGCCCGCACACGGGATCAAGCCGGCGCGGCGCGACATTGCGGAGGTCCGCGAGCGTCATCGAACCGGGCCGCGGCGCGCGGCGCACCTGCGCGATGATCGCGTCGGCGATCGGTCCTTCCTGCAAGGCGCGCGCGCCGCGTTCCTGGATCGCACGCAGCGTTGCGGCATATTCGGGATTTGTGCGGCGTGCGCCGACGGTCAGCGGCGCGCCATTCGCGTCGTAGAAATATTTCCCGGCGACGGGATCCTGCTTGAGCGCGCTTTGCGGTCCCATCATCTGCAACAGACCCGCAAGACGCGGCGCGACGATAAAGCCTTGTTCCGCCAGCTTGATCGCCGGTTCGAAGAGATCGCGCCACGGCAGGCGACCGTGATCGGCGTGCGCCTTCTCCAACATCGCGATCATCGACGGCGCGCCGGTGGAGAGCCCGCTCCACACCGCATCGCGATAAGGCAGCGGCTTGCCGTCGGCGCCGAGGAAGAGGTTTGCGGTCGCGCCCATCGGCGCGCGCTCGCGGCCGTCATAGGCGTCGATGTCCTTCGACGCGCGATCGTAGTTGAGCAGGAAGGCGCCGCCGCCGATGCCCGCCGACTGCGGCTCGACGAGACCGAGCACCGCCATCGTCGCGATCGCGGCGTCCGTGGCGGAGCCGCCCTTCTTGAGCATCTCGAGACCCGCATCGACCGCGCGTGGATCGGCGGCCGCGACCATGCCGACTCCGTCGGTGGCGCGCGGCGCCGGTGCGGGAGGCGTCGAGCACGCCGCGAGGGCGAGCGGCACGAACAGTCCAAGGAGGCTCAGGCGGCGCATCTGGAGAAAACCTTGTATGGGGTGATATGTTTCAACCTAGCCGCCGGGGCTCCCTGACACCATGACGTCTGCCAGCCATAAGCCGGGGCCCAAGAACACCATCGCCGACGTGCCGGGCATCCGGGTGGGTTCCGCCGAGGACCTCGCCGTGCGCACAGGCGCGACCGTGGTGCTGCCCTCGGTCCGCGCGGTCGCGGCGGTGGACGTGCGGGGCGGCGGGCCGGGCACGCGGGAGACCGATCTCCTCGCCCCTGAAAACCTCGTCGATGCGGTGGACGCCATCGTACTTTCGGGCGGGTCCGTCTACGGCCTCGCGGCAGCGGACGGGGTCGTCGCGAGCCTCGGCGCGCAGGGCAAGGGCTTCGTCATCGCGCCGGGCCTGAAGACGGCTCCCATCGTGCCGGGCGCGATCCTGTTCGAGCTCGCCA
>JAWXBS010000078.1:0-21337 GCA_034440275.1 Alphaproteobacteria bacterium
CCCCCTGCCCCCTCCCCGCCCAACGGGCGAGGAGGGGAATACGATGGTTCTTGCGGGTTCTTTTGCGCAAATCGCAATTCAGATTGAGATATCTCGCATGAACGAACTCCTCCCCATCGCCGCAGAAGCCGGCGCGATCCTGAAAGAGCGCAACGAGACGGTCGCCGTCGCGGAATCTTCTGCGGGCGGTCTCATCTCGGCGGCGCTGCTCGCGGTGCCGGGCGCGAGCGCTTATTATCTCGGCGGCGGCGTGTTCTACACGGCGGCGTCGCGGATGCAGCTGCTGTCGATGCCGCGCGAGCAGATCATTCGTTCCAGCGAACAGAGCGCACATTTCCTCGCAAGCGCCGCGCAACAGCAGCTCGGCTCCACATGGGCCATCGGCGAAACCGGCGCGGCGGGACCGACAGGACCGTATGGCCGCCTCTTCCTCGCCATCGTCGGGCCGCGCGAAGTGACGGTGCACAGCGAAACGGGCATCGAGGATCGCGTCACGAACATGCGCCTCTTCGCCAAGGAAGCGCTGCTGCTTTTCCTGACAGCGCTCAAGGATCGCGTCTGAGCGTTGACTTAGTGCAGCGACTGCAGCGGGTCCCAGACGGGTAGCGGCTGGAGTTCGGTCGGGAAGACGAACCGGAACTGGCCGCGGTCCTTCGTGCGACCGAAGACGAGCTTGCCGCCCATCTGTTCCGCAAGCGCGCCGATAAGGTGCGCGCTGGGCGGCGTCTCGGCGACCTGCGGCGGATTGTCTTCGGCGATCGTCAGCACGGCCTCGTCGCCGACGCTGGAGAACGAGATGCGGAGATGGCCGGGGGCCGCGTTGCGCGCACGCGCGTTGATGTATTCCAGCAGGATCAGCGCCAACGAAATCGCCTGCTCGGGCAGCAGCGAAAGCTCGCCGTCGAGCGAGATGAGCAGCGGCGGACGACCGCACGCCTCAAGCGCAGAATCGGCGATGCGTTCGGCGAACGCCGCGAAATCCACCAGCCCGTCGTCTTCGCTCGCAAACGACCGGTGCAGGCGCGACAGCAGCATCGTGCGCGAAGCCGCATTCATCAGCACGCGCGCATAGTCCGGCGCCGGCTCGTCACGCGCCTTCACCTGCAGCAGCGCCGACAGCAGCTGCATGTGGCTCGACACGCGCTCGGCATATTCGCGGAACAGGTGCGCCTGCGACTGCGATTGCGCCGCCGCTTTCGAGACGCCCTCCTGCAGATCGTTCAGCCTGTCGCGCACGCGCGCGACCAGATAGACGACCGCGAGCGCCGGCACGACGAACAGCGACAGGCGTAGATTCACGAAGGCGTCGGTCTTGAAGCCGAACCCCGACTGGCTGAACACGAGATAGGACGTGAAGCCGGCCACGACGATCGCCAGCGCGCCGGGCCTAAAGCCGAAGGCGTAGGCGATGAGGATCACACCCGGATAATAGAGAAAATAGTACGAGCCCGGCCCCAGCACGGGGTCGAAGATCGCGCGCGCCGCAATCATCACGAGCGCGAGCACGCCCGCCGCCATGTAGCGCGTCGGCGCACTCTCCGCGGAGCGGCGTTGAAGGGCTTCCCAGAGCTGGGCGAGACGGGTCATGCCCGTGGCATATCGCAGGCCATCGCCCGGCGCCAACCTCGCGCGACAAACGGCAGGCGCTGGAACGGCCCCCCCGCCCTAGTCCTTCTTCTGCCGCTGCGGCATTGCCGCTTCGATCTCGCGACGGAACGTCACCGGATCGGCGATGAGCGGCGTGACGAAGGACTGGTCGCCCGTACCGTGGATGCTGAGGCGGCCGTAGCCGAAGACCGTGCCCCAGAAGTCCTGGTCGATGTTCACGGACTCGATGTTCTCCAGGCCGATGTCCATCACGCGCCGTTCGAGAAAGCCCAGCTTGCGGATGAGGCGACGGTCGGTCGCGGCGATTTCGGTGGTGAGGTTGAAGATCACCTGACGCGCGAAGATCACGATGCCGACGATGACGATGCCGAGCACGATGAGCGCCGCCCACGCCCGCAGCCACAGCACCCAGTGCAGGCGCGCGGAGGCGCGCACGGTTTCGCCTGGCGCGAGCGCCTGCGCGATGTAGCTCATGGTGCCGTCGACCCCGTCATCGCGCGACCCTATCGCGTTCGCGGGGTCCCCGCAAAGCGCTGTCGCCTCACACGGTCACTGTGGCGCCGGAAACAATACGCGGGACGCTCCATCCCGCAGCGCCCAGGTCCTCGACCGCCACGCCCCGCGCGTGCGCGATCGCTTCGGTCGCCTGCCCGATCAGCGCGCCCAGCCGGTCTCTCGTGACGGCGCCAAGGACGATCCATTTGCCGTCCGTGAGCCCGATGGCGCTCGTATAGTGGCTGCGCGCGCCGAACAGGCCGCGCACGGCGTCGACGCGCACGGCCACGCGCGCAATATCCTGCAGCATGACTGTCACCTCACGCGCCGGCAGACGCAGCATCACGCCCCCGCCGCCGATGGCGATGCGCAGCCGATGCAACGCCAGCGTCCGGCGCACGCGCGCGATCGTCCCGCGCAGCAACAGTATCCAGCCAAGAGCGAGAACCACGCCGAAAGCAGTCTCCGCCACCGGTTCCGCACTGCGTTCAACGTAGCCCGTCATCACGAGCAGCGTCGCGACCAGGAAGAGAAAGGCCGGCACGCCGAGGACCACTGTCAGCATGACCCGCACGCCGGTCGCCGAAAGATCCACGCGGCGCGTCATCATGTCGGCCTCGATCACTATCGGCGCCCACATCCCGCCGCCCGGAGCGTCTGCGGGATTCATCGCACGAACAACGTGAGGAGCCGTATGGCGAGGACGACGAAGGCGACCCCGATCAGGATGTTGCGCCACATGTTGGCGTTCTTGCCGGCCTGCACGAGCGCCACTTCCGCCACCGGCGCCGCCAGCGAGACGCCACCCCAAGGCGTGCCCGCCTCGCCCTTCTTCGCGGCTTCGATGACGCCGTGATCTTCGACCTGCAGCCCAGTTGCATGCTGGAGCGCCGCCACCGATGCGAGCGCGGCCTTGCCCGTCGCGCCGACCATGCCGTTGTAGCTGTTCTCGATGACGCCGCCGTACTCGATCCACACGCCGTTGGCCTTCAGCGCGAACCGCCGCATCTGCTGGATCTGCCCCATCGAACGGATGAGTTCGATTCGCGTGGCGAGTTTCTCGATCGACGGCAAAGGCAGCGCAAAGGCGTACGCCGGCTGCAGCGGCGCCGTGCGACGCGCCGGCAGGCGGAACGACGCCTGACCGGCGCCGATCTCGATGCGCAGGCGCCACGTCGCGTCCAGGAACGGCCACATGTAGCGCATCAGCAGCAGCTGGACGCCGGCGATCGCGACGAAGAAGATCGCCATCACGGCCATCTCGCCGCCGCGGCTGAACGCCCCGACCGCCATGACGAGGAGGAACAGGGCGAACGCGCCAATGAGCGCCACGGTGAAGCTGATGAAG
The DNA here is from genome assembly GCA_034440275.1 of Alphaproteobacteria bacterium. Lineage (GTDB taxonomy): Bacteria > Pseudomonadota > Alphaproteobacteria > Caulobacterales > Aquidulcibacteraceae > VFBF01. Next base: position 3,452 of record JAWXBS010000078.1, read on the forward strand.
AACTTCATGGCGAAGCCCGGCGCGTAAACCGCCGTCGGCCCGAACTGCGGTGGGTTGTTGGATGCTGTCGCTTCCATGCCGGTGTCCCCGTTCCACTGAAAGAGCGCCGCCGAACGGGCGCTGTCTCACAGGAAGGCGCATCGGACCGGAAAAGCGGGTCAGGTGAACCCCTTTCCGCCGCGACTGCGCTTACGCGTAGGATGGACACGAGACACGGAGGGCGGCGCCATGAGTGAGAACGGTATTCCCGGAGGTATTCCCAGTCCGGGCGAACAGCCCAGAACGTGGACCCCCATGACGCCCCCGCCCGCGGCGCCATCGAGCGGACCCGGCCTCCTCGTGCGCATCGCCATAGGCGTGGTGGGCCTGGTGGTCGTGGGCTTCGGCGTGATGCAGATGGGCCAGGGTCTCGGCCTGATCAAAGGCGGCGGCGCGGCGACCGCGGGCCTCGTGAACCGCAGCTTCGATCCCGCGAAACCGCCCATGCTCGGCGATCCCGCGCCCGCGATCGCGGCGCACCTGCAGCGCGTGGCGGGCAATGAGATGCTGCCGAACGACGCCCGTCAGGCGATCGACTCCATGGTCGCCCAGACCCGCGCGAGCCTGCCGGTGCAACTTGATCCCATCACCACCTTCGTCGGCGCGACCAGCCAGGGCCGCCACGTGGTGTTCGACGAGCGCGTGATGTTCAACACCCGCATCGACGATCTGGCCGCCTGGCGCACGAATGCGATCACGCAGATGACACCGACGCTCACCGCGAAAATCTGCGAACCCGGCAACGTCGCCGTCGCGCAGTTCATGCGGCAGTACAACGTCACCATCTGGCACGCCTACTCGATGAACGACGGCAATCCCCCGCTCTTCATCCAAATCCCGCCGCAGAAGTGCGGGACTTAGTCAGCGCGCGGCGACTTTCCGCTCCAGCGCGTCGATGAAGAGTTTCGGCGCGTCGATGTTGGAGAAGCGCTTGAGTTCCTGCACGAGCGTGGGCGAGGTCACGTTGATTTCGGTGAGGCGGCCGTCGATGACGTCGAGCCCCGCAAAGAGAATGCCTTTTTCTTCGAGCAGCGGCGCTACCGCCGCGACGATCTCGCGGTCGCGGGCATCGAGCGCGCCTTCTTCCGCCACGCCGCCGACATGGAGATTGGCGCGGAACTCGCCGGCCTTCGGCATGCGGCGCACGACGCCGAGCGCCTTGCCGTCGAGCACGAACACGCGCTTGTCGCCGTCCTTCACCGCCGGGAGGAACGCCTGCACGATGATCGGCTCCTTGCCGACCTCGGCCAGCATGGCGTTGATCTTGGTGATGAAATCCGGATCGCTCGCGCGGCCCTTCGAGACGCCTTCGCCGCCGGCGAAGAAGGCGGGCTTCAGCACCACCTGCTCATGCTTCTTCGCGAACGCGACGATCGCATCGATGTTGCGGCCCACGAAGGTGTCCGCGACGAGATGTGGATAGCGCAGCGTGGAGAGCTTTTCCGGAATGTCGCGCACGCCTGTCGGGTTGTTGAGGACGAGCGTCTTGCCGCCCACGAGTTCGAGCAGATAGGTGTTGGACACATAGCCCATGTCGAACGGCGGGTCCTGACGGATCAGGATCGCGTCGAAGGTGGACGCCTCCACCGGGCCGCTGGACAGCGTGCGATAGTAGGCGTCGCCTGTGCGCGTCACGTCCACGCGGTGCGCGTGCGCGACGACCTTGCCGCTCTCCCACCACAGATCGCTCGGGTGATACCAGAACGTCTCGTGGCCGCGCTTCTGCGCCTCCACCATGAAGGCGAGCGAGGTGTCGCGGTCGACGACGATGGTGTCGATGGGGTCCATCTGGACGGCGATGCGCAGGGACATGGAATTCCTTCAGAGATCCGCCTGGTCGATCCAGCGGTGCAAGACGTCGGCGCCCTTCGCGGCAAGCGCGGCGCCATGGCGTTGCATGTCGGCGCGCAAGACGCGCGGATCAATCCCCGCGGCCGCCAATTCGACGGCGTGGCCCACGAGCCAGCGCTCGAAGCCCTTGTCGCTCGCCTCCGGGTGGAACTGGAAGCCGATGACGTTCGGCCCAAACGAGAACGCCTGATTTTCGCAGGTATCGGTGGAGGCGAGCCTTTCGCATCCGCGCGGCAGATCGAAGGTGTCGCCGTGCCAGTGCAGCGTCAACGGTTCACCCTGGAACGGCGCGAGGCAGGACTCCCTGCCCGCATCGGTGAGCTTGATCGGCGCGACGCCGATCTCCTTCGCCCGCGCCGGATAGACCTTCGCGCCGATCACCTTGGCGATCATCTGCGCGCCCAGGCAGATCCCCATCGTCGGCGCGCCGCGCTTCAGGCGTTTCTCGATCAGCTCAAGCTCCGGCCCGAGAAACGGATACGCGTCCACGTCATTGGCGCCGATCGGCCCGCCGAGCACGATAACGAGGCTTTCCAGCGCCTCGTTCAGCAGCCGATCGCCCGCCTCCGCGTACCGCACCATGAAGCCGCGCTGCGCGAGCGCAGGCCCGAAGGCGCCGAGATCTTCAAAGGGCACATGCCGTATGGCGAGAACGGTTTTCATCTTTGACTTCCGCGCGCGCCAAGGAGCGAATATGGGCGCGATGATGCCGCATCGTTCGGGAGAGTCGCTGTCATGAGTGTCCACATAAGCCAGGTCGGGCCCGTCGTCACGATCACCATCGACCGCCCGGAGGCGCGCAACGCCGTCGATCCGCCCACGGCGGCGGCGCTTTTCGAAGCATTCGATGCGGCGGAGGCCAATGATGAAATCCTCGCCATGGTGCTCACCGGCGCGAACGGGCACTTCTGCGCGGGCGCGGACCTGAAGGCCGTCGGCGGCGGCGCGCGCTTCGAGCACGAGAAACACGGCCCCATGGGCCCATCGCGCCTGCTCGCGGACCGCGAGACGGAAACGCCCGGCGTGTCGCTCTCGAAACCGCTGATCGCGGCGGTGGAAGGCTTTGCAGTGGCGGGCGGTCTCGAACTTGCTCTGCTGGCCGACATGCGTGTGGCGAGCGAGAGTGCTGTGTTCGGCGTCTATTGCCGTCGCTGGGGCGTGCCGCTGATCGATGGCGGCACGGTGCGTTTGCCGCGCATTGTCGGCCACGGCCGCGCGATGGACATGATCCTCACCGGTCGCGCAGTGGATGCGCACGAAGCGCTCGCCTGGGGCCTCGCCAACCGCGTCGTCCCCGAGGGCCTCGCACTCGCGACCGCGCAGCAACTCGCCGCCGACATCGCGCGTTTCCCCAACACCTGCATGCGCGTCGATCGCGCATCGGCGTATGCGGGCTGGTCGCTGGAGCTGGATGCGGCGCTCCGTGCGGAAGCCGCGCGCGGACGTCTCGCCTTGCTCGCAGGTTCGCAGGACGGCGCGCGACGTTTCGCCGAAGGCAAAGGCCGGGGCGGTGATTTCGGGGAGATCTAGGCGCGCCAGTGATAGGTGACGTCGGGCATTTTCTCTTCGTTGCGCGCGCCGTCCGTCAGTTCTTCGACGACAAAGCCGTGGCGTTCGTACAGGCGACGCGCACGCGCGTTGGCCTGAAATGTATAGAGACGCAATTCGTCCTGTTCGCGCTGCGCCAGAAGGACGATCGCGCTGCCTATGCCCTGCCCGTGATATGCCGGGTCGACGTAGAGATGATCGATCCAGCCCGGCAGCAGCGCCACATGACCGCGCAAAATGTCGCCGTCGAACGCGCCCCACACCGGCCCGTCCACCATCACCTTCTCCGCATAGAAGCGATGATGTTCCTCCAGCGTGTGCAGGCTGGTGTCGTAGCCGGGAATGAGCGCGCCGGCGCTGCGGTGCAGTTCGGCGGCGGCGTTGCTCTCGGACGGGCGCAACAGGCGATAGCTCAGCATGGCGCCTGTCTCGTGCGGGCCCGCCGCTTTGACAACCGGGATCGGCGATCCAAGCGCGCAAAATATTGGTTGCACTCGAATGCATCCAAGCGCATACCCATTTGGCTGCACCTGAATGCAGTCAATAAAAAACTCTGGAGGGACACAAATCATGGGGTCGAAGATGGATACGGGCGAAAGCCACTTTGTGCTTGGCGAAACCCTGCGCCCCATGCTCACCAACGCCATGGGGTCGGCTGTGGAGATCTTCGACACGAGCGGCCCCGCCGAGTCCGGCCCACCCCAGCATCGCCATGCCTGGGAGGAAATCTACGTGGTCCTCAGCGGCGAGCTGGACGTGACGGTGTCCGGCGAAACCACGCGCCTCAAGGCCGGCGAATTCGCCCACGTGCCGGCGAACACCGTGCACGGCTACCGCAATGTCACCGAGGCGCGCTTCCTGACCATCGTCACCAAGGGCAACGCGTCGAAATTCTTCAAGCACGTGGCCGAGGAAGTCGAAATGAGCCCGCCGGATATTCCGGGCGTCGTGCGGGTCGCGGCGCAACACGGCATCGAGTTCGTCTGACCGCATTTCATGACATCGGCGCGTCGCTACAGCAGTCCCAAACGCGAGGCCCAGGCCGCCGCCACGCGCGCCGCCATCCTCGACGCGTTTGCCGAGCAGCTCTCCGAACCCGGTCGCGACCGCCTCTCGCCCAGCGAGGCGGCGGCGCGCGCCGGGGTGTCGCTGCGCACGGTGCATGCGCATTTTCCCAATGAGGAAAGCCAGATCGCCGCGCTCGGCGAATGGCTGGACCGCAAGATCTACCCGCAGGGCGTCCAGCTCGCGACGGGGCCCGACGACCTGCCGCGCTATTATCGCCACATCCACACCATGGCGCTGAAGCACCCGATGACGCGCGCGCTCGCGTCCGGTCGCGGCGGCGCCTGGCAGGAGGTGCGCATCGCGCGACGTGCGAAGCGTCTCGAAGCGATCCGCGCAGCGGTGAAGGCCGTCGGCGCGCCGCCGAAAGCCACCGCCGACGCCACCGCCATGTTGCTCAGCCTTTCCGGCGCGGATGCATCGTGGCCGCTCCACGATCATGGCCTGCCGCTGGAGCGCATACCGGACGTCATCGCCGACACTGTCGAACTGATCGTCGCGAAGTTGCGCACGCAGGTTAAGACGCCCTCGCGAAAGAAATAGGACCGCTCACCCCGGTCGCGTCAGCGGCCCGTCCTTGATGCGATCGAGATTGCCGCGACCGGGCACGAAGTTCGCTTCGATGCGGATGCCGTCGGGATCCTCGAACAGGATCGAATAATAGTCCGGCGCCCACGGCCCTGTTTCCGGCGCGCGGATGATCTTTGCGCCGAAATCGACAAGCGAGGCGTGCAGCGCATCGATGTCCTCGCGTGATCGCAGGCGGAAACAGAAGTGATGCAGCCCGATGCGGGTCTGGTCGAATGGCGTGTCTTTATGCTCGGGCGCCGCTTCGCGGATCAGCACGCCCGTACGCCCGCCGATGCAGTAGAACACGTCCGGCGTATCGTACTGGATGCGCATCCCGAACGCCTCGTGCAGCAGGCGATGATAGAACGCACGACTGGCCGCGACGCTGCGCACGGTGAGCTGGATATGGGCGATGCCGTTGGGATCGATCATGTTCGGCAACCTACCGAAAACCCTTCGCCCCCGCGAGGGGGAGAAGGTGGCCGAAGGCCGGATGAGGGGGTGGGGTGCGGGATGAAGCCGGGCGCCGGGGACAATCTCCGGGACGCCGCCTCATCCGCCCCGCTGGGGCACTTTCTCCCCCTCGCGGGGGAGAAGGGAGACCACTTTTGAGGGACGAACGACTCCTTTCCCCCTCGCCTTTTCACGTTCTCCCAAGGGCTGCAGCGAAAAAACAGCCAAACAATCCGACCGGGTAAAAACCTCCCCGATACTCCTGCCCATGACTGAGCAAACGGAAGTGCCCGATCAGCGCTGGAGCGACATGCGCGACATGCTGATCAACATCGTGATGAAGTTCGCCGACGTGCTGGACGCCACGGGCCTGGTGCCGCGTGATCGGATGAAGCACGCCCTGGTGTGGTTGCGCGACGCGGAAGCGTGTGCGCGAGCCGTCATCCTGTCCATGGCGCTGACGGTGGTGCTCGGTCCGATCCGAAAAGTCGCGGCGCGTCTGCGTGGAAAATCCATGCGCACGACGAAGGCGCTCTACCGCTTCCGCTACGGCGTCGAACGCGCGCCGCAGCGACGGGGCCGCGTGCAGGTGTTCCAGACGCTCGCTTACCGCGAATATCTGGCGCGCCAGCGCGCGGAAGATTCGTACAATCGCGAAGTGTTCGGCCGGCGCCTCGCGCGCTGCTGGGCCAATCGCCCGGCCGCGCCGCCGCGCGACAGCGCCAACGACGTCATCCTGCGCAAGCTGCATCCGCCGTCGCCGCGCGTCAGCCGCGAGCGCTTTCGCCTGCGCTACAACGCGATCGCCATGGCGGTGGAAAATCCCCTGCCGTTTGCGCGCCGCATGGCTCGACGGCTCGCGCGCGATCGCGCCCGGACCGTGCGCACCGCGCTCACCCGCGCGCCGCAGGATCCGCGCCTTTCGAAAAGCCCGTTCGAGGACTTCACCCGCGAGGCCATCGACGCTGCGCACGCGCTCGCCTACCCGCGACGCTACGACAGCGGCTAGAATTCCGCCGCCTTCCCCTACGTTCCACACGCAACCCGCTCTCGCCATACCGCGGATCGGGGCTAAGATCGCACGCCTAGAGAATACTCCCGGAGGAAACCGCCATGGACGCCACCCAGATCATGTTCAAACCCGGCCTGATGAAAGGCGAGCGCATCCTCGTCACCGGCGGCGGCACGGGCCTCGGCAAGGAAATGGCGGAAGCGTTCCTGATGCTGGGCGCCGACGTCGTCATCTGCGGGCGGCGCGGCGAGGTGCTCAAGGAAACCGCCGACGAGCTGATGGGCAAGCACGGCGGCAATTGCATCCCGATCGCGTGCGACATCCGCGTGCCGGACGCGATCCACGACATGGTCGATCAGGCCTGGGCGGGCGGCGCGCTGACGGGCCTCGTCAACAACGCGGCGGGCAACTTCATCTCGCGCACCGAAGATCTCTCCACCCGCGCCTTCGACGCCATCGCCAACATCGTCTTCCACGGCTCGTTCTACACCACGCTCGATATCGGCAAGCGCTGGATCGCGGAAGGCAGGAAGGGCTCGATCCTCTCGATCCTGACGACATGGGTGTGGAACGGCTCGGCCTTCACCGTGCCGTCGGCGATGTCGAAGGCGGGCCTCAATGCGATGACGCAATCGCTTGCGGTGGAATGGGCGCGCTACGGCATCCGCGCGAACGCCATCGCGCCCGGCCCCTTCCCGACGGAGGGGATGTCCAAGCGCCTGAACCCCGACGGCACGGGCGGCGGCCCCATGCGCGACCAGTCCGGCGGCAACCCGATGGGCCGCGTCGGCGAGATGCACGAGCTCTGCAATCTCGCGGTGCTGCTGATGGGCAAGGGCGCGGAGTACGTGAACGGCCAGTGCATTGCCATCGACGGCGCAGCCTACCAGGCGGGCGGCGGCAATTTTTCCGCGCTCACCGCCTGGACCGACGAACAGTGGACGCAGGCGAGCGCGGCCATCCGCGCGCAGAACGAAAAAGACCGTGCGAAACGCACGGTGTGATGGGCGTTTCGCATAGGTGACACAGCGCGGCGCAGGCTTTTGGAAACGCCGCATTCACCATGACGGACGGCGATTGCGCCCCCTTCGACCCGCTGCGCGGGCCACTTCCCCCGTACGCTGCGCTACGGGGGAAGAAAGGCGCCGGTGTTTTCTTCCCCCGCCTGCGGGGGAAGTACCCGGCGAAGCCGGGGGATGGGGGCGCGGCCTCGCACCATTCTCGCCTATTCGGGAACCGCGCGGCCATTCACCGAATTCTAGCTTCTGTCTGTTAGGGTTTGTTTTCGGGTCGCCATGTCGGCCCAACAGAGTGAGGCTCGCATGCCGATCGCCAACCTGCCCCGCACTGCGCTCGCCGCGTTCAGCGCCGACAGCGCCCGCGATTTCGCCTGCGATGTTCTGCGCGCAGCGGGTGTCGTGAGCGTGCTCCCTTCGGGCGGCGGTCGCGACGCGATGGCCTCGGCGCAAATGAATCCGGTCGACGTGATCGTCACCGACTGGCCCGAAAACGACATCGCCCTGGGCGATTTCGTCCAGAGCCTGCGCGTCGGCAACCGCGTCGGCCGCGACACCCCCGTGGTGCTGCTGACCGCCCGCGAAGGCCGCGCCGATCTTGATGCGGCGCGTGAAGCGGGCGTAAGCGCGGTGGTCGTGAAGCCGGTGTCGGCGGCGCTGTTGAAGCATCGTCTCGCGGCGGTAGTCACCAACGCAAGCCGTCGCGCGCATTAGGGTTCGATAACCACCTTGCCGATCACCTTGCGTGAATCGAGCAGCGCAAAGGCCTCGTGCACTTTTTCAAGCGGCAGCTTCGCATAGACGTGCGGACGCAGGTCGCCCGCATCGGCCATCTTCCAGATCGCATCGGCGTTTTCGACACCGCGTTGCGGAAACTGCCGCCCATATTCGCCCGCGCGCACGCCGACGACCGAGAACCCCTTGATGAGCGGCATGTTCACGCTCACATTCGGAATGCGCCCGCTCGTGAACCCGATGACCAGAAGCCGACCATCGAAGGCGATGCACCGCACGCATTCATCGAAGACGTCGCCGCCGACCGGATCATAGATCACATCCGCGCCGCGCCCGCCGGTCAGATCCTTCACCGCCTCGCGGAAGACGCTCGACTCCAGCACATGGTGCGCGCCGTAGCTCTTCAGGAAAGCGCGCTTCTCTTCCGAAGACGCCGTGGCGATGACGGTGGCGCCGAGGGAAAGCCCCATGTCCACCGCCGCCAATCCAACGCCCCCCGCCGCGCCGTGCACCAGCAGCGTTTCGCCGTGCTGCAGGTGCCCCCGCCGCACCAGCGCGACATAGGCCGTGAGGTAGGCCGCCCCGTAGCCCGCCGACTGCGCCATATCGAGCGCTGCAGGTTTGTAGCGGAGTCCGGAAATGGGCACGGCGACGTATTCGGCGAAGCTCCCGATCCGGGTGCCGCCGACCACGCGATCGCCGATGCTGAAGCCCGCGCCGTTGACCGCGACCACCTCGCCCGACATCTCCATGCCCGGCACGAAAGGCGGCGGGGGCTTGAGCTGATATTTTCCCTGGCACATCAGCAGATCGGGGAAATTAACCGAGGCCGCGACGACCTTCACCAGCGCTTCGCCTTCGCGCAATGTCGGCACGGGAATTTCGGAGAGCGCCGCGCCGGAACGGTCTTCGGTGATCTCGCGGCAGACGAAGGCCCGCATCGTCGCGGGGACGCTCACTTCGACGCGGCCTTCTGGACTCCGCCGAGGATGAAATCGGCTACGAAGCGCGTGGCGGCGTCGATGTTCGGCGGCGACTGTCGCAGCATCACATCGCCCACTTCCTGCGCGACGCCGATGCTCGCCGCAGCGAGAAAATCCGGATCGACCTTCGGCGCGACGCCCTTCGCGATGGCTTCCGCCACCCCGTCGCGCACCTCTTCATAGACCGCGAGCGTCTCCGGCGTCGACGACCGCACATGCGGTCCGCGATCCTTCAGCGGATGGGCGCCGCTCTGGTGCTCCTGCACGAGAAAACTGAAATAGGCGTGGACCGCCGTGTAGATGTAGTCCTCGAAGCTCGCGGCGCTTTCGCGGGCCGCGCGGAGCACGGGACGGAACCGGCGCGCGCCATCATCGGCCAGCGCCTCGAAGACTTCTTCCTTCGACTTGAAGTAATTGTAGAAGGTCCCCGACGCGAGTTCGGTGCCGCGGATGATGTCCCGGACGGTGGCGCCGTCATAGCCCAGCTGCGCGAAGACGCGGCGGGCGGCGGTGAGGATGGCCTGGCGGTTTGCCGCCTTGGATTTCTCGCGCCGGCCTTCGCCCGCTTCGATCTCGACGGTTTCCGGCGCGCTGACCGTCATGCTCTGCCCTGCTCTTGTTTTGTGGTCTTCTTTGAGGGCATCTTGCGCGCCTGTGACGGCCCGTCAACTTTCTTCGCGGCACTAGCGAGCCCCGAAGAGGCGGGTCAGATATTCCGAGCGCTTGGCGACGATCGAACGCCCCTCGGGCGACACATAATAGCGCCGCATGGCGACGAGTTCGTCGGCCGTATAGGTCTCGACCATCGCATCAACGGCGCGCGACTCCATCGCGGCCAGTTGCGCATCAAGCAGGCGATTGACCGTTCCCTCGCTCTCGCGCATCGACCCGAAAAGGCTCTCCGCCAGATCGCACGCCGCACGACCCAGGGGATTGGGATTGCGCGAAAGGCCCTCACGGCAACGCCGCCCGAGATCGGCGCTCGACATGGTCGTGGGCGCAAGCCGCACCACCAGCATGATGTCGTCGAGCCCGCCGGAAATCCGGAAGACATCCTGCGCGACGGCGCGCTCATCGATGACCGGGGCGGTCGTGGCGCAGGCGGAGAGCGCCAGGAGCGCGACGGCAAGGAATACAGGACGCATGAGGGATGCCTTTCGCGGGGACGCTTGTCTTTTTTCCGCCCGCGCCGCAAGCAGCTTGTGCCTATGTCTGATATCCCCATGCCCCCCAGCGCCGTCCAGGTCGTCCAGGTGATGGTCTCCGCCACGCCCTACGCGCGCGCGCTCGGCTTCGAAGTCACCGCTGTCGGCGACAGCCGCGTCACCATGCGCACGCCGTATCGCGCCGATCTCATCGGCGACCCGGAAACGGGCGTCATCGCCGGCGGCGTCATCACGGCTTTGCTCGATCACGTGGCGGGCGCCTCGGTGATGGCCGCGATGAAGGAACGCCAGAGCATCGCGACGCTCGATCTGCGCATCGACTATCTCCGCGCCGCTGAACCGGGGCGGGACATTTTCGCCGAGGCGCACTGCTACAAGGTCACGCGCTCGGTCGCCTTCGTGCGCGCGGTCGCCTTCGAGGACAGCCCCGACAACCCGGTCGCCAACGCAACCGCCGCATTCATGATCGCCTCCGACGGCGCGCGAAAAATGGGCGCCAACACGAGGCCGCCGCGATGAGCGCGCCCGTGATCACCGAAGCACAGCTGCGCGATCGCTTTCTCTCTGTCCCGTTTGCACGGTTCCTGAACATCGATCTCGAACTGCGCGGCGACGAACTCACGATCGTCATGCCGTATCGCGAAGACCTCATCGGCAACGTCTTGCTGCCAGCACTGCATGGCGGCACGCTCGGCGCGCTGCTGGAGCTGGTCGCCGTTGCGACGGTGACGCTGAAGCAGGGCGACGCGCAGCTCCCGAAAACCATCGACATCACGATCGACTATCTCCGCTCCGGGCGTCCCGTCGACACCTACGCTCGCGCCAAGGTCACGCGCCTCGGCCGTCGCATCGCCAGCGTCCACGCGGAAGCCTGGCAGCACGAACGCAGCGATCCGATTGCGGCGCTCAACGGTCACTTTCTCCTCACGCAAGCGGATTCCTGATGCCGACGCGCGACACCTTCATCCCCTGCAGCCGAGCGGAGCTGGCGCAAGCGCTCGCGACGAAGGGCGGCGTCGACGCGCAGTTCGCGGAGGTCGCGCGCGTGCTCGCCGCGGTGCTGCACTACGAGACTATGGATGAGCTGGAACGGCTGAAGGCGCTTTACCGTCCGCTCGATCCAACCGACGTCTCAAGCGCCGCGCCGGATGCGCCCGGCTTTCTCCGCGAGTTGGAGAACATCCTGACCATGGCGAGTTTCCGGGAGTATCCAGTCTCTGACATGGTCGCCGCCGCGCAGGCGGGCAATCTGCAAGACCTCAAGGTCCGCACCACCGACGCCGGCGTCAGCCGTATCCGCTTCTTCGCCCGCGGCGCGCGGCCCGCAAAGCTCGACGTGCGCCGCTTCTGGGGGCTGCACCGCAAGAAGGTGGATTCCGAGATTCTCGATGACGTGCTCATCGTCATCGAACTCGCGAAGGAAGCGGAGAAATCCACCGCCAAGGCGCTCGCGCGAATCCGGCGCGGCGTTCGCCCAGGCGCGATCCTGCTGAAGCACTTCGGCGACGTGCCGCGCACCGATCTCGTCACGCTGCACCCCGGCGCCAATCCCGCCATGAAGCGCCGCGACCAGCTGATCCTCGGCGTACCTGCCGTCGCCGGCGGCATTCCGCTGCTGACGCAACTCGGCCCGGCGCTCGTGGTGATCTTCACGGTGCTCGCGGCGGTGTTCGGGTTCGAAGGCGCGCATCTGACGGACGACGCTCTGAAGCGCGCGCTGGCGGCGCTGTCGGGCCTCGTTGCGCTCGGCGCGTTCCTGATGCGGCAGCGGCTGAAGTTCGATCGCCAGAAGCTCTTCTACCAGAAGCAGCTCGCCGACACGGTCTACTTCCACACTATCGCCAACAACGCGGGCGTCATCGACGGTCTGGTCGGCGCGGCGGAGGAGCAGGACTGCAAGGAAGCGATGCTCGCCTATCACACGCTGCTTGCGGGCGGCCCGATGACCAAGGACGCGCTGGACAAGGCGGTGGAAGCGTTACTGCGCGACGCGTTCGGCATGGATGTCGATTTCGAGATCGGCGACGCAATGGCGAAGCTCGAACGCCTGAAACTCGTCACCACGCAGGGCGACACGTACGCAGCGGTGAGCACGGGCGACGCGTTGGCGCGGCTCGACGAAGCCTGGGACGGCTACTTCAGCTACAAGCGCTCAAGCTAGATCTTCATCCCGATCAGCACGACGCCGGCGATCACCACACAGGTAATCATCACGGTGAGCATGGCGGCGACCACACGCGCAGTGTCGGTCTTGCGCGAGCCGGCCTTCGGCTTGGCGTCATCGCGCGGCGCGAGCGTGTAGGCCGCGAGCAAGAAGAGCGCCGCCGAACACGCCATAACGATGGCCCCGCCGATCGCACCCGCAAACAGCGCCGATGCGGCCGCGCCGCCTGCCAACATCGCTGCGAGCGGATGTCCGGTCTTCATGGTCGCGCGGATCATGCGCTTGGCGCGCCCGGTATCGAGCGTCTTGAACGCCTGCGGCGATACGACGAGCGAAAAGAGGATCGTCCAGCCGAGAACGATCGCAGCGAGGACGAGGCCGAGGCCCTGGACGAATTGGCTCATGGGCGACGCATAACGGGATTCTCACGCGCCAGCTTGCAGTCGCTTCGCTCGCGCAACGATCAGGCCGGGAAGATCGCCATGATGACGCTGTCGCGGATGCCGATATGGGTCTTCCAGTTGGCGCGCAGCAGCGCCTCGCGGACGAAGCCGCTGCGCTCGAAAAGCCGGAGAGAAGCGATGTTGTCGGGGTCAATGTCGACTTCGATGCGATGCAGGTCAAGCGCTTCAAAAGCGTGCGCGACGACGAAACGCAGCGCTTCGCTGGTCAGACCCTTGCCCTGCGCATCGCTGCACAAGATCACGCCGATCTCGCCGACGCCTTCGCGCCGTATAAAGAGCGACACCCGCCCGAGCGCTTCGCCGCCCGCTTCCGTGATCGCCCAATGGTGCGAGTCCTCAACGGCGAGCGTGTCGGCGGTGTAGGCTACCGACTCCTCAAGCGAAGCATGCGCCGGACTTGACCAGAAATGATGCACCACTGGATCGCCGTGCGCGACAAAGAGTGCCGTCCCGTCCTCGACGACAAGCGGCCGATAGACGCCCCGCGCGCCGCGAAACGTCGGCGTTGTCATGATGGCTCGGCTTCGGCCTTTTCGCGCGCGATCCGCGCGCTCGCGCGCTCCTTGACGCTTTCGCTGCGCAGTTGGCCGCAGGCGGCGAGGATGTCGCGGCCGCGCGGCGTGCGGATGGGCGACGCGTAGCCCGCGCGGTTCAGCACTTCGGCGAAGGCCTCGATTGTCGGCCAGTCAGAACACTCGTAGGTCGTACCCGGCCACGGATTGAACGGGATCAGGTTGATCTTGGACGGCACGCCGCCCAGCAGCTTCACTAGCGCGCGCGCTTCCGCCAGGCTGTCGTTCACGCCCTTCAGCATCACGTATTCGAACGTCACGCGCTTGGCGTTGGAGAGCTGCGGGTAAGCGCGGATCGCGTCGAACAGCTCCCCGAGCGGATACTTCTTGTTGATCGGCACGAGTTCGTTGCGGAGATCATCGTTCGTCGCGTGCAGCGAAATCGCGAGCATCGCGCCAGTGCGCGCGCCAAGTTCGGGGATCTTCGGCGCGACGCCTGCGGTGGACACAGTTGTGCGGCGCCGCGAGATCGACAGCCCATCCCCGTCCGCGATCACGCCAATGGCGGCGTCCACGTTGTCGAGATTGTAGAGCGGCTCGCCCATGCCCATGAAGACGATGTTCGTCAGCAGACGATCCTCGTTCGAGGTCGGCCATTCCGCGAGATCATCGCGCACGATCATCACCTGGGCTGCGATTTCGGCGCTGGTGAGATTGCGGACGAGCTTCTGCGTGCCCGTGTGGCAGAACGTGCAGGTCAGCGTGCAGCCGACCTGACTCGACACGCACAGCGCGCCGGAGCGTCCGACATCGGGGATGTAGACCGCTTCCGCCTCCACGCCCGGCGCGAGACGGATCAGGTATTTGCGCGTGCCATCGACGGATACCTGCTTTGCTGCGATCTCGGGCCGCGTCAGTGTGAAGTGGTTCTCCATCTCCCCGCGCAGTTCTTTCGCGACATTCGTCATCTGCGCGAATTCGGTGACGCCGTAGTGGTAGATCCAGCGCCAGAGCTGCTCGGCGCGCATCTTCGACTTCGCGGCGGGCACGCCCATCTCCACCAGCCGCAGGCGCAGCTCCTCGCGGGTTGCGCCGACAAGGGAAGGCAGGGCCGGCGACGAGGCCGGCGGGCGGTTGTCGATCAGGGAGGTCATGAGGCGGTTCGTGTGCCACAAACCGCCCCATTGGGCCAGACGGCGTCCCGCAGGCGGCCCTAATGCCCCGGCGGCGGCCCCTGCATGGCGGCGCCCCGGATGGGATCGAACTGGGCGGCCTGTTCGTCGATCTCGATGTTGCAGCCCTGCACGATCTTCCAGCCGTCGGCGGCCTTCGTCATCACCAACGTCATGCGCGTGTGCATCTCGGGCGCCTGATGCCCCGACGGCGTGCGGAAGGCGCCGTGGCGCCACTTCACCACCGCGATCGCCACGCCTGGCGCGATCGTCGTGATGCTTTCGACAGCTTCTAGATCCTGACGGACGCCACGGAACATGACGTCGAAGTACACCCGGTGCGCGCGGTCCACTTCCGGGAAGCCCCGCCAATGCATCCCCTTCACGTTCACCCAGTGAATTTCGGGACGGTAGAGCGCGCCCATCGCATCGAGGTCGCTGGCGTTCCAGGACGCCTGGTAGGCGTCGATCATCGCCCTGACCGCCGCATCGTCGCCGGCGGTGGTTTCGTGGCCCTCGGCCTGCCCTGTGATGCCCAATGTCGCTGCTCCCGCCGCTAGAAACCCAAGTAGACCCCGCCGATCCATGAAAACCTCCAAGGCATGTCGTCACGCCGATGGGGGTGTCTAGCGGGCGATTGCGGTCAGAGGCTTGAATGAATCGGACATGCGCTCAGTCATTGTTTCCGGGACATCCGCCAGCGAGGTGAAATAGTCGCCGGGCGCGCGGCCCGCGAGCGCACGAAATTCGCGCGCGAGGTGGGCCTGATCGGAAAAGCCGAATGCGTGCGCGATATCCGTCCAGGATCGCCGGGGCGAGGCTTCACGTGCGCCAAGCGCCGCCGCGAAGCGATGCAGGCGCGCGTAGTGCTTCGGCGCGACGCCCACGGAGTCGATGAAGCGACGCTGCATCTGGCGGGGACTCAGCCCCGCACGCGCGGACAGCGCAGCGATCTCGGCCCGCCCGCCCGCACGCGCCAGCACCCGCGCAGCCACATCGACGCTGTTGGCGTCGCGCGCGACCGCAAGCAGATCTTCGATCCACGCCTGCACGACAGCCACCCGCGCCTCGAATGTCTGAGCGCACCGAACGGCGGCCTCCAGAGTCACGACCGATGGGCCCAGCACATCGGCGGCGGCAGGCGCTTCATTGGCGAGCATGGCCATCGGCACCCCAAACAGTCGCGCAAGACCAGTTGGTTGAAAGTGGATCGTGAAAGTCTCGATCGTCCCCTCGAAGGCGAGTTCGGCGACGGGCTCCGTCATCGGCCCCACCAGCGCCGCTTCGGGACTGACGAAGAACGCCCCGCCCGGCGCGCGGACGCGATACCGGTCAGCGAGATAGAATTCGAGGATCTGCGTCGGTCGTGCGGGAAGCGGGCGAACCGACGACAGCTTCGCAAAGGTCTCGCGGCGTTCGGTGAACCCGCTGACCACGGCGCGGAGCCGACGATGGGAGGGCGTGCGCCGCACGAAAAGCATGGCCCGACACTAGCAGACGCCGCCCGAAGGACCTAGCGGACCGCCGCCCTTGCGGCATCGTTCGCCGCTTCAGCGTTGAAGCCGGACTGGGTGATGACCACCCGGTACGCAGCGCCATCGGCGAGCGGCATGTAATTCGCGGAACCGAACCGGCGATCTTCCGCCAGCGAGATCGACGAAAGCCACGCCTTGAGGCCTTCCGGCGCCCGCGCGAGGATCGGATTTGGCGGACGCGATACGTCGCATGCGGTGATCGGCTTGCCGTTGGCTTCGCGCGCGTCGATGTACTTGTTCGCCATCTGGTCGAGTTCATAGGTGGCGTTGAGGCCGAGCGTGTTCGCCCACGGCTGCCACTTCTGCACGCGGCCGCCGAGAATCCACTCATCGCCCTGCAGCAGACAATGCGTTTCGCCCGCGCCATCGGCGCGCACGAGCGTCACGTCGTAGAGCTTCTGCAATGCGTCCGTCTGCTTCACCGTGATTTCGGCGACGGGCTTTTCCCAGGTGAGACGCGAATAGCTCTGCATGTTCAGCGCGACGAGCGCCGCGATGCAGGCCGCCGCCGCCGTGGTCAGTCCGGTCGCGACGCCGCGCCCGCCGGTCATGACCCGCCCCCGACCCATGCTGCGCACGCCACGGAAGATGATGAAGATGCCGGACGCGAGCGCCGCCAGGGGCGCCGCAATCCATGCCCACCCCAGAGATGAACCAAGTGATTCGAGCATTTCGCCCTCCGCGCCTCAACGAATCGATGCGCAGAGCATAGCCGCCTAGCGTCGTTGCGCGACAATCTCCTCCTCGACGTCGCGCAGCGTGTTCTTGCCGAAGAAGATTTCCGTGCCGACGACGAAGGTCGGGATGCCGAAGGCGCCGCGCTCGACGGCGTCGGTGGTGTTCGCCATCAAGCGATCCTTGGCGTCCTGTTCCTGCGCCCGCGCGAGCAGTCGATTGGCATCGAGCCCGCCGTCCGTCAACGCGGCATGCACCACCGCCGGATCGCCCATGTTCGAGCCCAGCTCCCACATGTGGCGGTACGCGACTTCCATATAGGCTGGCAGGCCGCCGTCGACCTCCGCGCCAGCGGCGATGCGCATGAGCAGCAGCGTGTTGACAGGGAAGTGCGGATTCATGCGAAACGCTTCTAGGCCGTGACGCGCGATGAAACGGCGCGTCTCCAGCAATTCGTAGTCCATCTTGTTTCGAATATTTCCAAAAGCGATCATCGGCGCCTGGTTGCCGGTGGCTTTGAAGATGCCGCCAAGAAGGACGGGCGTGTATTTGAACGCGGCGCCTGTGTGCGCCTCGATCTGCGGGATCACCTTGTGCGCGAGATACGCATTCGGACTTGCGAAATCGAACAGGAACTCCGGCTGCATCACCATGTCTCCGCGAAAGGTCTGAGATCGAGTTCGAAGGTCCAGCCGTCGCGCGTCTGCGTGTGCAGGCGCCAATAGGTTTCGGCGATGGAGTCCGGGTTCATCAGGGTATCCGGCGGCAGGGCTTCCAGCGCCTCTGCGCCGCGCGCTTCCTTGATGCGGTCGCGCACGAAGGCCGTGTCGACGCCGGCGTCGATGACGAGGTGCGCCACATGGATGCCTTGCGGGCCCAGCTCGCGCGCCATGCTCTGCGTCATCGCGCGCAGACCCGCCTTGGCG